>LFTR01000223.1:47893-63548 GCA_001513425.1 Clostridiales bacterium DTU024
ACGCAAAAATCAATTGGCATCTGAATGTCTTGGGCAAACGCGAAGACGGATACCATGAACTGGATATGCTGATGCAGCAGATTTCGCTTCATGACGAAATCGAGATCCTCCCCGGCGAAAAGCTGGAGATCTTTGTGAGAAACGCAAGCTTCATGCCCAAAACAGAACAGAACTTGGCATACCGAGCGGCGGATGCGCTGCGCTCGCACGCGGGTATCACTTTGGGTGCAAGCATCAAGCTGAGGAAGAACATACCCGTGGGTGCGGGCCTTGGAGGAGGCAGTGCAGATGCGGCAGCAGTCCTGCTGGGACTCAATGAGCTGTGGGATCTGCACTACGACGCCACCGCACTATCGCAAATTGGTCTGTCCCTGGGCAGTGACATTCCGTTTTGCATTCAGGGCGGGTTTGCCCGTGTGGGCAGCAGGGGCGAAGACGTCAGGCCGCTCACCATGGACAGGCGGTACTATTTAGTCGTCATTCAGCCTTGCCGCGGGCTTAGCACCGGCAATGTATTTGGTTCTCTCAACTTATCAGACAGCCCACACAACAAGGAAGAAAGCCTTTTGAGCACCTTGAAGGCGCTGCAAACAGGTGACTATACCCTGCTCGCACGATCTGCGCAGAATGATTTGCAGTCCGTTTCCGCGCAGTTGCGCCCGCAAATTGGAGAAGCCATCAATGCGCTTAAATCAAGCGACGCAAAAATGGCCATAATGTCCGGGTCCGGTTCTGCCGTTTTTGCGGTCTACAGCAACTACAAGCACGCGTTAGGCGCCTATCAAAAGCTGTGCCGGCGTTACCGCAGTTGTTGGTTGTCACACACGCTGGAGACAACGGAACCTGCTATTCCCGAATAAGCTCGTGCAGCGCAGTCAAATGCGTCAGCAACGTAGTTCGGATCTCCAGTGTCGGTGAAGTTGCGGTTTGCAGCAGCTTTTCATAAGTGTCCAAATCTTCATACAGTACTGTCAGTGCTTCCTGGGGCACCAATCGGCCACGCTCACCAAGCAGGAAGATATTAATGTTGTTTAGGCGGTCCATCAGAAAAACGTTTTGCCGTACCTGCGCCAATTTGGACGCGGAGTCAGATTGCACCCCGCTGGTCAAGCGGTTTACCTGCTCTATAGCGTCCACCACCGCGCTCAAAACATACCGCTCAAACTGGTTTTGCGCATCAGAGCGGAAAGCTGAGGCACCGGCGTACAGGATGGAAACGGCAAAGACGGCAACCAAAAGCAGCGCGATAAGAACGCCGGAAACAGCGCGCGAGTTTCTTCTTGGCGGCGTAAAGGATGTATTGTTGTTGCGACTGACCCTTCGGTACATGTTGCCTCCTTGGTATGCATTGCTGTGTCAGGATAGCATAATCGCGGGAAAACGTAAACACTGTGCCCTTTACAGATTGTTCATTACTATAGCATGAAGCGCATGGTATAATAATTTGACGTCTTCAGAAGGGAGCCGGAAAGATGATTCAAGTAGTCAGCGTCTTCAAGCATTACGGGAACCACCCGGCACTGCAGGATGTTTCTTTTGTGGCCAGAGAGCATGAGGTACTGGGCCTGCTTGGCGAAAACGGCGCAGGCAAGACCACGCTGATGAATGTCATGTCGGGGTATCAGGAGCCGGATGCAGGCACCATCAGCATTGAGGGTTTCGACCTTTTCGACAGGACCTACGAAGCAAAACGCAGCCTTGGCTACCTTCCGGAAATTCCACCTCTGTACCCCGAAATGACTGTGCAAGAATACCTTGCATTCTGCATTGAGCTTAAAGAGGTGATTAAAGGAGACAGGGAAAAGCACCTTGTCGATATATTGCAGCTGACCGGTCTTAAGGACGCAGCCAAGCGAAAAATCGCCAACCTAAGCCACGGATACAAGCAACGCGCAGGCTTGGCGCAAGCACTATGCGGCAGTCCCAAAGCGCTTCTTCTGGATGAACCCACAAATGGCTTGGATCCGTCTCAAGTGAAAGAGTTCCGCGAACTCATAGCGCGGCTGAAAACGAAACATATTATCATCTTATCTTCTCACGTTCTCAGTCTCATTCAGAGCACATGCGACCGCGTTATCATCCTCCACCAAGGCCGGCTGGTCGCGGACCGCACTATCAAAGCAACAAGCGGCGTCATGTTTTCGGTAACGCTGGGGGCATCGCCAAAGGAGGCAATGGCCGGTCTGCGTGCTCTGCCCAGTGTGCAGAGGGTCACGCAGCATGATCTGCAGGGTTCACGCGTCACACAGGCAGCTGTGGAAACAAACGCGCCTGAAAGATTTCCGCTGGAGCTCAACACTTTTGCCTCGGGTAAGCAAATTCCGATATTGTCGTTGACACGGGAAGAAGTAACGTTGGAAGACATCTATCTCAATGCCATCCGTCAAGCGGGGGGAACTTCTCTGTGAAGGCCATTTTCAAAAGGGAGCTTAAGAGTTTCTTCTTAACCGGAACCGGTTATGTGTTCCTCGGCGTTTTCATGCTTCTGTCGGGGTTGGTGTTCTTTATCAACAACGTGCTGGCGCGCTCCAGCGACCCCGGCGGCTTTTTCTCCATGGTCAGCTATATCTGGATGCTGCTCTCCCCCATCCCGGCAATGCGTCTGGCAGGCGACCGAAAACAGAAAACGGACCAATTGCTTTGGACGTCCCCTGTATCCTCATCAAAAGTGGTTCTTTCAAAATTCCTTGCTGCGCTCACAGTGCTATTGTTAGCACTTGTTCTGAGTCTGATCTATCCTGCGCTCATTTCCGTTTATGGAGAAGTATATCTGCCGGAGATCATAGCAGGTTACCTGGGCCTGGCGCTCCATGGCACTGCTTTTCTGGCTTTTGATTTGATGATCTCGTCTTTTGCCGGCACACCCGCCTCTGCCTACGTATTGTCGCTGGGCGCCAATCTCCTTTTATGGTTGTCCGGCCTTGCGGTTTCCTCTGTTAAGCCGGCTCTTATCCGAAACGTGTTTGCGCTCATTGACATTTATAACCGTTTTGTTCCTTTTTCCATGGGCCTGTGGAGCAAGGCCAACACCATGTACTACTTACTTTTCAGTACCGTATGCCTGGTTGCGGCAATGCGTTTGGCAAAAGGCAGAAGGTGGAACCCTCTATGAAAAGCATCACGAAGAACAGCAGAAAGCGAAACAGCCTACTGACGTCCTGGCTTGTCATGTCACTGACGATCGTACTGAGCATCGTGCTGATGGGCGCTGCGGATCGCCTGGAAAACAAGTATGCCCTCAAACAGGATTACTCCTTTGGCAGCCTCACTACCTACGGTGCAGTCACTCAAGAAGTTCTGGACACCCTTGATACACCGGTGCACGCGTATGCTCTGTTCAGCCCCGGCAACGAAGATCTTGCACTTATCAGCCTGCTGGAGAGATATCAGGCAGGCAGTGCCTTCTTCACGTTCTCGGTCGAGAACTTGGCAGAAAATCCGCTGCTGGTCCATAACATCTCAGACAGCTTGCTGGACAGCGCCGTATCGACCGATTGCCTGATCGTCCACAGCAAGCAAATGGACCGGACACGCGTACTGGACGCCAATGACTACATCACGGCCGATTTTGACGCATCCACCGGGCAGTTCGTTGCCTCCGGCGCGCAGTATGAAGACAGCGTTACAGAAGCCATCGTCTACGTCACCAGCGCACAGCTGCCCAGCATCCAGCTGCTGAAGGGTCATGACGAATTGGACTTGGAAGAAGCGGCAGCGATGGTAGATTTCTTGGTGGACAAGAACTACGAAGTTCGCTCTGTCGACCTGTCGCGCCAAGATACTTTAAGCAATGATGGCCTTTTGATCGTGTTGTCCCCCCGCAAGGACCTGACGCAGCAAGAACTCAGCGACATCATGGCCTACGTGGAAAAGGGCGGTTCACTGTTCTTCACTACCGATTACAGCGACCCCCATGACCTGCCCAATTGGACAGCGCTGCTCAGGTACTACGGCATCGGGATAGTGCCGGGCGTTGTCATTACGGAAACGGAAGACGCCGCCTCCTACTATGAATCGCCCATGTACGTGATGCCCCATATGCAGGATAGTGAAGCTACCACCCCGCTCATAGCATCGGGACAAGACAGGCTCATCCTGGTTGGCGCGCGCGCACTGACCCTTACGCAGGAACTGCAAACAGACCTACAGGTTATTCCGCTGCTGGTGAGCGGTCAAGCGTATATACATATCATTGATGAAGATAACCTGAGCATGGAAAGGCAACCGGGTTCCCCTTCCGGCACCTTCACTTTGGCAGCGCACAGTAATCGCGCCACCAAAGACGGCACGCGCTCACAAGCGTTCGTCATTGGCAACTCCACGCTCTTTACCGATCAATGGCTGCACGCAAATACATATAGCACAGAATTTATGCTGGAAGTCATCCAGACACTTTATCCTGAGCACCCGGAGGACTTGCCCATCGCGCCAAAGCCGGCCTTCCGACGGCCTATGGTTTACGATGCAATCATCCTGCCCGCGCTTTTCACATTCATCATGCCGGCACTAATAATGCTTGCGGCCGTACTCGTATTGCTGCCAAGGAAACGGTTGTAGGGATATGAACACCGTATCCAGAAAACGAAAAAAACCTTTCCCGCGCAAACTCAAAATCGTCTTGATACTGGTATCAGTCCTCGTTTTGATTGGGATCTGGCAATTGTCGCGGCCCCAACCGCTGCCGGAAGTGGAACCCAGGCCCGACAGAATCGTGCTGAGCAGCTTTAATTTAGAGGATATAGAAAAGATAACACTGTATCCGACTGGCGGGGAGCCCTTCACGCTGCTCAGAAATGCAGACAATTCGTACGCAATCGCCGGGGATGAGGGCTTTCGCCTCAACACAGCGCGGGTGGAAGAAATATTCGATATGGCGACCCTCATACGCGCGGACTATCTTGCCCAAGAAAACACCGATATGGAGCACCTATCTGAATTTGGCATAACGAATGATTCGTTTCATTTCACTATCCACGCCAAAGATGGCGTTTTGGAAACGTGGTTCGCCGCCGAAAATGTGCACGCAGACGATACACACAGATTTCTTTTTCGGGAAGGCGATACGGCAGTATACCTGACGGAACTTGATTACATAAGCGCAATGAACTACACCAAGGAGGAGCTGCATCCCATTCCGGATATCAATTACACACCGGACCTTATCGACGGCATTGACGTGAGATATGCTTCCGGCGATGAAGTGTCGCTAACCAACGAACAAGGCATCTGGTACGTAAAAAAGCCCTTCCGTTATCCCGCATCGGGTTTAATGCAGGACCTGCTGGAAAAAGCCGGTCGCATGCGCCTGTCGACCTATGTGGCCGAGGGTAACGAAAAGAACCTCCGGCTGTACGGGCTGCATAAACCTTTCGCGGTTGTAACCATTAGAATGGCGGCCAGCATCATCAGCGTAATGACCCCGGACCATCAAGTCGCAGAGCAAAGGGATGTACCTGAACATGAAATAACGTTTTACTTTGGCGATGCTTTTGCCTCTGTAGGTTATTACTGCCTGTTTGACGATATGATCTACAAAGCCACCATGCTGTCCATGGGTTTCCTATTGAACATAGAGCCGGACATCCTGGCACTGCAAACACCATTTGATATTCCGCTCAACAAGATGCAATGGATCGCCGTCATGCGCGAGGAACAAAGGACAGACTATTACGTAGAGTTTGCTGAACGCGTGCTGCCCAATAATTTGATAGCGGTGGATGACAGCGGCAACACCATTTATGATATGTACGTTAAAAGAAACGGCGATGAAATCCTCGCCGAACCCTTCATGCGGGCATACCTTGACATGATGAGTCTCTCGTCCTCCGGAGAAATGACAGAAAACTCACTGCAAACGGACGCGGCACTTTTGACCGTGTTCTTAAAGTATGATAGCGGCGAAAGAACGATCGCGTTCTATCCCTATGACGCACTGCACGCAGCCATCGCCATAGATGGCGTCGTCCGCCACTATGTGACGCTGTCGCAGCTTGATTTGATCACAATCTGACAGCCTCTCGCTTTGGAGATGCTTATTGCGGCACTTGGGCCGAAGTAATGATGCCGCCACCCAAGCATACTTCGCCTTGATAGAATACGGCGCTCTGCCCCGGCGTGACGGCTCTTTGCGGCCGGATGAAAAGAACGGTGCCCCGTTCGCCCCGGTATGTCAAAAGCACATCCTGATCTGGCTGACGGTAGCGAAACTTCGCGGTCAGGGCGATTTCACTGCCCTGGGCGCCTGGCGGATCACCTATCCAGGTGACCTGCTCTATTTGGGCCTGAGTAGAAAACAACATCGGGTGATCCTCGCCTTGGGCGACGATCAGAACATTCCGTTCCAGCTCCTTGTTGACCACAAACCAGCTTCTGCCATCGCCATGGCCTCCAATGCCAAGACCCCGCCGCTGGCCCAAGGTATAGTACATCAAGCCATCGTGCCAACCCAGAATCTCCCCATCAACCGAAATGATCTGACCCGGCTGCGCAGGCAAAAAGCCGGCCAAAAAATCTTTAAAGTGCCTTTCCCCGATGAAGCAAATGCCGGTTGAGTCCTTCTTGTCAAAAACGGGGATATTGGCCTGCCGCGCAATGCCGCGCACTTCTTTCTTGGTCAAATGACCGACTGGAAAAAGCGATTTTTGCAGCTGCGCACGCTTGAGCATGTACAGAAAATAGCTCTGATCCTTTGCGGCATCGGCTCCGCGCAACAGGTCACCCTGATCGTTTGTCTGGACAAAATGACCCGTTGCCATCTTTTCGGCACCGATCTGCGCGGCGAAATTCAGAAACGCGTCAAACTTGATTTCCTTATTGCACAGAACATCCGGATTGGGTGTGCGCCCTGCCTGGTATTCTTCCAGGAAACGTAAGAAAACCCTGTCATAATACTCTTTCGCGAAATTGACAGAGTAATAGGGGATGCCGATCACATCGCAGAGGGCCTGTACGTCCTTCCAATCCTGCTCGGCCGTACATATGGCATTCTCATCTTTCTCTTCCCAGTTTTTCATGAAAACGCCCGTTACATCATGACCCGCGCGCTTGAGCAGCAACGCTGCTACGGCGGAATCGACACCGCCTGACAGGCCCACCACCACGCGCATCATGCCACCCCGGAAAGCATCATGCGCACCGCGACTTGGCCGTAAACGGCCCGGGCGATATCTTCGGCCGTACCCGATGCGTCAATTTTAAGATATCTTTCACGGTTTGTCGCATGGAGACGCCGAAAGGCATCCTGGACGCGCTGATGAAAGTCCTCTGGATTGAGTTCAATACGGTCTGCCTCGGATGCATGCTTACGGCGCTTGAGGGCGACGCGGTAGTCCAGATCAAGGTACACGGTAGTGTCCGGATAATGGCCATCCACTGCCGGCGCGTTGATCTGCGCAACCATATCTTCGCCCAACTGTTGTCCTGCGCCTTGGTAGGCAATGCTGGAATCCACAAAACGGTCGGTGATAACCACTTTGCCCCGTACGAGCGCGGGCTCGATTACTTCCTTGACATGCTGCGCCCTTGAAGCGGCAAACAAAAGCGCTTCCGTGATGCCATACATGGACATATTCTCTTTATCCAGCAGTATGGCTCTTATTTTTTCAGCCACAGGCGAACCACCGGGTTCCCGGGTAGTCATGGCATCAAAGCCGCACTGCCGCAGCCACTCGTACAAAAGACCCGTTTGCGTGGTTTTTCCGCAGCCGTCGTTGCCTTCCACTGAAATAAAGTAACCGTTTTGGGAGATCTTCTCAACGCCCAGCAGTTCCCACAGCGCATCCACACTGTCCGCTTTACCCGTGGGACGGCTTAGAACAAGTTCCTCATCAGAGCCGTAACCGTATGAAACGGCGATACTGTCTATCCCCAATGCCCTTGCGGCCAAAATGTCCGAATCCCGATCGCCTATCATCACAGCGGCATTATTCCCCTGCAAGGCGTCTACAATGACGTCCTGCTTTTGAACATTGTGCTGGTTTTCCGAGCTGCCGATAATGCGATCAAAATAAGGCGTCAGGAAAAAGGCGTCCAGTATCCTCTTTGCTGCCGATGTTGACTTTCCTGTAGCCACACACAGATAACAGCCCTTGTCCCTCAGCGCCTTGAGCAATGGACGAATGCCGGGGTATACTGCGTTGTCATGCCAGCCATCTGTCCTGTATCGCTCGCGGTAAAGGTCTGACGCAATGAACGCTTGCTTTTCACTCATACCGCAGAGTTCGCGAAAAGACACCGCCAGAGGCGGTCCCAAAAACATGCGCAAAACAGTATCGGATGGAATACGCTTGTTCATTTTGCTCAGAACATACTTGGTTGTACTGATAATGCCGGGTGCCGAATCGGTCAGAACGCCGTCCAGATCCCAGACAACGGATTTATATTTCACTTGACAGTTCCCTCAGATACCGTTTCGGTATCCGCCACCTTGACCGCATCGATCAGTGCGGAAAAAAACGGGATCACATTTTCATCGTTATTGTTATTGTAGGTGATAGAGAGAAACATATTCCGGTTATTCACTTCGCTGGCAAGGAAGCCATGCAGATCATCCGCCGGAATACCGAATAAGTGGCTTTCGACGAGTACCTCATTGCCTTCTTCATCAGAATCAACCAGCGTCACATAGCCCTTGCCTAAATCAATGCCCTCGGCATTGATCGTACCGTCCGCCACCAGGGTCTCCAATGGAATGAACGCACCTTGAGCGGCGAACCTTTTGAAATCCGCGGTTGAAAGCAAATAGATGTCGCCTTGCTCTGCCGCGAGGTAGGTGAGCAGCTGAACTTGTGACATGTAGTCATCTTCGCCAAGCGGAAGAATAATGACGCTCTCCACCGTTTCCATCTGCGGCACCGCGCTTTTCCATATCGGCTCCAAAAAGGCATCTACCTTTTCCTGCGCGGCCGTCGCACTTTGAAGATAAAAATCAATGCGCAAATGCTCAGGCGAACGGTAGGCGGTTTGAATATACAACAAATCAACCGCAACGATGACCAGCACCGTCGCCACGATGTACTTCCAAAAACCATAGGAGAAATGGTCCTTCAAGCGGCTTTTGGTTAGTTTTGTTTCCAGCTTCATTTTTGCCAATCAACCAAGCGGCTTCATGGTGGGGAACAGCAGCACGTCGCGGATGGAAGCGCTGTCCGTCAGCATCATGATCATCCGATCAACGCCGATGCCCAGGCCGCCCGTCGGCGGCAAACCGTACTCCAGGGCGTTAATGAAATCCTCATCCACTTCGGCGTTATTGCCGCCGAGTTTTCTGCGCTCCTCCACCTGTTTCACGAAGCGTTCACGCTGGTCAACGGGATCATTGAGCTCAGAAAACGCATTGCCGTATTCATGTCCGGCGATGAAGAACTCAAAGCGTTCCGTCATGCGCGGGTCGTCACTCTTGCGCTTGGCCAGCGGGGAGATCTCCACCGGATAATCAATAACAAAAGTCGGCTGAACCATTTTGTCTTCGACATATTCATCAAAAAGCGCCGCCAGGCAATGTCCGGCGGTTGCGCCCTTATCGTAATACACTTTGCGTTCATCAAGACATTTGCGAGCATCTTCATCACTGGTCCACGTGTAGAAGTCCACGCCTGTGTGGTCTCTGACAGCTTGCGCCATGGTGATGCGCGGCCACGGGGCGACAAGCGAAATATCCTGGCCCTGAAAGTTGATTTCCGTGGTACCGACAACCTTTCGTGCCACATACTCGAACAACTCTTCCACAATGCGCATCATTTCGCAATAATCAACATACGCTTGATACAGCTCAATGGACGTGAACTCCGGGTTATGAAAACGGTCCATGCCCTCGTTGCGGAAAATGCGGCCGATTTCGTACACTTTTTCCATGCCGCCCACGATAAGGCGCTTAAGATACAGTTCAGTTTCCACACGCAGGAACATATCTATGTCCAGCGTGTTGTGATGGGTTTTGAAGGGACGCGCAGCAGCGCCAATTTCCAGCGTGTGTAAGATAGGAGTATCCACTTCCAAAAAGCCGCGCCCGTCCAAAAAGTTGCGTATCTCGGTAATGATGCGGCTGCGCTTGATGAATACCTGCTTGATCTCAGGATTGACAATCATGTCCAGATACCTTTGGCGATACCTGAGGTCGGCATCCTGCAACCCATGATATTTTTCGGGCAAGGGTTTCAGGCACTTGCTAAGCAACAGGACTTGCGTTGCATGGATGGACACCTCTCCCGTCTTGGTCTTGAACACCGTACCCTTGACACCCAGAATGTCTCCCAAGTCAAAAAGCTTGAACGCGGCGTACGGCTCAACGCCAACCTCGTCGCGTTTTACATAGATCTGAATGGTACCGCCCTCGTCCAAAACATGGGCAAACGAAGCTTTGCCCATGATACGCCGCGTCATCATGCGACCGGCTATGGCGACTTCCTGTCCGTCCAGCTCATCAAAACCATTGACGATACTTTGGCTCTCGTGCGTTTTGGGATATGAAGAGACTTGATAAGGGCTGTCCCCTGCCAAAATTAGGTCGCCCAGTTTTTGGCGACGAATCTGCTCCTGCTCGGTAAATGATGCTTCTGCGGGATTCCCCTGATCAGGCATGTAGTGACTCCTTCTGTCTTCATGTTGCTCTGCGAATCTTTAGTACCTTTAACTTGATTTCGCCGCCGGGGGTTTGCACTTTAACCACTTCATTGCGTTTGTGGCCCAGCAATGACGCTCCGATGGGCGATTCATTGGAAATTTTGTTGTTCATCGGGTCGCTTTCACGCGCTCCGACGATGGTGTAATCCACTTCCTCATTCATTTCGTGGTCAAACACCCTGACCGTTGTACCAATGTTCACGCGGTCTGTTTTGATGTCGCTGTCTTCCAGAACAACGGCTGTCCGGATGGTGTTTTCCAAATCGATGATCTGCGCCTCCAATTTGGATTGCTCGTTTTTGGCTTCATCGTATTCGGCGTTTTCACTCAAATCGCCAAACCCGCGCGCCACAGCGATCAGTTCAGCGATTTCGGCTCGCCGCACCGTCGACAAAAACTGCAGCTGCTCCTCCAACTTTTTAAGGCCTTCGGCGGAAATGACAGTCTGTTTGTTATTGATTGCTCTTTCCATAATGAATAATCACCTCATATCCAAGATGTAATACCCTTGTTTGTGCGGGCTTTCGTATTGCCGACGAAAAAAACGACCGTCCATGCAAACATGGACAGATACTTAAGCCGCACCAGCACTAAACCTCTTTAATGCTGATAGCATTATACGACAAAAGATTGCTCAATGCAATAACATATATAATGCCTCGCCAAAGCTTGAGGGTCCATGCAGAAAAGTTGAAATTATCGCCCAATTCGTGTATACTTTGCTTGGTGAATTCCAGTATAGAATGAACCTAAGAAAAGGAGGCACCCATAAATGAAACTCATTATTGCCATTGTACAGGATGAGGACGCCTCGCACTTGATCAGCAGCCTTATGAATGAGGGCTTTAGCGTTACAAAGCTTGCCACCACCGGCGGGTTTCTGAAATCCGGAAACACGACGCTCTTGATCGGCGTAGAAAACGACAAATACGAGCCGTGTCTCAAAATCATTGAAAAGGTCTGTAAAAGCCGCAAGCAAATTGCCACGTCACCTGTCACTATGGGCGGGGCAACGGGTATGTACGCGCCGTATCCCATTGAAGTAACCGTTGGCGGTGCGAATGTCTTTGTACTCAACGTTGAAGACTTCATCAAGGTATAAACTCTCGGACGAAAGGGCCAAACGTGTCCACACTCATCGATTTTAAGAGCCTGCATCTCTCCTTGCACCAAGCAATCAGCGGATATGAAGCGGGTTCTATCCCTCATGCTCTTCTCATACATGGCCCTGCCGGCGTCGGCAAGAAAACGCTGGCAAAAATACTCTGCATGCGCCTCATGTGCTGCGCGCAGGACGCGCTTAAGCCCTGTGGGCGATGCGACCAATGCCGCCGCGTGGAAATGGGGGCGCACAGCAATGTTCTATCGCCCTCAAGGACCGCCGGCTCGCGCAGCATCAAGATCGAGGATCTGCGCAAGATCATCGAAATGTTGGGCCGCCACGGCTTGGAAAGCGGTGCGCGCGCGGTGGTCATCGCCGATGCCGACGAGATGACGCCGCAAGCTCAAAACGCGCTGCTAAAGTCCCTGGAGGAACCGCTTGAAAGCACATACTTCCTTCTGACTGCCTCGGGTGACCGTGGTATTCTGCCAACCATTCGGTCCCGCTGCAGCGTGCTGTACATTCCCCCATGGGACAGCGACAGCATTTTGCAGGTGCTAAACGATAATGGCATTTCAGGTCGGCGGGCCCAAAAATTGCTGGACGCCTGTGATGGATCTCCCGGGCGTGCACTGCAGATGGAGAAGGACAGTCATTTTTGGGATACCGCGGCATTAGTTGAGGAAACATTTCTATATATTAGCAAGCCGGTACAACTCCCGTCTTTTTCGGGCAAACTCAGAAACGTCAAAGAGGATGCAGATCTCATCTTTAGTATTTTAGAAAACAGGGTGTCCCGTGCTATGCAGGCGGATGAAGGAGGCCAATCATCTCGGAAGTTCAGCCGCCTCGCCCAAGACATCATGATCGCACGCAAATACCGCGCCAGTAACGTAGCCTGGCAATCAATTGCAGATCGACTGCTATTTCAGTTTATGGAGGAACAACCATGCCAATGGTCGTAGGCGTTCGCTTTGAGAACGCAGGAAAGCTCTATTATTTTAACCCCGGAACTTTATGGCCCGCGGCGGGGGAAGCCGTTATTGTGGAGACTGCCCGCGGCGTTGAATACGCAGAAGTGGTCATGGGCGTTTGTGAAGTGCCCGAGCAGCAGATTGCCGCTCCCCTAAAAGATGTCCTGCGCATCGCGACACAGGGAGACGCCCGACAGCATGAACTCAATCAAGAAAAAGAACGCACCGCGTTTGAAGTCTGCCAGAAAAAGATCGAAGAACACAATCTCGAAATGAAGTTGGTGGATGTGGAATACACCTTCGACAACACCAAGCTTATCGCGTATTTCACAGCCAACGGCCGGGTGGATTTTCGCTCACTGGTCAAGGACCTGGCGGCCATATTCAAGATCCGCATCGAACTTAAGCAGATCGGTGTGCGGGATGAAGCCAAAATGATCGGCGGGCTTGGCCCTTGCGGACGCCCGTTGTGCTGCGCTCAGTTTTTGGGCGATTTCCAACCCGTCTCCATCAAGATGGCGAAGGAGCAGAACCTGTCCCTCAACCCGACCAAAATATCCGGTATATGCGGACGGCTGATGTGCTGTCTGAAATATGAACAGGATTTTTATGAGCAAATGCGCAAAAAAATGCCCCGCATTGGCCGCGAGGTCATAACGCCGGATGGCCGGGGCACCGTGCTGGAAAATAACGTTCTCAAAGAGACTGTACGGGTGCGTAACTTCAGCCGCACGGAAACGGGCGACATCAACGATTATGCTCTGGCTGACATCCAGCGCGTAACCGCCGCTCCTCCGGTCAAGAAGCCCCCGGCCGCCGAAGAAAAACCGGAAGCCCCTGAAAGCGAAAAACCCCGGGATGACATGGAAACACCGCTTGACAAAAGCTGATCATTTAACGATATTGACGTACCTCTCCATCACATAGCCTTGGATAACGTCTGTTTTGATGCGCAGCCAACCACTGTCCAGCCGCTCCAGCACCAACACTTCCTGACCGAAATAGAGCTGCATGATAATATCACTGGTCATATCCGGCAACGCCCGCAAATTCAGTGTAGAGTTGGCGGCAACGCCTGTCACGTGCGCGATCCATTCCCCTTCGCCGGGTTTTTCGGTGAGCGGCATTAGCGTTGGTCTGGGTGTTGCGGTCGGTACAGGACCCGGTGTAGCCAAAAAAGCAGACGATACGGGGGTGGGCAGCGGCAGCGAAGTCTCCATCGTTTTTAGCTCCATGCCCGGGTAATAGAAGGCAAGGATCTGCTGATACGTAACGTCGTTTTTCTGCGCCATTTGCTGCGCACCGCGCTGACTGAGACCCACACCGTGTCCATAGCGCTGCATGCTGACCTCAAACGACTCCCCTGCATCCCTGACGCGAAGGATTTCGTTTTGTTTTTGGTTGATGGATATTTGCAGGGCGCTCTCCACATCCGGAAATATCGGCACGTCGACGGTAAACGGCACAGTCACTTCGCGCGCCGCGTCCCACCGGGGCATCACGGGTCCCTGAGGTGCTTGCGTTGGAGCGGCAGCGGAGAATATGCTTACCTCCGGATCGACGGAAACGGTATGCCGTTTTTGAGCCATAAGCCGCAGGGACATGCGGACAAAACGCATGACCCGGCTGCTGTCCCCGTATAGGGGTTCAGCGGACTGCATATCCATTATCCCAAGTATGCTAAACGTTGCCAAGTCGGGATTGTAGCCCAGCGTTTCCAGTTGCGGCTGCAGCAGTGCCTTGACGACTTGAGTCAGTTCGCTATTGCCCACCACGCCATCCGAAGGGTTTTTGGCGACGCTGGCGCGCTTGACGATGGACTCTGGGTTCTCTATGTCGTACGGGTCTTCCTTTATCGTCAGATAGGGTACCGGTTCGCCGCCCCATACATTGACGGGGGATTCCGTTTGCCCGCCGTTGCTTGCCGTATAGTAACAAAGCGCAAACGCGCCCGCATACATACCGCTGACTCCGGCTGTCTCGCGAATAGCGCGCACGGCATTGACGTTGCTCACGTCATACCCGCGATAGACTTGATCGTTGGTGTTATCCACTACGTCATAGAACTGCGAAGGGTCAAGGTTCCTAAGGGCATAGGTACGCGCTGCCACTGCCTGCGCTTTGAGCGCCTCGATGGGGAACGAATCGTTCATTTCATATGGAACAACGCCCTTGAGGTAATCCTCCGTCATGATGTGCAGCACAGGTCGAACGAATCCATCCTGAACTGACAAGTGGAGATCGCCTTCAAACAGATTTAGTCCGCCCTGCAGCCTCAGACCATTTTCCCGGGAACCCGCGGTTTCGTGCCTGCGTAAAATGATCTCATCGCCCGCGTGATACGCCATGCCCTCATAATACATGATAAGCGAACCCTGCTCAGACGAAATAACCAAATCACTGCCGCGCTGAAAGGTAAAAATGCTATCCACGCTGTAACTGCCATATACGCCCACGTCGATGCGCCGGCTTGCAGCAAAATCGGTAAGCAGTACGCGCACGGTAGCGTAATCAGCAGCGATTACCGGCAAAGCGATACCGAAAGCAATTATTAAGGCGATAACGAGCGCCAGCCTTTTGCACATCATCGCGCTCCGGAACCGCGCCTCGCCACCAGGGTGGCAAAGCCAAAATTGGAGTGGCGGATGGAAACGTCCTCATAACCCATCTGCTCTAACGTTAGCAAAAGTTCCCGCCGCGCACCGGGACCCAGTAATCGGTTGCTTTCTCCGGTCAGGGGGAGGTCCTGCAATACAAACGGAAAAATGGGCAGGGCAATCAACAACTGCCCCCCTTTGCGCAGGATCCTGCGGATTTCTGATAATAAACCGCCAAGGCCACGATAAGCGCCCAAGGGATAGGACACCATAACAGCATGAAAGGTATTATCCTGCCAGGGAATATCATAGGGTGAACCCTGCATTATTTCTGCTTCCGGCAGCGATTCCTTTATCTGTGC
>LFTR01000223.1:63591-73099 GCA_001513425.1 Clostridiales bacterium DTU024
GACAACAGACGGCTGTCACGGCACGACAGATCCAGCAGCGCTTGATAATCATCCACCAGCGCCCAGCGGGCGACAGCCTTTTGAGCGGCGCCCAACGACCGGCGCCGGGTAATTCCACCCTGCAGGACATTTCTGTAAACTTGGGAGGGGGTTTGCACGTAATGGCCTCCTACTGCGTCATTTATATCACGAGTATATCACACATTTTTAATAAATGCACCTACAACTTAATATTTCTGTAATCAAATAGACTTCTTACGGAACAAAAAACGCCCGCCGAAGCGAGCGCAATTCTGCAGGTGATTATCTAAACCAGACAAGAAGAGAAAACAGAACAAAAAGCACCAGGACCAGGCTCATCACGCCGGCCACCAGCAAGGAAGCCTTGATGGACCCTTTGAGCACTTCTTTCATCTGCCCACGGCTCAGGTCATCCCCGGGACGCATATTTTCCTGATCGGTTTTCTTTTTCGGCACTTCATTCAGGTACCGGTCAAAATCCATCGGAACGATGGTACGTCCGTCGTCTTCAAACGTGGTTTTGTTTTTCTTCATTGTCGTCCTTCAGCGGGATACAGGTGACAGGCCACCATATGGCCGTCAAAATCAACCATAGGCGGATCCACTTTGGTACAGACATCCATGCAGTGTGCACACCGTGTGTGAAATTTGCATCCGGTAGGCGGATTGGCGGGCGAAGGGATGCTGCCTTCCAGGATGATCCGCTCTGTCTTCACCGTCGGGTCGGGAATTGGGATCGCGCTGAACAACGCCTTTGTATAAGGATGCAAGGGGTTGCGGAAAATTTCCCTTTTGTCGGCAAACTCGACCATGGAGCCTAAATACATGACACCAACAGTATCGGAAATGTGCTCCACCACCGAAAGGTCGTGCGAAATGAACAGGTAGGTCAAACCAAATTCGCCCTGCAGATCCACCAACAGATTGATGATCTGCGCTTGAATGGACACGTCCAACGCCGACACGGGTTCATCGCAAACGATAAAATCGGGATTGAGCGCGATAGCTCTGGCAATGCAAATACGTTGGCGCTGTCCGCCCGAAAATTCATGCGGATAACGGTCCTTGTGATACTCCTGCAAGCCGCAAGACAACATGATGCGGGTAATATAACTGTCATATTCATCCGCAGGCACGACGTTATGTTCACGCACCGCTTCCCCGATGATTTCGCCTACGGGCATGCGGGGGGATAAACTGGAATACGGATCTTGGAAAATGATCTGGATCTTTGGGCGGATGCTTCGCATTTCGTCCTTGCCGAGGTTGAATATATCTTTGCCGTTAAACTCAACAGCACCGTCCGTCTTGTCATTAAGACGCAGGAGTGTTTTCCCGACAGTGGTTTTGCCGCATCCCGACTCTCCCACAAGGCCCATGGTCGTTCCCCTGGCGATGGAAAACGAAATATTATCAACGGCTTTGACCTGCCCGACCACACGGCCAAAAAGGCCGGCCTTGATGGGGAAATACTTTTTCAGGTTTTTTACTTCCAGCAAATAGTCTTGTTTAGTCTGCATTTTTGTTCTCCGGGTGGCGGTAGCAGGATACAAAGTGCGTATCGCTGAGTCTGATTTCGGGAGGATACTCCCCGTCGCACTTGCCCAAACGCTTTTCGCAGCGATCCCTGAAATAGCAGTAATCAGGCATGTTGATGGGATTAGGCACGGAACCGGGAATTGAATAGAGGCGTTCTACATCCTTGTTGATAACAGGTTTGGAGGCCATAAGGCCGACAGTGTAAGGGTGTGAGGGGTGCAGAAATATTTCTTCCGCGGTACCCTTTTCTACGATCCTTCCCGCGTACATGACAACCACGTAGTCCGCCATTTCCGCGATAACGCCAAGATCATGCGTGATAAGCATGATGCTCGAATTGATGCGATCCTTAAGTTGCCGCAACAGATCCAGTATCTGTGCCTGGATCGTAACATCAAGCGCCGTGGTGGGTTCATCGGCGATAATGAGCTTTGGGTCGCACGCCAGTGCCATCGCTATCATGATGCGCTGGCGCATGCCGCCCGACAGTTCGTGCGGATACATTTCATAAACGCCTTCACAGTTGGCAATGCCTACCGTGTCGATCATCTCGATAGCGCGTTTTCGGACTTCTTCAGCGCTCTTCTCGGGGAAATGAAGCTCGATCACTTCTTCGATCTGGTTCCCCACGCGGAATACAGGATTCAGGCTGGTCATCGGTTCCTGAAAAATCATGGAAATGACCTTGCCCCGTATTTTCTCCATCTGATCCGTAGGCGTTTTTGCAATATCGTACGCTTTATCACCCAGGTTAAGGCGCATTTCGCCCTTTACGGTCTGTCCGGTTGGGCGCTGTACAAGCTGCATAAGTGATAGGCTTGTAACTGATTTCCCGCATCCGCTCTCACCGACGACGCCCACCGTTTTCCCAAGCGGTATGTCGAAGGATACACCGTCCACGGCTTTTACCGTGCCGATGTCCGTAAAGAAGTACGTATGCAGACCGTCAAATTCCACAACATTTTTGGGATCACGCATATGGGTCAAATATTCTGACTCCGGAACGTTCTTGCGCATCCTCTGTTTTTCGAGGGCGTCTGTGATCTTCCTGTTGCGCTTGCTGATAGCACGCGATTCTTTTGCGGAAATGTAGTTGGAGTTCTTCTGGCTTTTATCTTTTGTCTCTGTCAAATTCTCTTGCATATATGGCTACCTCTTCATTTTGGGGTCGAAGGCGTCGCGCAGACCGTCACCGACGAAATTGAATCCAAGTACGGTCAAGAGTATCAATAAACCGGCCGGGATCCATATAAACCAGAAATTCGTCACGACGTAGGGGTTGCTGGCCGCGGTGATGATACTGCCCCATGAAGCGATCGGATACTTGACGCCTAAACCCAAGAAGGACAGCGTAGCTTCCGTAAGAATGATGCTGCCAAGTGACATGGTTCCCTGCACGATCAAAAGGGGCATGACGTTTGGTACAAGATGCCGGAAAATCCTTCTGGAAATACGGATGCCTGTGGCTTCAGTTGCAACCATGAAGTCCTGCTCGCGCAGGGCCAGGATCTGTCCGCGTACAACGCGGGCAATGCCGGTCCACCCCATTAAGCCGAGTATGAACATGAGCAGGAAAACGCGCGTATAGGGATTGACTTCAAGGGTGTCCATGACCGATCCGACAATAATCATGATGGGCCAATAGGGAACTGAGTTGAACAGATCGACAAAGCGCATCAGCATGGTGTCCACCCACCCGCCAAAGTAGCCGGATATGCCTCCGACAACAATACCGATCATCATTTCCAGAAATACCACGACAAAACCAACCAACAGCGATATTCTACCGCCATACATCAGTCTTGTCAGCACATCCATGCCGTTTTGGTCTGTTCCCAGCAAGTGTTCTTCGTCTGGCGAACGGTACATATCGATCAGATGCGTTTGGGTTGAACGTTTGATATTGTATGTGTTATGTACAAGAACGATTCGGTATTCGATGTCATTTCCTTCTTCATCGGGGAATATGAACTCCTTGCCGCCATTGATGATCGCTTCCCGTGCTGCCGCTTTATAATCCACCGTCAGGAAGACGTCAACAGACAAAGCGTTGACAACTATATCGGAAATGTTGGCAAACAGTGTTTTGTCGTTACCCGAAACCTTGTAGACAGTTGTATTGCGCCCATCTTCCTGGATCGAATACTCTTGGGCGTCCAGGGTAAAGGAAGTCAGGTTACGGCTGATAGCCTCTTCAACGGCATTACGGAAAGCGTAGCTCTCAACAAATCGGATGTCATTCTGCTCATAAGCGTCATAGATGCGGGGCGATGCCAGAGCAGTTTCCTTTTCGCTGGCAATCATTACCTTGAGCCCGTCTCTTATGATATTGTATTCTTTATTATCGAAAGTAAATTTGTCCTTTTGTTCCGAATGGGCCAATTCAAAAGCGCTGCGCATATCAGCCGACAAATCGAACCCGGGAGCATTCCTGTAGGCATACAGTTGCTTTCGCGCAGAAACATCAGAAAGAATATCCAGCTCCTTGATGCGGAAGAAGTCTTCATTCTCGATTGCATAGGTGAAATACTTGTCATTGGAACTAAAAAAGAGTTCACCATCGTTTTTGGCAAGAATCAGCTGGCTGAAAGCGGAAGACGAAAACGTCTCCCCTTCCTTCACAGTGTAGCGCAGTTCTGTATTGATGGTTGCGCCGGCATAATCCTTGATGATGAAATCGGTTTTTGTGAACACCTGGGATTGGGAATAAGGCATCAGTACACCGCCAAGAAAAGAAAAAAGGAACATTATCACCAGAATGACAAACCCGGTTATTGCAAGACGGTTGCGAATGAAGCGCTTGAAGACCATCGTGCCGGGCGATAAAACCTTGACGCGTTTTTCGTCATCCAGCGTCCCGGAACGATCCGGCTCATGGTTCAAATTATTCGGCGTATTCAAAGAATCTTCCATAGTCTCTTTGGTGTTTTCACGTGCTGTTGTATCCAATTCTTCTTGGGCAGCCCGTCTCTTCTTATCCATTCAGCTACCTCCTCCTAATTGATACGCACACGCGGGTCGACTACTGCATACATAATATCAGCAACCAGCAACGAAACTTGAGTCAATACAATCAAAAAAACAGAGTAAAACATAGTAAAAGGGATGTCTCCCATTTTCATCGCGTCAAATGAGATATATCCGATGCCCGGGATCTGGAAAAGCGTTTCGGTGATCATTGAACCACTGAACATGCTGGGAATCAGATAACTCATATATGATACAAGCGGAATAAGCGTGTTGCGAAATGCGTGCCGATTGATGACCTTGTTTTCAGGAAGACCTTTGGCACGCGCTGTCCTGATGTAATCCGAATTGAGCACTTCCAGCATATTCGTACGCGTAAAGCGCATCAATCCGCCCACGCTGAGCATAGTCAGTGTAACAACCGGAAGCACCATATGGTGAGCCATGTCCAGCAGTTTGCCCATGGGACTCAGCTGCTCGTAATAACGGCCAACAATGCCGTACAAGTCAAACCAACCCAAGTTAATGGAGAAAACAAATTTGAGCACCGTCGCCAGGAAGAATGTTGGCAAGGAAATACCCATCAACGCAAAAAACGTGATCGTATAATCCGTCTTGCTGTACTGTTTCCTTGCCGCCAAAATTCCAAGCGGGATCGCGATAAGGGTTTGCGTAAAAAAAGTAATCACGTTTAACGCAACAGAGTACCAGATAACGTTGTTGTATTTCTCCGTTACCGGCATATTGTACATAAACGAATCACCAAAATTGCCCTTGATGGCATCAGAAAGCCAGCCGACAAAACCGGTAAAAACATCTGTATCAAGGCGGAACAGGGCATTAAGCTGCGCCACCCATTCCGCGTAGCTCTTGCTGCCAGGAAGCTGTGCGCGCTGACGCGCGACAGTTTCAACATAGGAGGACGGCAATGCACGAATGACGGCATAGACAACGAAGGATCCAAAAACCACGATCAGTATGGCAAGGAAAACCCTTCTGACAATAAACTTTGACACGCGACACTCTTCCTTTGCATAATAAGCCCGAGATAAGCCCCTGTACAGGGGCTTATCCCGGCTTAATAATGCGGGTTATTTTCTACTTAGCATTCATTTCGAGCAGTTCGATCTCGCTCATCCAGCCCCAGAAAGTGGTGATATCGGGGGTCAAGGTTGAAAGGTTCAGGCGCTCCGTGCTGAAAATGATGCTGTTCTGGCGCTGATAGGCAGGAACCTCAACAGCCCAGTCGGCGATGATGTCGAGTGCTTCCTTGTAAACGGCCTTGCGATAAGCTTGGTCATCACTTTGGCGGGCACGAATGATCGCGTCGTCAAGCATTTCGTCTGCAATATGGTAGTGGTTGCTGTCAGAGCCGCCAAGACCAACAATGCCGCTGGAATGATACACCTGGTACATGTCGGGGTCGATGGTGGCGCCCCAAGCGGCAGCCCACAACTCCTGCTCGCCTGAATCAAGAGCATTCCACAGGACATTGGAATCTGCCGGGTCGTTGATCTTGAGCTCGATACCGATAGTCTCAAGGGATGCCTTGGCACCCGTCAATACGGCGAAACTCGGATGGTCACCGGAACCGTCAGCCGGAATGATGACTTCGTACGAAAGCTTGGCGCCTTCAGGAGCGGCGGTGAATTTTCCGGTCGCTTCGTCAAACGTGAATCCGGCAGCCATCAAGAAGCCTTTGGCGGCGTTGACGGCAGCTTCATACTTCACTTCGCCAACCATGTCGGAAGTGAAGATGTCATTGCCTTCCGCGTCCACGGAGAAAGCAACTTTATAGCCTTCATCAGTGGCCTGCGGAGCGGCCCAGGATGTATTGGAGATCGGATAATTGATAACTGAAGCGGCTTCGCCATAGTAGCTGTCATAGGACATGTCGCGATATACGGCAAGAACAGTAGCCAGCGCACGGCGCAGGTTCTTGGACGCATCGGAAGCGGGTTCGCCGCCAACGTTGACGGTTTCAGCGTTGATGCCGATATAGCCGTAGCCAAGATTGTCAACCAGGCTGGTGGTAATGACGTTTCCGGTCGCTTCGCCGTTATCGTTGAGCGCGGCGATCGTCGCAAGGTTGTCCACCTTGAAAGTCAGTTCACCGGCATCGACAACGCCGCTCGCTACGCCGTTGACGACTTCATCCGAAGCAGTTTCCTTGAACTGGACATACTTGATCTTCGGCGCGCCTTTGTAGAAGAACTCGTTTGCCTCAAAGTAGACAACACGGTTTTCATACTTAACGTACTTGTACGGGCCTGCGCCTAAAGGCTGCGTGGTTTTCTGGCCGACGATGGTCAAATCGCCATAGGGATGGCCGAATTGGTTGTTTTCATAGTCGTACTGCGCCACATCGCCATAATAGTGAAGCGGTGCGACCTGAATGCCCTGGATGCTGTAAACGGCAGGGGCTTCATAGCCAATGGTCTGCACTGCGACAGTGTAATCATCAATTTTTTCGATGCCCGCGATATTCGGAACGCCCTGGCCGCCCATGGCTTCATCCTTGGGCCCCCAGAAGCCGATGAAATTCTTCTGTATGTTTCCCGCAACATCGGTCCCGTCAGGCGATTCGACTCCCGCATAGGCCGCCGGGTCACCTTCGTAGGCTAGGTAAGTCTCGTTGTAGTAGTCTTCCACGGTGGGATATTCGTCTGCGGAAAGATCCCATGTTTTGCCGGAAGCGCTGGTGAACACCTTCTCCTCAACTTTTCCAAATCCCCACATCGCCATACCCAGCACGACCTTCAGGCCTTCGTTGGCGGTGACCTCCTCTTCGGTGTAGCCGATTTGGTCAGGAGCATAACTCAAATAGTTAGCGAATACATAGTCGACGATTTTCTGAACATCACGCGACCATTCGCCGTTGAATCCCGTCCAATAGGATTCCTGCTGTTCCTTGGTCCACGTATCGGTTTCCGCCCACTCGTGGTCGGAACCGGCGGCGTAGATGTCAGCTGACATTTGCTCATACTTGGCAAAGACATCGGAAGACGTCTGTGTCAAGTAGTCATTCAAGCCGACAATGGCGTAAGAATTAAGGGTCGTGGAACCGACATAGGCCGGGTCCAGATACACGTAATAGCTGAAAATCAGGTCATCGGCGGTCAATGGCGTTCCGTCGGAAAACTTGATATCGTCGCGAAGTTTTGTGGTATAGGTAGTGATGTTTGTCGCCTCATCATATTCTACCTTGGTATCGGCAGGGCCAGTGTACAGATAGTCGGTACCATTGTAGTTGATCGTTTCGCCTTCGATCGCGTTGCTGACGATACCGCCCAGACGGTCGGTGGTGAGCGGAGCAATCTGCGTCATGGTCACCACGTCCATATCATAACCGGTATCAGCAAAGAAAGGACTGAATTTTTCACTGAAAGGCGAATACGCCACCACCAGCGGGGTATCCGTGGATGCTGCAAGCGCGGGCGCCATGGACAAAACCATAACAACGGCCATCAGCAAGGATACCAGAGATCTTCTGAGTTTCATGTCATACCTCCTAATTATTCTGACGGATGAACGAACATACCCGTTGTGTAATTTTATAGCATTGAACAACCTGTGTCAACTTCTTTGTCGCATTCTCAAGTGAAAACGATGAAAAATCACTCCTCTGTCTGACAGCGATGGCGGCGCAGAAGCCATCCTTGAAGGACTGCTGACAACATCAGGCCCAACATGGCGGCGAGCGCGTTCCTGTCTGTCACATTATCGTCCCTTGATAACATAAGATGAATGATCTGCGCCAGGGCCAGCAACGCACCGCCAATCACCAGTATTTTGGCTCCCAAAGCCATGCCGATCACTGTGTTTTCGCTCTGCCTTCGAGTCATCCTGTCGGGTGTTATCATGAAGGTGACCGCCTGTACGAGGTTCCTGCCCGCAAAGAAAAGTACGATCAGGAAAGGCAGCACAACATACAGGCGGCGCAGACCATCGGGGTTGCCAAACCCGGAGACGAACAAAAGACCGCCTTGAAGCATCGCCAGCAACAGCAGGGCAGTTTTCAAGCGGCGCAAGCGTCTCCCGGAAATGGGCATACAATAGTATGATCCCCTGTAAGTCCATACGGTCTTGCTTTCCCCCGCCTCATTCAACTGTTCCAACGGGACATAATCCTCCAAGCCTTTTCGCCTTCTCATCTTCTTGCCTCCGCTTGAAATAACTCTGGTGATAGTGTAACATAACGCTATATCGTATTCAATGAATCAGCCATGTGAAAGGGGCGACACATATGGAAAGAAATGAAAGACTTCTTTCGGCCCTGACGCGGCTGAAGCCGCTTTATTTCGAGTGCCGCCGCACCGCGTTGGCTATCTCCCTTGCCATCACGCTTGATAAAGAGGAAGCCTACAGAGCTGCGGAGAACGTTTTCTTTTATGTGGGCAAGCGCCTGTACCGGCACAAAGAGGCGGTCATTCAGCCCGATGACATACTCTCACGTGCAGCGAAAGAGGCGCCGGCCAAAAAAGGCAGTGATGATTTTGTCCCTTTTTCCGGGCTTGACAAACGCGAAAAATGCGCCTGGGTCATGCACCATGTCCTGGCTTTTGGTGACGAGAGAAGCAGCAAACTGCTCAGCGTTGATTTGGAAGCATATTTGTCAGCGCTGGCCACGGCGGATGCCGCACTCATGAACGTGTCACCCTCATGGTTCGCCGCCATGTTGGATCGTTTTCTGGGAGCCCACGAAATGTGGGAAACCGTCGTGTTCCGCCTTGAAAGGCACTACAGGGGAACGCGGTTGGTTGGCCGAATCGTGCTGACGCTGGTGACATTAGCCGCGGCAGCGGTGATGGGGATAGAAGCGTGGACAGCTTTCAAAGTGTTCCGCTTGCCCTCTGAAAGCAATTCGGCGGTTATTGCCGATGTGTATTCCAGTGAACAATACTATAAGCGTCTGACAAGTGCAACCGGTGCGGACAATTCGCGCGTCAGCGCAACGCTATTGGAACGCTTGGAAAACATG
>LFTR01000223.1:73126-77986 GCA_001513425.1 Clostridiales bacterium DTU024
CTACCCCTTCAGGCGATACGCTTTTGTCCCTCTATACCGACATGTACCAAAAAGGCAATGAGCGTGGGCTCAAGCATCGCTTCATTGCACACGCTATCCAGGAGTATTATGGGGATTACGTCATGCCGCTGCTGCCTGAGATGCGGGAAGCGGACTTCCGATCTTCCTATGACAGCGTCTATGATGCTGCGCTGACGCTGTCGTCCAAAGGCTCCTCCGGGCCAATATCCGAAATACTGTCGTCCCGCGAACAATTCGACGACTATCTCTATTCGGACGCTTTCCTGGGGGAAGTGCTTCCCGTCGCGCGCTTGCTTCAACTGGAAAAGCGTCTGCAGGATGCAGGTTTTGCCCCTGAAGACGGCACGCTTGTCGATGCTTATGAAGAAGCCGTATTCGCGTTCCGCAATCCCAGTGGGTTGGATGGCACCTATTCTCCCGCGCCTTTTGCTTTCAGCCGGGAAGAGACGGATACCTTTTTTGCGCTGCGGGAAGATCTGGGTAAAAAGCTCTATGCGATGCTGGTCGACACGTGCACGGCTGCTCTGCCGAATAAGGGGCTTACGAGCGACGTGGTCGGCTCCACGGATTGCTCTTTGTTCAGTGCCACGCTCACAAAAAGAGATGTGATGGATTTGTCCCTCAATGATGTTCGCTTCTATTTTCTGGGCGTCGCCGCGCCCTATATGGAAGAATACCCTGCCAATATTGAGCACGCGCTGGCAGCTGCCATCGCGGAAAACAAGCTGCTCAAACAAGCCGTTTACAAGGTGGACAAAGAGTTTTTGCCTTATTCAATCAACTACATGGCCCCGCTCAATTTGCCACAAGGCTTTATCGATCAATTGCGTGCGCAGGTATCCAGCAAGGATACGCTGTTTGAACAGCTGTTGGGTTTTCAGTATGATCTGCGTTTTGCGCACCCACTCAACGTATCGGGATATCGCATATTGCGGCGGTTTTTGCAGGGCGCAAGCGATGACGCGGGCTACTGCCTGCAGGCTTTTAAGAACTTCACTAAAATGAGCCCCAATTAAGAGGGCTCGTCTTCCAAATCAACCAGCAGTGGCTGGTCAGCGGCATCTTCTATATTTTCCACCGCACGCAGTCTCCGCTCGATGGTTCGCGTCTTGCGCGTGGCACTTTCTATGCTGTCGCTGGCCTGGCGCAGCTTCTGCTGCGTTTTGTCAAGCAGATCGCCGAAAGTGCCAAACTCGGCTTTAACCGCTCCCAGCAGCTGCCATACTTCGCCCGAACGCTGCTCTATAGCCAATGTTCTAAAACCCATTTGGAGAGAATTGAGCAGCGCGCTGAACGTGGACGGCCCGCTGATGATGATATGGTATTCCCTTTGAACACGCTCCGCCACACCGCCCAACTGCAGCACTTCCGCATAGAGGCCTTCAAGAGGCAGATACAGGACGGCAAAATCGGTGGTATACGGCGGCGCTATGTACTTGCCTGCGATACGCTTGGCTTCCTGCACGATGGCAGAAGACAATTCGCTTCTGGCCGCGTCCAAAGCGGCCTTTTCACCCGTCTCAGCCGCATCCTGCACGCGGATATAAGCTTCAATGGGGAATTTGGCATCCACCGGCAGGAACAGTGCCTGATCCTCCGTTTGGCCCGGCAAACGTATGGCAAATTCGACCCGTTCCTGTGTGCCGGGCCGGACTGCCACGTTTTGCGAATACTGCCCGGGAGCAAGAGTGTCGTGCAGCAGCGTCGCCAACTGCATTTCTCCCCACACGCCGCGCGTTTTGACGTTTGTCAATACACGCTTCAAATCGCCCACGCCGGTGGCCAGTGACTTCATTTCACCAAGGCCCTTATAAACTTGCTCCAACCGCTCGTTGACAAGAGAGAAACTCTCTCCCAGCCTTTTGTTGAGCGTCTGATGCAGATTTTCATCAACAGTTTTGCGCATTTCATCCAGCTTTTGAGCGTTCTCCTGCTGCATGCTCGTAATGCCCTTGTACAGTGTGTCGCGCATCCGCTCAACTTTTTCGTCATTGGCGGTCAGCCTCTCCCCCAGTACCCGGGAAATGCCGCTCAGCCGGTTCTCCTGGGCGGCAAGGGATGCGTCTATACGTTGACCCAACGCATCCATTCGCCCCATTTCACCGCGCTGATTTTCCTGCAAGAGCGTTTGCAGTGACAGCGCGTCGCGCCCCTGGCTGCTCATCAGCCTGTTTTCCATGTCGCGCAGGGCCTGTTCGGTGTATTCCAGCACGGTCTCATCACTTTGCTGCTGAAGCCGCTGCAGCTCCTCGCGCATCTGCCGCGCGCGCTTCAGGCTCAATACCGCAAAACTCAAAAAGAAGACGGCCAGCAGTATGATGGCCGCCGGCAAGGCATATTCACGCCAAATGACGACATTTTCAGGCATGGGATCTGCCCTGCCGCCAATGTTTGTAGCATAAGCCGATGTACTTTATTTTCTTCTGATTGTCGATCAGCACTTGTTCGCCCTGTTTAATGACACGACCGTCCTCGTCGATCCTGGTATTCATGGTGGCTTTCTTTCCGCACCAGCACAGTCCGCCGGGCACCTCCTGGATATCCTCCGCCAAGCGCAGCAGCGCTGCGGAACCGGGGAAAAAACTGCTCTGGAAGTCGGTTCTCAGGCCGTAACAGTAAATCTCAAGGTCCTCGGCCATATCCGCCAATTCCTGCACCTGATCGGGTGACAGAAACTGCGCCTCATCTACCAGGACAAATTGAAAATCATTATGCGCGCGCTGCACTGCCAGCCACATCAGCTGCTCCTTAATGCTGTGATGAGGCTGGAGGACAATTTCGGCTTTAGCCTTTAGCCCCACGCGGGAATAGACGATGTCAGCGCCTGCGCGCGTATCCACCGCCGGCTTGACTACCGCCACTTTCAGGCCCAATTGCTGCAAATTGTAGCGCTGCATCAGCAATTGCGCCGTTTTGCTGGATCCCATAACGCCATGCATGAAATGCAGCATCAGATCTCG
This sequence comes from Clostridiales bacterium DTU024, assembly GCA_001513425.1. GTDB lineage: Bacteria > Bacillota > Clostridia > Christensenellales > Aristaeellaceae > DTU024. The sequence continues at coordinate 76,108 of LFTR01000223.1, forward strand.
CGTCTCCCTTCGAGTGCCTTGGATAAAGTGACTTCGTCGGCATATTCCAAATCACTCCCCACCGGCACGCCATGCGCGATGCGCGTTACCTTGACCCGCATGGGTTTAATGAGCCGTGCCAGGTAGGAAGCCGTCGCTTCGCCCTCAATATCAGGATTGGTGGCAACAATGACTTCCTGCACCGCACCGTCCGCCAAGCGCTTCAGCAGTCCTTTGATATCGATGTCATTTGGGCCGATATTGTCAAGCGGGGACAGCACGCCATGCAAAACATGGTACAGCCCCCTATAGTCGTGAATGCGTTCCATGGCGGCCACGTCACGGGGATCCTTTACCACGCAAATGGCGGAAGCATCGCGATCCAGGTCCAGACAGACGGCACACTTTTCATCCTGCGTGTAATTGCCGCAAACGTCGCACAAGCGAATGGTCTGACGGCCTTCCCACAAAACATCGGAAAGCCGTTTCACATCCTCCTTGGGCATTGAAATAATGTGATACGCCAAGCGATGCGCCGTTTTCTTGCCGACGCCCGGCAGCTTAGCCAACTCCGCGCTCATGACATCGATAAGGGAAACATGAGAAGCCATTTACAGTAAGCCGCCCATTCCACCCGGGGCCATGGCGCCCATGGACTCTTCATGATCCTCCTGTGCCATGCGTACCGCTTCGTTGACAGCCGCGATCACCAGGTCCTGCAGCATGTCAACATCATCCGGGTCAACAGCCTCCGGTTTGATGACCAGCTGCAGCACTTGATGTTTGCCGTTCAGCGTGCACGTGACCATTCCGCCACCGGCAGTCGCTTCGTATTCTTTTTGTTCCAATTCTTCCTGCGTTTTGGCGAGCTGTTCCTGCATCTTCTGAGCCTGACGCATCAACTGCTGCATATTGCCACCGCCGAAACCACCAAACTGATTCTTTGCCATAATTCTTCTCCGTTACTGTGTAATGTATTTGTTGATGAATGTCTGCACCTTGCTGACATATGCCGCGTTATCGGTAGACAAGGACATGATGTGGCCGGCGCCTTCCACGTCCAGGCGCTCTTTAGGTCCGGGGTGCGCTTCGTACAGATCCGGCATCATGTCGTACGGCACAAATGAGTCTTCGGTACCGTGAATGAAAAGCATAGGGACGGTACAAAAGGGCATTCTGTCGATGGGCGAGGCGTCATCCACGCTGTAGCCCGCGTTCTTTTTGATGATGGGCACTGCGAAACGCAACAGCAATGGATAGGTAAAAGGCGGTAACCACCTGACGCGGCCCCTGACGAAACTGGATACCGCGTCACGCATGGATGTGAAGCCGCAATCCTCGATCGCGCAGGAGACCAAGCCCTCAGGCATGCTGCCCGCAGCCATCATCACGGTGGCAGCACCCATGCTGTGCCCGTATAGGGCTATGCGCTCAAAACCCCTGTTCTTCAGGAAAGTGACCCACCGCGACAAATCCTGGGACTCAAAAAAACCAAACGACGCATACTCACCTTCGCTGGCACCATGCGCCCGTTGGTCAAACACCAGAACATTCAGGCCGCAATCATACAAAAGCTTGGCTTCCGCGAAAAGGTTTTCCTTTCGGTCTGTCCAGCCGGGAGCTGCAATTGCCGCGTCCTTGCTGCGGTCGTTGGAAATCAAATAGCCGCGCAGCGACAACCCATCATGGGTCGATATTTCCACGTCTTCGCGCCGCTGCTCCTGCATCCATTGCAGCGCTTCAAGGTGATAGGCACTGTCCATATAGCGCTCCGGAACTTCGTTAAGCGGTGCTTCCGGAGGATCGGGTGCAATGGTAGTGCGCATATGCACGCCATACTCAAACAAGCTATTCGCTGTGCTGTACAAAAGCCAGACAGCGCCGCCTGCTAATACGAAAA
>LFTR01000004.1 GCA_001513425.1 Clostridiales bacterium DTU024
GCCTGACATTCACTGTCCCAGACCGCGTCCGGGGGTAGGCCATGATCCTGCTGGAATCGCTTCACGGCGGCTTCTGTTTCGGCACCAAAGTCGCCATCAGCGCCAAAGCGTGGCAGGGCATAACCTAACTTCATCAAACCTTCCTGAAGGTTTTTGATCTTCTCTCCCTTATCCCGTCTGCGGATCAAATATGCATCTTCCACGATAGTCTCTCCTTCCTCGTATAGCCCAATCGGAATCGCGTAATGTGTCCAGCTGCGCGGCATGGGGCTATCAATCACGCCACTGTTGTGCCCGCTTGCGTGTATGACAGCACCCCCGCCTATGTAAATCCCCGTGTGGCTCATGGTGCTGCCCTTCTGGACAAAGACGATGCAAGGCCTCTCCGGCATTGCGTGAATGGGTCCCTTGATCTCCCAGTTGCTCGCATCATTCCACTGGCTGGTCGCCCCCGCCCCCATAATGGGACGGCCGGTCACTGCCCGAAGCCCCTCACGCGTCAGGCCTCGGCAGTCGTAGGCCTTTCGGCCTTCGTACTTGCAGCCGCTGCAGGACGTGCTCTTTCCCGACAGTACCGGGCAATTTCTCTGGATAGCCTCGGCGTACTCCGGCTTGCTCTTCATCACCTGCTGGCGGTAGGCCGGCGTGCACTTCTGCCCCGCCGCGCCAAAAATATAGGGCGAGCCGATTTCGGTTCTCGCCCATTGGGTTAATTGATCAGCTCCTGTCACATGCCATCGCTCCTCTCTGGGGGTTGTTCGATCGTTGATTGTAGGGGTTCTATGCTTGAAACAGGCGCTCTCGGCTGATTCCTCACCTGTTCCTGGATGTTTGCAAGCAAAGCGCTTACCTGGAAATAGGGCAGCTTGACAAGTGAATCGATGATCAGCTGAGCCTCTGACGCGTCGAATGAAAACACATACCTCATTCGTTGCCTGCCTCATTGGGGGTACCGGCTTCGTGAACCTGCTGACGCAGCTTGAAGAATAGATCCACGACCTTCTTAAAAGGCATTTCCGCTATCGACTCCAGAATTACTTCGGCCTCTTTGGCGTTCACTGTAAAGGTGTATTCCTGATCCATACTTTCCTCCTTACACAGCCTGCCAGGCCTGTGCGTAGTCTGTCGGTGAGTAGGCTGTATCCTGCAGGCACTTGTATACCTCGCGATCCGTGTACACCATGTACTCGCCGGACTTATACATGTCGTGAGCACCTGTAACAGGGACAAAAGGCAAAGCGTGCTCTTTGCTCTTGGCGTGATAAGGTGCCCATAGCGATGCCACCGTAATGTCGTGCTCTGGATTGGTAATGCTGTTATGCGCCTGAGCACAAATTTTCGGATACCCCGATGCGTCTTTCCGCACATCGCCAACCGTATACTCACCCATAACCCATTCGGGGATATATTTCACCATTTCAACGATGACATCATCATCCCGCCCTTTCAGGAGGGTGGGGATGGCACTTGACACCGTTTGGACTTCCTCTTTCAGCTCGTTGTTCTCCACCTCAAGCGCATCCATTTGGATGAAGATCGCCTCATGGGTCTCCAGTTCGCAATAGCCTGACTGGACACTCAGTTCAGTTGCGTCCTCACCTTCTCCTTCCACTAATCGCCAGTCGTGGGCAAGCATGTCGTCCAGTTGTGTTTGTGTTGGGGCTTGTTCAAAACTGACCCTAAGCCCGGGTCGGGGAAGCCCTTTGTAAAATCTCGTCTCCCCATAAACAGTCGCCCCATCAATTCTTGATTCTCCTGCTAAAATGTACATATGATTCCTCCTTAAATTCCTTGTTTCCAAGCTCCTCCGACATTCACATAAGCGATGCCCTTCTTCCATGTGCCGCCCACATTCACATAAGGTTCTCCACCCTTCCAGGTCCCCCCTACATTCACATTAATGGAGTAGGCGGGTTCATAGGTGATGGTGATGGATGGATGGATACTGGTTGTGGTAGACCCGCTGATGTAGTTGTCTGCGGCGTTGCTCCACACACTTGACCCCAGTGCCCAAGTGGTGGGGAGCATTCCCAATAAACGCCCCGCAATCAGGTCTGCGGCCAACGTTTCAGCCGCCGTACCCGATGCTATCGTCCCGCTGTAGGTGGCATTGGCTACCGCAGAATAAGCAAATGTGCTTAGCCTGCGAGTCCAGTATGTATTGGTGTTGGTAGTGTTCAGGCCGGAGAATGAGCTGGAAACTGTAGCCGCCGTTGGCATGGATGTCCATGCTGTGACCCACGGGACAATTGACCCCGATACATACCCCGATACAGACGGGGCTATCACCACCGACATCGAGATTGAGGTCGCCCTCATATTGGTCAAAGTGGTTGCAATCGAGGTTTTATTGAAAGTCATCAGCGTTTTATAGGTATGGGAGTTATAGGAATAGGAACTTGTATTCCTGTTTGCCGCAGTCCCTTGCCGCCACCTCGTCCAAGTGCTGGTGGTCATAAAATTTGTAGTTGCTGTTGCTGTAAACGTTGCTGTTGCCATTGTTATTCACCCAACTTAATACTTGATGTAGATGTCGCCACTGCTCCCACCGGATGCGGCGGCGGTGCCATAGGTGATATACGCTTTCAATGACCGCCTCAAGGTGGCATTGTCTGGCGCATAATAACGCAGATAAGCATCTTGTGAGCAGTAGATGCGAGTGGGTGTGCCAGACGCTGAACCGCTGACTGTGTTAATCCAACCCACATTGAGGTATCCGTTTCCATCTGTCCTTACGACAGTATTGGCTCCGGGGTGACTTCCTTGTGTTGCGTTACCAAGGGAAAGTCCACCGAGTTTACTGCTGTTGGATGCCGTGGCGGCATTGCCCGAACAAGCGGATGCCGTGGTCGCTGTGGCGGCATTGCCTGTGATGGATATGCCCCAAGTGCCAGATGCGCCTGTGCCTGTTTTGGTGGGAGCGTAGGAGTTGTAGTTGCCGGAGTGGAGCACAGTTCTCCATGCTGTGTAGGTTCCCCCACTTGAATGCCATCCACGAAAATACAAATTATCAGTTGTATAGCCGCCTGTTATCTGCAACCCGACATCGGAGTTAGCCGCCACGATAAGGGCTTTATATGAACCGCTTGGGGTATTTGTTGCCGCACCGCTTTCACCATACATTCCTGAAACCCTGAAATCTGCATGGTTATAGTCAGTAACAACACGCCCTTTGGAGTTGGCATAAGCGTGTGTATGTGATGTTGCCGCATACGCGTGGGTGTGCCCATCCATCGAAACCGCAGTGCCATTAACGATTAACCCTTTATTGAAATAGAAACTTGCCCGGTCTGTGTAAAGATGGCAAGTTCCAGTATTAAGTGGGCCAACCTGAAGGTAACCACTCGGATTTGATATTCTTAGGGCATTGTATGAAGCGTCCTTAGCCAACACAACGCTTCCGGGAAGCGTTATTGAACCCGACAGTGTGCCCCCGGAGAGGGAGAGGTAGGAGTGAGTATGCGTTGATGGAGTAAAACTGGATGGAACGCCAGTCAAATTACTCCATGCCAAGGAACCGCTGAAACTTGAGGCTGTTATACTCCCATTTGTAGACCAATTACCTGTCCCGGTGTTTACCACAAAATTCCAATCCGTACCGTTGACTGTTCTGTCTTTATAAAACCCATAGAACCCGACACTCTCTCCTAAACCCCCAAGGTTGAAAACGTTTCCGGCATAACTCTCAACACGGATAACGGGATGATAAGACCCAGAGGATTGCTTAAGGGCATTAACTGCCCCGTAAGTTTTTCCGCTTAGCCATGAAGCCCCAGTGCTTTGAACGTTTACGGCCCCTGTTAGCGTTCCACCCGCTAAAGGCAAATAACTGTGACTATGACTACTCGCCGCCGCTCCTATTTCTGCCGCTGTTATCGTTTGCCAAGTATTATCGTTACGAAGGTAGATGGCGTTATTGGCGGTTTGTGGTGTTGGTACATGAGTTCCGTGACTTGACGCCGCCTTACCATTCAACTGCGTCTGTATAGCGCTTGTTACTCCATCGACATAGTTCAGCTCCGTCGCCGTTGCCGTTACTCCAAGATTTGTAAGCGTAATGCCCAAATTGGTTCTTGCTGTTGCTGCGGTTGTTGCGCCTGTGCCTCCGTTTGCAATGGGCACGGTTCTTCCGTCGTGGAAGACTTCCTTATTCCCGTCCGCATACATCTTCCACCCAAGGGG
>LFTR01000070.1 GCA_001513425.1 Clostridiales bacterium DTU024
GATCTGCAGACGGCGCTGCGTCGCTTTGCGATGGCACGTGCGGTGATGGATGGCCCGGCGCTGGAGAGCGCGCTGATGTATCCCGCCCGCAGCGCGCATGTAAACGTGGGTATCAAAAACATCCTCTCGGTGCGCGTGCCGGAAATTTCGCTGCACGAAGGAAGCATGCAGGAAGCGATCCAGCCCTACGGCTACGCCGAAACCTCGGCGGAATTGGATGAGGCCATCAGCACGATGGCAGCCCTGCTGCCCCTCCTTTTGCGCCTGGCAGAGATCGAAAAGACATGCTCGCTCCTGGCCGACGAGATTGAAAAAACACGCCGACGCGTCAACGCCCTTGAGTTCGTCATGATGCCGCAGTTTGAGGAGACCATCCGCGTCATCACAATGAAACTAGACGAAAACGAGCGCAGCGCCATTATCAGACTGATGAAGGTGAAGGAGATCATTGCTCAAAAGAGCTGACCGCTCAAGCAAAAAAGAGCCCGCCGCGGGGAGTCCCGCGCCGCTTTCGGCGCGGAAGGAATGAAGGGGCACGGCGATGCAGCGCAGCGCATTTTTGCGCCGAGCCCTTTCCTTCTCACGCATGAACCATGAAATTCTGATCCCGTTAGAAAAACGGGGTGCAGCCCTCATACGCTGCACCCCGTTTGTTTTACCTTCTTATCAGCACCACGCTCAGATCGTTGACGTTGGTACCGGTGGGGCCCGTCATGATCAAGCCGTCAACAGCCTTCAAAGCATGGTACGCATCGTTGTTGCCGAGAGCCTGCGCCCAGCAGTCTACCCCCTGTACGTTAAGCCTCAGCATCGTATGTTCATCCACATAGCCGCCCGCAGCATCAGTGGGGCCGTCGGTGCCATCCGAGCCAAAGGAAAAAACGCAGGTATCACGGCACTTTCCCAAAGTCTGCGCGGCGGCGAGCGCCAGCTCCTGGTTGCGGCCGCCCTTGCCCGTTCCCTTCAGATGCACCACCGTTTCGCCACCCGCTATAAAGGCCAGGGACTGCTGCGTATCCTGCCAATGTTCCGCAATGGAAGCCAGGAAACTGCCCGCTTCAGAGGCCTCGCAGCGCAAAGAGGACGTCAGCACGTGCGGCGTGTAACCCAGCGCACGGCAGGTCTTTTCCGCGCTTTGGCACAATTGCCGCACGCTGCCCGTCACTATGGTTTCCACGTTGCTGAGCACTTTGGGTGTTTCCGTTTTCAGCGCTTCCAGCGTTTGCGGAGAAACCGTTATCGCGTATTTGTTTATCACCGCCACGGCATCCGCGCAAGTGGACGTATCCGGGTGCGCGGGCCCGGAAGCGATCATGTCCAGCGGATCCCCCAAAATGTCGCTCAGCACGATGGCGTAAACATTGGCAGGCGCCACCATGGCAGCGAATTTGCCACCCTTTACACGGCTCAAGCGCTTGCGCACGGTGTTCATTTCTGTGATGTCCGCGCCGCTTTTCAGCAATTGCCCGGTCAAGTCGACGAGGTCTTCAAGCGGGATCAGGGGCGCCTCAAACAAGGCGCTGCCGCCGCCCGAAACAAGGAACAACACGACGTCATCCGGGGTCAGATCGGCAACGGCTGCAAGAGCGTGCTCTGTAGCGGTGATAGTATCGTTGTCAGGCACGGGATGTCCGGCTTCAAAAACCGCGATACCAGGAATATCCCCCTGCGCATGATCATGCTTTGTAATTACGACACCGCCGCCTAAGCGTTCCCCCAAACTCTCCTTGGCCGTGCGGCCCATCTGCCAGGCGGCCTTGCCAATGGCCACCAGGATGACACTTTTGTGCCCGCTTAAGTCGATTCCTTCAAGGGCGCGACGAACGGCAGCATCCGGCAACGCGGCGCCTATGGCATTTTTGATGATCCTTTGAGCGTCATCCCACAGTGGCATGGCTTTCCTCCTTGACGATGGCCGGCAACTTCCTTTTCCACATGCCGCGCCGATAGAAATGAGTGTTGATCAGGGCGCCTGATACCCAGGTCAGCATAAGGGAAATGTAGATCATCTGGAAATTGCCCAGCGGATCCTGGGGTGTCTTCGAAATCTCCACCAAGAAATAAGCCAGGAGCACGCGGATAAACACGGATACCACCATTGAAATGGCCATCGGTGTCACCGTGTCGCCGGCGCCGCGCATAACGCCGGAAAAAACCTGCGTTACTGCCATGGCAATGTAACCGGGCGCCAATATGATCATCATCTGCATCGCGTTATCGATGATATACCCGGTATCGGTAAATATGTGCATAATGCCGCGGCCAAACAGCAGGATAGCACCGGTAAGCACGATGGCGGTGCCCACTGCCATGATGAGGCCCTGCTTCGCGCCGGCTCTCAAGCGGTCGTACCGCCTGGCGCCGACGTTTTGGCCGATGTACGTTGTCATCGCCTGGCCGAACGAAAAATTGGGCAGCATGGCAAAGCCGTCCACCCTCTTGAC
>LFTR01000178.1 GCA_001513425.1 Clostridiales bacterium DTU024
GGCGGCGTGCCCATCACCCGAAAGCAAGTGCGCGCACAGCGCAAAGCGCTTGACCTGATCGAGGATGAAGTCGGCCGCCCCATCAATTTCCACAGCTATGTGTCGGGCGTCGCCGGGCCGGATATCGCCGTGATGTTTGCCGAAGAAGGCGTGAACGGCGTCCACCAGGATCCGCAGTACAATATCATCTACCGCAATATCAATATGGTGCGCTCTTTCGTGGATGCGTGCGAGTCCAAGCGGCTGATCGCTTTCGCGGACATGGCGCAGATCGACGGCGCGCACAACGCCAATGCCACCGCGCGCGAAGCCTGGAAAGTCATGCCGGAACTGATGGTGCAGCATGCCATCAACGCGCAGTTCTCTTTGGGCACCGGGATCAAGAAGGAAAACATCTGCCTGAGCACCGTGCCGCCCACCGCTGCCCCTGCGCCGTGCCTCCACATCGACCTGCCCTATGCCGTGGCGCTGCGCGACCTGTTCCAGGGCTTCCGTATGCGCGCACAGATGAACACCAAGTATATCGAGTCCTCCGTCCGGGAAGCGACGGTGACCCATGTCCTCAACCTCATGGTTTCCAAACTGACAGGCGCGGACATCCAAAGCACCATCACGCCCGATGAAGGGCGCAATGTGCCCTGGCACATCTACAACCTTGAGGCATGCGATACTGCCAAACAGGCGCTGGTTGGTATGGACGGCCTCAGTGACATGGTAAAGCTGAAGGATGCGGGTTATCTGCGCGACAAGGCGCGGGAGCTGAAGGAACGCGCCGTGCTGTTTATGGAAGAAATGGTCGAAATGGGCGGTTATTTTGCGGGCGTTGAAGCCGGCTTCTTCGTGGATTCCGGGCT
>LFTR01000155.1 GCA_001513425.1 Clostridiales bacterium DTU024
CGCGTAACGGCTGCACTGTTCGGAATTGAGGCCCACATGGTCCATCAGCTCCACCACCCTGTCATCCCTCTCCTGACGGGAAGAATACATATGGTGGATGTCCAGCGGTTCCGCAACGATGTCTGACACCGTCATGCGCGGGTTAAGCGAAGAGTACGGGTCCTGGAACACCATGCTGGCCTTTTTGCGCAGGTTGGCAATGTCTTCATTGCTTTTGATCGGCCGCCCGGCGTAGCGGATCTCACCACCCGTTGGGGTATACAGATGCAAAAGGCTCCTGCCGACAGTCGTTTTGCCGCAGCCCGATTCGCCGACCAATCCCAGCGTTTCGCCCTTGTTGATGGAAAAGGATACGTCGTCCACCGCTTTGAGTGCTTTGCTGCGGAAAAAGCCTATCGAAATATCAAAATACTGTTTCAGGCCCTTGACTTCGACCAAGGGCGCGTTCAACGTTTTTTCAGACACAGGGAATCTCTCTTTCTGCTTCGGGCAGCGTATTGCAGACCTGCTCTCTTACGTTGACCCAGCAGCTGGCATAGTGGTCTTCATTGATCTTCAGGCGCTCCGGGAATTCGGTGAGGCAGATCTTCATGGCGCTGTCGCACCGCGGCGCGAAGGGGCAGCCCTTGGGCATGTTCAAAAGGTCTATTGGGGTACCGGTTATGGGCTGCAACAGCTGGCCGCTGTTTTCGGCCGTGGGGATGCTCCTGAGGAGACCCTTGGTATATTCGTGCCGTGGGTTATAGAATACTTCATCTGCCGTGCCCTGCTCGCAGATACTTCCGGCATACATGACGACCAATTCGTCGCACATCTGCGCCACCACGCCCAGGTCGTGGGTGATCAGGAT
>LFTR01000059.1 GCA_001513425.1 Clostridiales bacterium DTU024
CGCGAAGACTGCTTGATGAAGGCATCAAAGCGCTGGTCATCGCCTGCAACACTGCCACGGGGTATGCGGGCGAGACACTGAAAAAAGAACTGAACATCCCTGTCATCGGTATTCTGCCCGCCGTCAAGGCGGGACAAGCCATGCGCACGCAAGGCGAAATACTCGTAATGGCAACGCCCGGTACCTGTCAGAGCGCGCCGTTTATGCAATCTTTGGAGACGGACGGCGACAACGTCGTGCCTCTCCCCTGCCCGGGCCTTATGGAATTTGTGGAACGCGGGGAACTGGGAAGCGAAAAACTAAACACTTTTTTGGAAAACCTTCTGGCGCCCTACCGTGAGCGCGATATCGACGTGGTGGCCCTGGGCTGCACGCACTACCCCTTTCTGGAAAAGGCTCTCCGCCCGTTTTTCCCCAACGCCAAAATGATCGACGCCAGCGATCTGACGGTACAAAACCTGATCCTGGCACTCAAAGAGCACGATCTACTGAACGATTCCCCGACAAAAGGCACCACGCGCCTTATGACCAGCGCGGGCGACGATACGCTTAAGGTCATGCGCAGTCTCCTTAGGGAATAGACATCTGCAAAGATAGGCACAGCGTTTGATCAGCAAAAGGGATAAATCGGCAAACTTGGTACGGAAGAATCAGTCATTGTTCAGGTGCCCCGTGTGCGGCGGAAGCATGCTTATGAGTGATGTCTGCTCTTTGGTGTGCCGCAAAAAACACAGCTTTGATATGGCGCGCAGCGGCTACATGAATCTCCTGAGTTCCCCCATGCGCGCGAAATATCCCAAAGAACTGTTTCAGGCACGGCACCGGGTCATCCGCGCCGG
>LFTR01000018.1 GCA_001513425.1 Clostridiales bacterium DTU024
GATGGGTTTTCTCGGGCGCTGTGACCTATGGTTCATTTCCGGTCTTGTTGCGAGGAGAAGCCCCTGGCCTTTCTGTTCTTTTTTTGGGCGCCGTTTTGTGCATTGGCTCCTTCATCGCGCCCACGCTGACATTTTTATTGTTCTTTGCACTCATCGGGCAGTTGGCCGCCTGGTTGCAGTTCAAGAAAGGGAGCCCGCTGGGCACGGCGATGATAGGAGGACAGCCATCGTGACTTCCATTTCGTGCGGCATGACGCCCATAGCGCACAACCTTCCCATTGATGGCATTAGGATACTATGAGGCTGAATTTGGCGGGTCTGTAAGCGTCATTGAGTACCTCAAAATCGGGTTGCCCGCGGGGACCATTCTGTTCGCCGCCGCATTTTTGGTGCTCATGTGATGCTCAAGAAAAGAGTTGCGGTTGAAAATGCTGAACCAGCTCTCCTGCATTTGCCTGAACAAAGCGCTGTCGGGCGGTAGGAGGGGATTGCCCTGACGGTAGTTGCGCCGGTCGTCCTTACCTGGTTGTTGTCGGGACTGTCTCCCGGAGAATTGGCGACACCGCGAAATTTGGTACCACCACGCCTGTCATAGCAGGTGTGGCAGTGCTGTGTGCAGTGCCCATCGGAGGCAAGCCCGTTTTGTCCATTGAAAATGGCATCACCAAGGGTGTTTCCTGCCACGGTATTCTCATATGTTCGGTTGCGGTGGCTATCGGCAAATTTGTGACAGGGGGAGGATCTCGGCATCACCGCCGCCTTCGACGGCGCTCCAACGCCTATTCTGGGCAAGATGAGTGCGGTGGGCGCGCTGATGATCATCGTCGCTTTTGCGGCGGCAATGACCAATTTTATGAGCAACGTCGTCATCACTGTCGTGATGTGCTCTGTGGTTTCCAGCG
>LFTR01000118.1:0-3207 GCA_001513425.1 Clostridiales bacterium DTU024
GTTCTAAATTTCTATCGCCGCCTGCCAATATTGGGTTTGACAGGCGGTATCTTCTTTGCTATACTACGCAAGCGTTTTGAATGGCAATCGACGCTTATGATGCGGAGAGATGGCCGAGAGGTTGAAGGCGCCAGTCTTGAAAACTGGTGATGCTGCAAGGCACCGGGGGTTCGAATCCCTCTCTCTCCGCCAAAACTGTCTTCGCGAATGGCTTGGAGAAGTACCCAAGTGGCCGAAGGGGCTCCCCTGCTAAGGGAGTAGACGGATTAAACCGTGCGAGAGTTCAAATCTCTCCTTCTCCGCCAATAGAAGAACCCTGAAATCATGATGATTCAGGGTTTTCTTCTTTTTGGCGCCGAGACGACTGTCCGGAGGCATGCTAAGAATTCGGTATATGCGATCATTTGATCTACTCACAACGAGTGTTCTGAATTGACAACACGTTTCAACACTCCTACAATTGTCAGCGCGAGACAGAAAGCGAGCGAATCAATGAAGTCTTATCATTTTGAGGCAGTCATCCAAAGAGTGCCGGACATGGACGGCGCATATATCATATTTCCCCATGACGTGCAAGCGGAATTTGGGAAAGGGCGCGTCAAGGTCCACGCGCGGTTTGACGGCGTACCGTATGACGCGAGTATCGTCAATATGGACGTGAAGAACACGGATGGCTCAGTCTGTCACATTATTGGGCTGCGCAAGGACATCCGTGCCGCCATCGGCAAGCAAGCGGGCGACACCGTTGATGTTGTTGTCGCTGAGCGTTCATGATGCTCAGGAAGCGTGAAAGGAATACCCGTTTTCAAAAGACGGTCGGCGGGGAGTGCCGCGTGGGCATGGAGACTTGGTACGGAGGAAGGGAATGTCATGACGCAGTTTTCATCTGATGCTTTGAGGCAAGCGCATCGAAGTTTGCTGTCCACACTGCGCAAGTGCGGGAAAATCAATATGCCAAACCTGGGCAAGTCCCAGCAAACTCTGCTCACGCAGCGTATCGCGGCACTTAGGGTCGCGCTTGATCTGATCCGGAAGGAGCAAATGCTTATGGAAATTGGGGAAGAACAACCTTGAGCCAAAGAATAATCGCGACCGCTTTCGCCAAAGTATATCCGATGAATGTCGGGAAAGCGGAGCGGAAGGGCCGTACCAAAGAAGAAGTAGATACGGCCATTTTCCGGCTGACGGGTTATGATGAAAGCGGATTGCGTGACCATACTGAAAAGCAGGTCGATTTCAAAAGTTCTTGGCCCAGGCCCCTCACATCAACCCGAACAGCACCAAGGTTACCGGCGTCTTCCGCGGCGTGTGCGCGGAAGACGCAGAAGACCCGTTGATACAGATACTCCGGCGGCTGGACAAGTTCATCGATGAGTTGGCTCATGGCAAACCCACGGGGAAGGTGCTAAGAGGCTGACCAAGCAAGGGAATATGGCAGGACTGCCGCTTGCACGAGGCGGCTTTTGCTTTTCCTGAGCTGTACATCGCGATCCATTCGTGGTAAATTGAGCGCAAATGGATGTATAAGGGAGCGTTTGAGCATGTCGCGCATTTTTCAACGTGTCAAATCCATCAAGACTGTTTTGTATGTTCTGACGCTTCTGTGCTGGCTGTTGCCCACGGTGCTGCTGGGAACCTTTATGGGAACCCGTTTTTTTGCCGCCCTGAGCGACAAAACCGAAGCGCTGTTAATATCCGGCGCGCAGTATGCGCAGACGCAGCTGGTCAACAACATCGATTCTTTTGTGGCGATGGCCCGTAACGTTACCTATGACGGTGACATCACCCGCGCCGTGCATGATCTGGACATGGACAATATCAGGTACCAGGATTATCTCAAGATCGTCAGGAATTATCTGGAAAGAAAGTTCAGCCGTGACAGGCTCTGCGAGTTTGCTGTCTTTTTTACGCTGGATGATCCGGAGGATCTCATCTACAACTCCCAAGGCTATTCTTTGGCGGAAGACCTGCGGCAAAACGGACTGACTTCTCTGATCAAAGCCAGCGAAAAACTGGATACGCATCCCTACTTTTTCACTTATGGCGATACTACGTGCCTTATCCGCAACTTGTATGATACGAAACTTGATCGATTCGGAATATTGGTGTTGGGCGTCAACACGGACGCGCTGTTGGTGCCCGTTGTGCAATCCGCGGCCCAATTGGGGGCAGATTGGGCTGTGCAACTGGATACATTTGCCGCAGGCCCAATGAAGGACGCGCCTGTGGACGCGTTGTACGAAGACTACGGCACACTCTACTACACGCAAGCGTTGGAGGGCTATGACTACGCGCTGCGCTTCCAAATCAGCGCGGACAAGAGCGAGGTTTACACCGAGATGTTGTCATTCAGGCGGCTCATGCTGCTGCTTATACTGTTGCTGATCCCTTTGTGTGGCCTTATCGTGATATTTGTGCAAAAACGTATCATCAAGCCGATCGGCATTTTGTCGGAAACGTCATCGCGCATTCAGGAAGGTGAACTGGGCCTGGTCGTCCCCATGCACGGGGAAGATGAACTGGGGAGGCTGGGCGCGGCATTTTCGGCGATGAGCCTGCAAATGCGCGATTTGATCGACAAATCCTACAAAGTCGAGATCGCGCTGCGGGACGCTCGCATCCAGGCGATGCAAAGCCGCATTAATCCCCACTTTCTGAACAACGCGCTGGAGATCATACTCTGGCAGGCACGGATGGACAAAAATGCCACCATTGCGCAGATGGTAGAGGCACTGAGCATATTGCTCAACGCTTCTTTGGACAGAAGGGGCAGCCATCTGGCGCTCGTGCGCGAAGAAATAAAGGTGGCGAATGCGTATTTCCTGTTTGTGAAGCTGCGCTTTGGCGACAGGCTTATAGTACAGCAAGAGGTTGCGCCTGATACTCTCGATCTGAGCGTGCCATGCATGGCTGTGCAGACGCTGATTGAGAACGCAGTCAAACATGGGATCACACCGGCCGGCGGCGGCCGCATCAAGGTGAGTATTGCACTGGAAAAGGGTCTGTGCTTGCGCGTATACAACAACGGAAAAGTATTGGATGATGCTGCATTGGAAAAAATGCGTGCGCTCATCAAGCCCAATAGCGACGGGAACGGTCACGTGGGTTTACACAACATTGCGCAGCGGTTGCATCTTCTGTACGGCGACAGGGCCGAAATGGCTGTCGTGCGCACGTCGGAGGGTGAAACATGCGTCAGCATTTGTG
>LFTR01000118.1:3283-22875 GCA_001513425.1 Clostridiales bacterium DTU024
ACTATATCGGAAAAAATATGAACCGGAGGAAAATGTCATGAAAAAGCTTATCGCCATCCTGCTGACACTGTCCATGTGCTTTGGCCTGGCGGGCGCCCTGGCAGAGGGCGTAACCATCAAGACCGTCAGTACCTTCGCCGGCACCGACGCAGCCGCTGATCAATACCTCAATCTTCTGCGTGCGTGGGAAGAAAAAACCGGCAATACGGTGGAAGATTCTTCCGCCACGTCCGACGAAGCCTGGAAAACGGGCGTGCTCAATGACTTTGCCGCGGGCAACGAAGCGGACATTCTGTTTTATTTCGCGGTAACTGCCGACAGCGCACCGATCCTTAACAAGGTCGTGCCTATCAGTGAGATCAACGCGGCCTATCCGGACGCAATGCTCAGCGAGAATTCCGCTATTGCTGAAAGCGATGGCAACATATACGCCATTCCTGTCCGCGCATTCTGGGAAGGCCTGTTCGTAAATGTGGACTTGTTCGAAAAGTACGATCTTGAATTGCCCACTGATTGGGCGAAACTTGAAGCTGCCATTAAGGTGTTTAACGAAAACGACATTGTACCCATTGCCGTGTCTTTGAGCGATATCCCTCATTACATCGTGGAGTTCGCCATTCTGGCTTCCGGTTCCGTCGAAAGCCACCTTGCCCGCCCCGCCAAGGGTGAGACCGTTCCGCAAAGCTGGGTGGACGGCATGAAACTGATCAACAAATTGCACCAGTTGGGCGCATTTGCAAAAGACGTCAACGCCACAACTGAAGCGGTCACCAGCCAGATGTTTAAGGATAAGAAGGCCGCCATGCAGTTGGATGGCAGCTGGTTTGCCAATGGTATCCCCGCTGAAAGCATGGATTCTACCATCGTCCTTCCTTTCCCCGTTGCCAGCCAAGAAGCTGATCCGACCGCATTTATAGGCGGCGTCTCCATGGGCTTCTATCTGAGCCGCAAGGCGTGGGAAGATGAAACCAAGCGTGATGCAGCGGTCGACTTGCTCAAATTCCTTACGACCGGCGAAAACGCGCAAGCGCTGGGCGGGTACGCATTTACGGGCCGCCTGCTGGAAAGCTCCTATGATATGATCAATAACGCCGGCGCTATGAATGGCCCGTTCCAGGACGTGATGGACCCCGAAGCGCGTAACGTATGGTTCTCCGCCGTGCCCGACATGGCTGAAGGAACTGCCGATCCCGCCCAAGTGTGGGCACAGGTGATGGAAAAAGACCCCTTCGCCGCTAAGTAATCTTCTCTTGAAACGATGTCATAAGGGGCGGGCTGTGCGAAGCCCGCTCCTTATTCAATGAACGGGCCCTTTTAAAGGAGGAACCATGCTCTACAAGGACAGGCGGCCGCTACTGTATTTCCTTGTACCCTCGTTCGTACTGATGATCATCATGCTGTACTATCCCTTCATCATGAACATCGTCAACAGTTTTTTTGAAATCAAGGGCATGATCTCCGCCCGCGGCGAATTCATGGGTCTTGACAACTATGCTTTCTTGTTTACGGGAGACCCGACGGCGGCCATTGCCATCAAGAACACGATGGTTATTATGGTGATGACTGTGGGTATTCAGGTGGGTCTGGCGCTCGTGCTCGCACTTATGGTGGACTCCATCAAGGTGGGGAAACAGTTCTTTCAGGTCGTCTATTTTTTCCCCATTGTCATTTCTGCCACCGCCATTGGGCTGATGTTTAACTTGTTCTATTTCTATAATGGAGGCATGCTCAATCAGATCAGGGCCGGACTGGGGCTGGATAAAGTATTGTGGCTGAGCGATGAACGTGCGTTTGTCATGGTTTCCATCCCTGTTCTCTGGCAGTATGTCGGTTTCTACTTTGTTATTATTCTGGCCGGCATCACCGGTATATCAGAAGATGTCCTGGAGTCTGCCGCCATGGATGGCGCGGTAGGGATGAAGAAGACACGCTACATAACCTTGCCGCTGTTAAAGGATGTCCTGGTCACCTGCACGACGCTGGCCATCACCGGTGCGGTGAAGGTATTTGACTTGCCCAGCATTATCGCCAATAATGGCGCGCCAAAGGGTCTTACCCATTTTCTGGGTACCTACATGTACCAGCAAGCGTTTGTTGCGCAGAACGTCGACTATGGTTCTGCCATTTCGGTGGTGATCGTCATTATCGGCGTGGTCATATCGCGAGCAGTGGGGAGGCTGCTGCTGGGCAAGGAGGGCGGCGAATCATGACGGCGCACTTGAAAGCCAGGCATATTGGCTTTGGCAAAATCACTTTGGGAAAAGTCGCCATCTACATGGCGCTGATTCTCTGGGCGCTGACCACGCTTTTTCCCTTTGTTTGGGTCATCAACAACTCTTTCAAAGATTCGTCGCTGGTGATCAGTGATTCGTTTTCACTGGTCACAAAAAGCGTTTACAGCTATGATCGCTGGGGACAGGTCGTGCGCGAAACGATCCTGTTGGACGAATACGGGCGTGAGCGGTATGATAGGTACATGATTAATGAAACCGGTCGCATACTGACCCAAGGGGAAGCAGTGGTGCCGACACTCACCCTGGACAATCCGTTTACCCGCCTGATGGGCGGGGGAACAACGTCGGAACCATCCGAAAGTGACGCGTGGCCGGCTTACGATACCAAACATGGAAAAATAATGTACGATTTGGATTCCCCTCCGGTGCGCCTGTCGCCTACGCTTAAAAACTATGAGAATGCCTTTACCAATCGCAACATTAATATCCTGACGGGGTATAAAAACAGCCTGATCATATCGGGTACCGTTATGGTGATGGTGATGCTTTTGGCCACAATGATGGCGTTTGCCATCACGCGCTACAAATTCTTCGGCAAAGGCGCGGTGCGCAGTATGATCGTTGCGGCGCTCATGTTTCCGGCGTTTTCCACCATCGTGCCGGTTTATCGAATGTTGGCGCAGGCAGGACTGTTTGACACCCGCACAGGCGTCATTCTTGTACAAACCGCGGGAAATCTCGCGTTTGCCTGCACGGTCATGATTGGTTTCGTTGCGACGCTTCCTTATGAGCTGGAGGAAGCAGCCTTCATGGAAGGCAGCGGCGTGTTTAGGATTTTCTGGCGTATCATTCTGCCGCTTAGCCGCCCCGCTCTGGCTACTGTGGCCATCTTTACGTTCATCTGGAGCTACAATGACCTGTTTGTGCAGATGGTGCTGCTGCGCACAAGGGCCCTGATGCCCGTTTGTGCCATCCTACGAGAAATTTCCAGCCAATACGGCACGGATTTCGGTCTTATGGCGGCAGCGGTTGCCATCGTTGTTATTCCGGTACTCGTACTATATGTTGTTTTACAGAAGAACATCATCAAGGGACTCACCGCAGGTGCGGTCAAAGGATAGCCGGGGGAGGCGCAGAATGTATCGCGTGGTGCTGGTAGATGACGAGCAGTTCATTCTCAATGGTCTCATCAACGTATTTCCCTGGGGCGACTATGACTGCCAAATCATCGGTACCGCGGGGGATGGGCAGCAGGGACTTGAATTGGTGCGTCGCGAGCAGCCGGATATTTTGCTGACGGACATACAGATGCCGGGGATCGACGGCCTGAAGATGGCTGCAGCACTCAAAAGTGAGTACCCTGCGATGCAGATCGCCGTGCTGACGGCTTTCCGCGACTTTGATTATGCAAGAAGAGCGCTGCATATCGGTGTTAGCCGGTATCTGCTGAAACCCAGCAATATGGAAGATCTGCATGAGGCGTTTGCCTTCATGACGCTGCAAAAGAACGCGGAGCAGGAAACGGCACCGGGGGATACAGCAGCGGTATGTGATGAGGCGGGCGGCTTTGTACTGAACGCCGCCATACGATATATTGAAGAGAACTATGCTGACAAGCTTACGCTGTCTCAAGTAGCGGACAGTGTGTACATCAGTCAGTGGCATTTGTCTAAACTCATCAACGGACGCCTGAACAAAACGTTCTATGATGTCATCAATGATATTCGCGTGGAGCGCGCAAAGACTCTGCTCACGGACCCCGCGATGTCTGTGTCTGAAATAGCCATTATGGTAGGCTATTGCGACGTTTCACATTTTTCGCATGTGTTCAAAAGACTTATGCATGTGACACCCGCTGCCTATCGGGCGACACTGCGTACACAAAAATAGCGACGCGTGAGCGTCGCTATTGAAAACTAAGTTTTCCTGGTGCTAATTAATAGCGGGGGTTCTGCTTGGCGAAGCAGTCACGGCAATAAACGGGCCTGTCACCACGGGGCTGGAAAGGCACCTGGGTGTTGGCTCCGCAACCGTCGCAGATCACGTCGAACATTTGGCGATCGCCACCGCGGCTGCCACCACCGCTGGTGTTGGAGCGGCGATTGGCACGGCAAGAAGGGCAACGGCCCGGTTCGTTTTGAAAGCCCTTTTCGGCGTAGAAAGCCTGCTCGGAAGAGGAAAAGTCGAATTCGGCGCCGCATTCGCGGCAAGTGAGGGTTCTGTCGGTGTACATAAAAGTACCTCCTGATTTATTATCCAAACCGATACGATGTGCAGTTGTTTCCGTGGTCACATCGTCATCTTTTTGATGAAGAAACCGGGAGGAACACCTGAATACCTTGGCTTGGTACGTACACAATATATCACAGAAAAACCCGCATGTACAGCTATTTCGCAAAAATATCTCACTTTGGGCTGTTATTTTTTTTTAGTATCGCTCTGTTGCGGGAGCGTGCGCGGTATGGTATCATACAAAAAATGGCTTAAGGCAGCGGCGTGTCTTCGCATTTGGACAGGAGGTTGAGGACGTGGTACCGATGCATGTATTCCTTGTAGGTATGGCAGGCGGCGGGAAAACCAGTCTGGGCAAGAAGCTTGCCGCCAACCTGAACCTGCGTTTTGTGGACACCGACCAAAGAGTTGCCGAAATGATGGGCATATCCGTCAAAGAAATTTTCGCCACCTTTGGCGAGGCCTTTTTTCGTAATGCCGAAGCGGGCGTGCTGATGGAGCTGGCGGGCGATCCGCCCTGCATTGTGTCAACAGGCGGCGGTCTGCCCACCGTGAACGAAAATGTGCTGCTGATGCAAAACCACGGTATTATCATTCACATTGACAGACCCATCGACCAGATACTGTCTGATATCAAGCTGGATAGGCGCCCCACGCTGGAACACGGCAACCATGAAGATGTGATTGCGCAGTACAATCAGCGCATCGGATACTACCGCGCTTGCGCAGATTATACATTCGACAATTCGCACGGCTTCATTCTGGGGGCGGCAAACTTAACGCGCCTGGTGGAGAGCCTGGACTGATTGCATTTCCCGTCCGAGCAAGGCATCCCGCAACAGCGGCGTTGTCTTGCTTTTTTAGTGCCTCCATGTTATTTTGATTGACAGGATCACCTCTTGGAAAGGAGCCTTCTGTGACGATCTCATGGTACCCGGGGCATATGGCCAAATCCAAGCGTTTGCTGCTTGAACAGCTCAAGCGCGTACATGCCGTTATCGAAATCTGCGATGCGCGCATACCTTTGTCCAGTCGCAATCCGCAATTGAAAGCCCTGGCAGAACATAAGCCTCACATACTCCTGATGAACAAGGCAGATCTGGCGTCTCCGGGTGACACCAAAAAATGGCTCAAGTACTTCGCTACTATGGGCGAAACAGCAATAGCCTTGGAAGCAAACAAGGCGGGCGGCGTCAAACAGGTCGTCCCTGCAATTAAAAAAGCAACGCAGGAACAAGTTGCGCGTGCGCAGCTGCGCGGGCTTAAGAAGACCGTACGCGTGATGATCGTTGGCGTGCCCAATGTCGGCAAGAGCACATTGATCAACTCGCTGGCCGGGCGGTCGCCCCTTAAAACAGAGGACAGGCCGGGCGTTACACGCTCCAACCAATGGGTGAAGATAGACGCGTATTTGGAACTCATGGATTCACCCGGCCTATTGTGGCCGCGCTTGGATAGCCAAGTCGCGGCAAAGAGACTGGCATATATTGCCGCTATACGCGATGAAGTGCTCAACACGTATGAATTGTGCATTTCGTTATTGGATGATCTCATGGAAACGGCGCCGGGTGCAGTGGGGGATCGCTATAAAGTGGCGGACGCCGGCTTGCGCGGGGCCGCACTTTTGGAAAGCATATGTCGGGGCCGCGGGTTTCTGCTGCCCGGCGCGCAGCCGGATATCGACCGCGCTGTGGCGACGGTGCTCAATGAATTCCGTGATGGGCGCATTGCCCGCATTACCTTGGAAAAAGCGCCTGATGCGGAGGATAAGCATGACGTCCAAAAGGATGGATAGGATCAGGCTGCTCGTTGCCAACGATACAACCTATTGGTCAACCTGCACAAGATTAGCCGGCATGGACGAAGTGGGTCGCGGGCCACTGGCGGGCTGTGTCATGGCGGCTTGCGTTATAATGTCGCCCGAACCTGTTATTGATTGGGTGGACGATTCCAAGAAACTGTCCGAAAAGCGTCGCGAAAGCGTGTATGAAGAGATCATGCGCACCGCGCTGTTTGTCGGCATTGGCCGCGCGGAACCCGAGGAAATTGACGACATCAATATCCTTAATGCCACCAAGTGCGCTATGCGGCGTGCGGCGCAGGGCTGCCACGCGGAGGTCTATTTGATCGATGCTGTTGATCACCTCGGCCTTGACGGACGGGAAGAGGCAATCATCCACGGCGATGCGTTGTCCTATTCCATTGCTGCAGCGAGCATTGTGGCCAAGGTCACGCGGGACAGGGAAATGCGCGAAATGGACGAGAGGTATCCCCGGTATGGGTTTGCTTCCAACAAGGGCTATGGCACGAAAGCGCATATCGATGCGCTCAAACGTCAAGGGCCGTGCCCAATCCACAGAAAGAGCTTTATCGCGCATTTTGTATGACGGACAGCTATTCTTTCGGACTCATAGGGGAGCAGATGGCGTGCGACTACATGGCATCGTGCGGTATGACCGTTCTGGAAAAGCGTTTTCGCGCCAAGGACGGGGAGATCGACATTATCGCCCGCGATGGTGACGTTTTGTGTTTTGTTGAAGTGAAGTATCGCCCTCGCGCCCGACTCTCGGAAGGCTTGCCCTCCGTGAATGACGACAAGCGGCGCCGCCTGCGGCATGCCGGCCTTTTCTATGTGCACAAAACGGGATGGCGCCAACCGTTTCGCTTTGATATCATCGAAATTACCCGTGCGGGCGTCCGATACCTGAAAGGCAATTGCTCATGAGCAGATCCAAACGCATCTTAATATTCGCTTTGGCTGTCGCCCTGATCGCGCTGGCAGTCTATTTCATGGTGGCGCGCGGCAAGCCGCAGATCGCTTATGGCAACGACATCCTGACAAACGGCGATTTTGAAAGCATCACCGGCGAAGGATTGCCCGAAGGCTGGTACACGGACGCCTACATTAAGTCCGCCACACTTTCTTCTTTTGAAGTGTCATCGGGCAAAGAGGGAAACGGGGCTTCCATCATCAACAGGGGCCTTAACGATGCGCGCTTCTTTCAGACCGTGCCTGTCTATCCCAATACCGTTTACTGTCTGGAAGCGGACGTGCTGGCGGAAGCACACGATGGCAAAGGTGCCAACCTGTCCGTTGCGGACGTCTACACTTTTTCCAAGAGCGTCTATTCCTCAGGTGGTGACTGGCAGCATATCACGCTGTACGGGTTGACCAACAGCGATCAGCGGGATGTAACGATTTTTGCGCGTCTTGGCGGTTACAGCGGGGAAAGCATGGGAATGGCTGTATTTGACAATGTCAGGCTTTACCCGGTTCAGGCGGTCCCATCAGGCGAACCGCTCACCTATTGGTTTTCGCAGCAGCCAGCCAAAGCAGAAGAGATGGATGAAGAGGTGCGCTCTCACTGGCTGATATTGCTTGTTACCGTACTATGCTACACGGCGTTTGCCCTAATCGTTGCCGGGAAAATCGAAGTCCATTTTAATCAGTCGCTTACGTCCAGTAAATATCAAAACCAATACATCTGGGCCGTACTGCTGCTGGCCGCGTTAGTCAGGTGGGCGATTGCCATAGTAGTGCCGGGCTACGGCGTGGATATCGGCTGTTTCACCGGATGGGCCAATCGGATGGCCGAGGTGGGCCCTGCCATGTTCTACCGTACGGACATTCACAGTGACTATCCGCCGGGGTACATGCTGGCATTGTGGCCACTGGGTGTCCTCGGGCGTTGGCTGGGCACAGGCGCCACGGAATGGATGGTCAAGCAGCCGCCCATTTTGTGCGACGTGTTAGCCATCGGGGTTTTGTACAGATGGATGAACAAGAAAACGCGGAACACCCGAGCCGCATGGCTGTTGGCACTGCTCTACGCCCTTAACCCGTTGATTATTCTGACCGGCGCGGGCTGGGGACAAGTCGACAGCGTAACGGCGCTGTTTATCATGCTGGTGGTCATTTTCGCTATGGACGGCAAGTGGAAGGCCGCACTGCCCCTTTATGTTGTGGCGGTGCTTATGAAGCCGCAAGCATTGATGTTTGGTCCGCTGGGCGCCGTTGCGCTTATCACGGATATGCTCTGGCGCAAGGATAAGGGCAAACTGAAGGATGTACTTATTGGCGTTGGGCTGGCGCTGGCTGCTGCATCCGCCATCGTGCTGCCGTTTTCGGTGCACGAAAAGGGGTTCGACTGGCTGATCGATCTTTACACCGGCACCATGTCGTTTTATGATAAAGCAACCGTCAACGCCACTAACCTCTATTTCCTCTTTGGAAAAAACTGGACGGATGTCGGGCAGGCGGCGCCATTTGTGATGCGCCTCTTGGGCAGCGCAGCGTTGTTGGTGCCTAGCGCTGTCTATGTATTGCGCCGAAATCGGATATCTTCCTTAATGGATGAAAATCGTTTGGGTTGGAGCGTCGCCATCATTCTGATCGCGGCGCCCGCGTTGGCAGTTGTCGTTTTTCCGGTCAGTTTTGCCGTTATGGGAACCTTGCTGATGGTGTCTTCCTTTGCGGCCGTTACGTGGCAATACGCTAGGGGGCGCGATATCCGCCTTCTGCCGCTGCTGGGCGCTATCCTCCTTATTCTTTTTTCTTCCCTTGGCGTCATGATGCATGAGCGTTATATGTTTCCGGCGTTGCTGCTGCTAATGATGGCATATGCCTTCAGGCGCGACAAGCGTTTGTTCGTTCTGATGCTGCTGGTTACATTCATCGTGTTTCTCAACGTAGGCGTGGTGCTCGACCGTGGTATTCGCATCGGCGGCTCCGCGGGGCACTTGGACGCGCCGGATTTTGGCATTCAAAGTGACTCGGCGATTCTGGAATATGTGCTTTCAGCACTCGGTGTGCTGATGGCTTCGCTCGCGCTGTACCTTGGTTTTGTTTTTACTGATAAATCCATTGAGAATATGCCATTCTCAACCGCGAATATACCGGAAACCCAAGATAGTGTACCGCCGGGCAACCGCGCTATCGAGCAGCTCAAAAAGGCTTACGCGTTGGAGAAGACGACACGCAGGGATTGGCTGATTGCAGGAGTCATTACCTTATTGTACGCAGTACTTGCGCTGACCAATCTTGGCAGTACAGACGCGCCGCAAAATGCCTTTGTATCGCGGGCGATCGGCGAGGAAGCGGTGATCGACCTTGGGGAATCACGCGAGTTCAATATCCTTTATTATCCCGGTATCCACTGGGGTGATCAGCAATTTGGGATCGAAACCAGCTTTGATAATGAAACTTGGACGCATTTCCCTGCGCAAGCGGCGCGAGGCGATTGCTTTACGTGGAAATATCATCGTGAGGCCGCGCCCGGCAGCGACCCTCTGGCCTACTCGGCTGAGTGGGTCACGCACTACGGCCGGTACGTGAAAGTTGTGTCCGAATCGTTCGATTTAACCTTGATCGAGCTGCTCTTCAGGGATGCGGTCACCTTGGAACCCATCGTGCCGCGCGCCATAAGCGACAATGCGCATAGTCTGATCGACGAACAGGATAGCCTGGAAGGCAGTCCGTCGTGGTTCAACAGCATGTATTTTGATGAGATCTATCATGCGCGCACAGCTTATGAGCAGCTGAACGGCTTGCGGGGCGAGGAGCCTTCCGCCATTTATGAAACCACTCATCCGCCCCTTGGCAAGGCGATGATGACTATGTCCATAATGGTTTTTGGCATGACACCCTTTGGGTGGCGCTTCGCCGGGGCGATGGCTGGCGTACTGATGCTGCCCGGCATGTATCTCATGGCGCGGCTGTTCACCAAGCGCCGCTACGCGGCATTGCTCGCCATTTTGTTCATGGCGTTTGACTGCATGCACTTCGCGCAGACGCGAATCGCCACCATCGACAGCTTTGTCACGCTGTTCATTATATGGGCGACATATTTCATGTTCCGCTATGTCTTAATGGACTTTTACCATACGCCCTTCAGAAAAACGCTGATCCCGCTGGGGTTGAGCGGCCTGTTTATGGGACTCGCCGTGGCCAGCAAGTGGACGGGGTGTTATGCGGGGTTGGGGTTGGGCGTGATGTTCTTCTGGTCCTTCCACCGCAGGGTACGGCAGGGCATGGAAGCGGAAAAGGCAAGGGGAAATGACGACGACGCGATCCTCGTACTCGCCTCGGAGCAGTGGAAAATACGAGCACTGCGCACGCTGGCGGCATGCCTCATCTTCTTTGTTCTAATTCCGGCGCTTATTTATTACCTGTCTTTCTATCCTGTGTTTGTGGCGACGCCCGGCGGCCTTACGGTGCAAAAAGTGCTGGATGCCAATCGCAACATGTTCAATTACCATAATTCCCCCGGTCTGGGGATGGACCATCCTTATTATTCAGCCTGGTACAAGTGGCCCGTTTCGCAAAAACCAATGTGGTATTATTCTTCAAAAGTCGTGGACGGCTTGGGCAGCACCATTTTCGCCTTTGGCAATCCCGTGGTCTGGTGGGTGGGCTTGGGGGCCATTGTCTTTGCAATGGTGTCGATCGTCGGCCGCCGCGTCAGACTCCGCCCGCTGTCGCTTAAATGTTATGATGGCGCCGACATGCGGCCCATGCTGATGCTGATCGCTTTTGCGGCGCAGTACTTGCCCTGGGTGCTGGTATCCCGCGGCACCTATATTTACCACTATTTTCCCGCAGTGCCCTTTATTATTTTGGCAACGTCGTATTGCCTGGACCGCCT
Organism: Clostridiales bacterium DTU024; assembly: GCA_001513425.1. Taxonomy (GTDB): domain Bacteria; phylum Bacillota; class Clostridia; order Christensenellales; family Aristaeellaceae; genus DTU024. The sequence goes on from LFTR01000118.1 coordinate 14,394, forward strand.
GCATGATCGCATTGGCGTCCGCGCAAAAGTGTTCGCCATCATTCTGATGGTGCTTGCGTGGGTCTTGTTTGTTGGGTTTTACCCGTATGTCAGCGGCTTGCGCGCTCCTACCCAGTGGCTGGACCTCATGAAATGGTTCCCCGGAATATGGTATTAAGGAGAAATTCATGTTAGCAAGAACGTTGTGCTATGCTTTGAACGGTATTGAGGGTGAACCTGTCGCGGTGGAGGCCTACGCGAGCGGCGGCGACCAGTACCAGTTTGCCATGGTGGGCCTGCCGGATGCCGCCGTCAAGGAAAGCCGCGACCGTGTTTCGGCGGCGCTCAAAAACAGTGGCTTTACCATGCCCTATGGCCATACAACGGTCAATTTGTCGCCTGCGGATCTCAAAAAGGAAGGCACAGTGTTCGACTTGTCCATTGCGGTCGCCATTATCCAGGCGACGCGGCAGCTGAAGGCGTTCGGGCTGGACGATACCCTGCTCTTGGGCGAACTGGCGCTGGATGGCCGCGTTATTCCCGTGCAAGGCGTGCTGCCGCTGATTATTTCCGCAAACGCGCGCGGCATCAAGAAGGTAGTGCTGCCTTCCCTCAATGCTCCTGAAGCGGACACCGTGACCGGGATGGAGATCTATCCCGTACATTCCCTCTATGAAGCGGTGCAGCATCTGTCAGGGCAGATGCCCATTTTACCGCAATTACAAAAAAGCTATCAGGAGTGCCTTGCGCGCACCGCGCCCGCGCTGGATCTGTCCCAGGTTTGCGGCCAGCATGCCGCCAAACGCGCGCTGGAAGTCGCGGCTGCGGGTGGACACAACATGCTGATGGTGGGCGTGCCGGGCAGCGGCAAAACCATGCTGGCGCGCTGCCTTCCGGGCGTTTTGCCCCTGATGACGCAGGAAGAGGCCTTCGAAACCACGCGCATATACAGCGCGGCGGGGCTGCTGCCCACGGGAAGCGGCCTTATGACCAACCGCCCTTTTCGTACGCCGCATCACACCGCGTCAGCCGCGGCCCTTATCGGGGGCGGCGCCAATGCGCGCCCGGGCGAAGTGTCCCTGGCTCACAACGGTGTGTTGTTTCTTGATGAAATGCCGGAATACCCCAGGCGCGTGCTGGAAGCGCTTCGCCAACCGCTGGAGGATGGCGTGGCCAACGTGTCGCGCGTCAAGGCGCATATGCAGTACCTGTCGCGTTGTATGATGGTGGCCAGCATGAACCCGTGCCCGTGTGGCTATTATGGCTCTCGGATTCGCGCCTGCCGCTGCGGCAGTCATGAGATTCGCAAGTACCTCGACCGTATTTCCGGTCCGCTGTTGGACAGGATCGACATTCAGGTGGAAGTGGACGCCGTGCCTATTGAAGAGATCACACGCTCCCCCCAAGGTGAAAAGAGCGAAGCGGTGCGCCTGCGCGTGGAAGCGGCAAGAGATATCCAGCAGAAGCGGTTTGAGGGCACAGGCATTCGCTGCAACGCACAGATGAACAACAAGCACATGGAGAAATTTGCCAATATGCTGGACGATGCCGAGCAGTTCCTGCAGATGGCCATACGCAAGTACGCGCTCAGCATGCGGGCCTACAGCCGTTTGATCAAGGTTTCCCGCACGATTGCCGATTTGAAAATGCAAGAGCACATAACCCTGAAGGACGTAGCGGAAGCGGTGCAGTTCCGCATGATCGACGCCAAATATTGGGGGAACACGCGGTGATGTATACGTTTGACCAACTGGCCCTAATTTGGCTGGCGTTTTCGGAAAGCCTGACGTTCAAGGGCCGCGAACGCCTGATGGATCACTTTGGCACCGCACAAAAAGCATTCAATGCGTGGGGGTCTAAAGCGTATGACCTTGTGGGGCCCAAAGCGTGTGAGGAATTGACCGCGCTGCACAAACGGGGTTTGTCCGGGATGCAAGCCATCCTGGAACAAAGCGATATTCAGGCCGTTTTTCGAGAAGACGACAATTACCCAATGCTGCTAAACGAAATCACAGACGCGCCGGAGGTGCTTTTTTATCGTGGGGCTATGGAAAAGGCGGACGAGCGGGCCGTTGCCATCATCGGTTCGCGCCGTGAGACGCGCTACGGCCGTGAGCAAGCCTTCAAAATAGCGCGCGATTTGGCGCAAAACGGCGTGACCGTCGTCAGCGGTCTGGCATACGGCATCGATACGGCGGCGCATCTTGGCGCGCTGGACGGTGGCGGCAGGACCATTGCTGTATTGGGGTCGGGGCTTAACCGCATTTACCCCAAAGACAACATTCCGCTGGCGGATAAGATCATCCGCTCAGGCGGCGCGGTCATCAGCGAGTTGCCGCCGGAATCGGAACCGCTCGCCTACCATTTCCCCGTACGCAACCGCATCGTCAGCGGCCTTGTGCACGGTGTGCTGCTGATCGAAGCACGCGAAAAAAGCGGCACCATGATCACCGTGGGGCACGCTTTGACGCAGGGGAGGGACGTGTTCGCCTTGCCCGGGCCCGTAGATGCCCCCGGCAGTGTGGTGCCGCACCGCTTTTTGCGCGAGGGCGCGCGCCTTTGCACCTGCGCCAATGATATCTTGGAGGATATGGGCTGGCAGAGCCGGGAAATGCAGATGATGATGCCCGGCGTCGCCGCCGATCTGGATGATCTGACGCCCGTGCAGCGAAGTATCTATGACTCTCTGAGTGATGAGGTGCGCTCGTTTGAAGACGTCATGTCCCTGAATGATTTGTCGCCGGGGGATCTCAACGCGCACATTACCATGCTGGAAATACGTGGTCTGATCGAATCCCTTCCGGGGCGCATTTACCGGATGAAACGCAATTAATCAGTATTTTTTGAGGTTCTTTTGCCCCGGCACGGAAGAACGATGGCTGATTATTGTGCTGTCACTGATCCTTTGGCTGATCGCCGTAATGATTTGACACAGGCATAAGGAAAGATATATGATTGCGCATGCGGCTGATGGCCGGTGCGCTCAGTGGCGTCCCGGTGCATTTTAGCAACTATGGCAATAAGCCACGTGAAGGAGCATCATCATTGGCAGATAAGAAAAAGAATTTGGTCATCGTCGAGTCCCCGGCAAAGGCGCGTGCCATCGGCAAGTTTTTGGGCAGAACCTATAAGGTAGAGGCATCCCAGGGCCACGTGCGGGATTTGCCCAAGTCGCAGATCGGTGTGGACGTCGATAATGACTTTGAAATGAAATACATCACCATCCACGGCCGCGGGGATATCCTCGCGAAGCTGAGGAAGGAAGCGAAGTCGGCGAAGAAAATCTACCTCGCCACTGACCCGGACCGCGAGGGGGAAGCTATTTCCTGGCATTTGGCGCACGCGTTGAAAATCGATCAGGAGTCTTTGTGCCGCGTGGAATTCCACGAGATCACCAAAAACGCGGTATCCGCAGCCGTTAAGGCTCCGCGCCAAATCGACATGGATCTGGTGGATGCGCAGCAGGCGAGGCGCGCGCTGGATCGCTTGGTGGGCTACAGCATCAGCCCGTTGCTTTGGGCGAAGATCCGTAAGGGCCTTTCCGCCGGACGCGTGCAGAGCGTGGCGACCCGCCTGGTGGTGGACCGCGAGCAGGAGATCGAAGCGTTCATCCCGGAAGAGTATTGGGATGTTTTCGCCGACATTCTCCTCAAGAACGACAAGGGCAAGAAGGTGCCGTTCCGCGCGCGCTTGTACACCATCAAAGGCAAGAAGGCCAACATTGTTACAGCGCAGCAGGCGGAGGATGCCAAAAAGCGGATCGAACAAGCGGAGCTGACAGTATCCGCCGTCAAGGAAGGCAACAAGAAAAAGTCGCCCGCGCCTCCCTTTACCACGTCCACCTTGCAGCAGGAGGCCAGCAGGAAGCTCAACTACACCATTTCACGCACCATGCAGGTCGTGCAGCAGCTTTACGAAGGCATTGATCTGAAGGGCGCTGGCGTGCAAGGCCTTGTCACCTATATACGTACCGATTCCGTCCGTGTGAGTGATGACGCTCTGGGCGCTGTCCGCACACATATTCAGGCGGCGTACGGCGCGGAATACTTGCCCTCCAAACCTAAGCTTTACAAGGGGCGCACCAATGCGCAGGACGCGCACGAGGCCATCCGCCCCACTGATATGGCGCGTACGCCCGACAGCATCAAGGAATCCCTGTCCAAAGAGCAGTATTTGTTGTATAAACTGGTCTACAACCGTTTTGTGGCCAGCCAAATGACCGATGCGCGCTACAAGACCATCGCGGTCACCTTCGCCGCTAAGGATGTCTCCTTGCGGTACTCCGGCGAGTTCAAGGTGTTTTCGGGCTTTACCTCCGTATATGAAGAAAGCCTTGACGACGCCGCCGAAAAAAAGGAATCGCCCCTCCCCGTGGTGGAGGAAGGGCAGGAGGTCAGCGTCAAGGAAGCGATCACCGAGCAGCACTTCACGCAGCCCCCGGCACGCTTTACCGAAGCGTCTCTCGTGCGCACGCTGGAAGAAAACGGCATCGGGCGTCCGTCCACCTACGCACCTACGATTGCAACCGTTATCGCCAGAGGGTACGTTTCGCGTGAGAAAAAGCGCCTGTTCCCCACAGAACTGGGTATCATCGTTACGGATATCATGAAGGATTACTTCGCGCCCGTCGTCGATCCGGATTTTACCGCCGGCATGGAAAGCCAGCTGGACGCGGTGGAAGAAGGCAAGAAGCCATGGAAAGATGTGCTCAGGACCTTTTATCCGTCCTTCAAGGATATGCTGGACGAAGCCGCCAAGAAGATGGAAAAGATCGTCATAAAGGATGAGCCCAGCGATGTGGAATGTGAGCTTTGCGGCGCCATGATGGTCTACAAGCAGGGCCGCTACGGCCGCTTCCTGGGCTGCCCCAATTTCCCCGAGTGCCGCAACACCAAGCCCATTTTGAAGTTTATCGATGCCGATTGTCCCACCTGCGGGGCGCGGCTGCTTGAAAAGATCAGCAAGAAAAACCGCAAGTTTTACGGATGCGAGCGCTATCCCGACTGTGATTTTGTTTCATGGGAGCAGCCCATCAACGAAAAATGCAGCGTGTGTGGCACGTATATGACGCTCAAGCACCGCAAACAGGGCGAAGTCTGGAAGATCTGTGCCAACCCGACGTGTCGGCACCATGAGGTACATAAGACGGCTGATGAAGACAACGAGTGACACCGCCCACGTCATAGGCGCAGGATTGGCGGGCAGTGAAGCTGCCTGGCAGTTGGCCGCCCGTGGTATTCCCGTCGTCCTGCACGAGATGAAGCCTGCCAAAATGTCGCCCGCGCACCGCTCCCCGCTATTTGCGGAGCTGGTGTGCAGCAATTCTTTGCGCAGCGACAGGCTGCAAAACGCGGTGGGATTGTTAAAGGAAGAAATGCGCAGGCTGGGCTCGCTGGTCCTTACGTCTGCCGACGCGGCGCGGGTGCCCGCGGGTGGCGCGCTGGCGGTGGATCGGGACGCCTTTTCGTCCTTCATTACCCAAAGTCTTAAGAACCATCCGCTCATCACGGTAGTGGAAGGCGAAGTAACGCAGTTCCCCGACGCGCCTGCCATTATCGCTACGGGTCCGCTTACAAGCGAAGCGCTGTCGGAAGCCATTCTGGCGCAGGAGGGTATGGGTCTTCTCAACTTTTATGATGCCGCCGCCCCCATCGTCACCAAGGACTCGCTTGATATGCGGCGCGTGTTCCGCGCCTCGCGTTATGAGCGGGGGGATGATTATCTCAATTGCCCCCTAAACCGTGAGGAGTACGAGCGGTTCATGGCAGCGCTGCTGGGCGCCGAAACGGCCGAAGTGAACGGGTTTGAAGACAGCAAGGTGTTTGAGGGCTGTATGCCCGTGGAATCAATGGCAAAACGCGGGCACATGGCTTTGGCGTTTGGTCCCATGAAACCCGTGGGGCTGGTAGATCCCAACACCGGGGAAATGCCCTTCGCCGTGGTGCAGCTGCGCCGCGACGATGCGGGGGATACGCTTTACAACCTGGTCGGGTTCCAGACAAGGCTCCGCTTTCACGAACAGCGCCGTGTTTTCGGTTTGATCCCGGGGCTGGAGAATGCGGAGTTCGCACGCTACGGTGTCATGCACCGCAACACTTTTTTAAACAGTCCCGGCGTACTGGATAACCTTTTTCAAATGAGGCAGCGGCAGGGCGTCTATTTTGCCGGTCAGATAACCGGCGTGGAAGGGTATGTTGAGAGTGCCGCCAGCGGGCTAACCGCCGGTATTGCCCTGTCCAGGCAAATGAAGGGCGAAGCGCCTGTCTATTTCCCGCCTGTCACTGCCATCGGCGCCCTGGGTGACTATGTTTCGCGCTATAACCGCCACTTTCAGCCGATGAATGTCACCTTTGGCCTCATGGAGCCGCTCAAGGAGCGCGTCAGGGGCAAAGAGCAGCGTTATCTGCGTTTGGCGGACCGGGCTTTGGAGCAAATTGATGCACTGCTGCCACAACTTAAGTAGAAGGAAGGGAACGATATGTCTTTACAATTAAGGGCCACCACCATATGCGCCGTTCGCAAGGATGGCAAAGTCGCTATCGCGGGGGACGGGCAAGTGACCATGGGGGAAAACACCATCTTTAAATCGACCGCGCACAAAGTACGCAGGATCTTCAATGACAAAGTGGTTGTCGGCTTCGCGGGCTCGGTCGCGGACGCGTTTACATTAAGCGATCGGTTTGAAGACAAGCTTAAGCAGACCAACGGCAATCTGGAAAAGGCCGCCGTCAGCCTGGCACAGGATTGGCGGGGCGACAAGGTGCTGCGCAAGCTGGAGGCGATGATGATCGCCGCCGACAAGGATGCCATGCTCATTATCAGCGGTACCGGCGAAGTCATCAGCCCCGACGACGGCGTGTGCGCCATCGGCTCGGGCGGCAATTTCGCTTTAGCGGCGGCGCGCGCGCTGGTACTAAATACCGATCTGTCCGCGCGGGATATCGCGCAAAAGGCGCTGCATATTGCCGCGTCCATTTGTGTGTTTACCAATCAAAACATCATCGTGGAGGATGTGTAAATGAAAGTATTGACACCCCGCGAAGTCGTCAAGGAACTTGACCGTTTCATTATCGGCCAGGATGACGCCAAGAAATACGTCGCCATCGCGCTGCGCAACCGCTACCGCCGTTCGCGCGTCCCGGCGGAGATACGCGAAGAGATCTACCCTAAGAATATCCTGATGATGGGCCCCACCGGGGTCGGCAAGACCGAGATCGCCCGTCGCCTCGCCAAATTGGTCAACGCGCCCTTTGTTAAGGTGGAGGCCACCAAATTTACTGAAGTGGGTTATGTGGGCCGCGATGTGGAGGGCATCATCCGCGATCTGGCGGAAAATGCCTACCGCATGGTAAAAGAGGAACATCAGGAGCGTGTCAAGGTGCGCGCCGAAGTCATGGCGGAAGATAGGCTCGTTACACTCATCATCAATCCCGTGCCCAAAAAGGCCGCCAATCCTATTGATGTGCTGCTGGGGAAAACCAAGAACGAGCCCGTGCCCACGCAGGAGGAGCAGTTCATCCTGTCCGGCAAGCGCAACGACATCAGGGAGCAGCTGCGCCAGGGCAATCTGGAAGATATTGAGATCGACGTGGAAGTGGAGGAAAGCGCGCCGCAGCTGGAAGTGGGCGGCAACTCCATCAGCATCGGCGATATGATGGGCAATATCCTCCCTAAGAAGACCAAGCTTCGCCACATGAAGGTGAAGGAAGCACGTAAGATACTGATCGATGAGGAATCCCAGAAGCTCATCGACGATGATGCCGTCAAAGAAGAAGCCGTGCGCCGCGCGGAAGAGGACGGCATCGTGTTCATCGACGAGATCGACAAGATCGCCGGGCGCTCCGCTACCGGCGGCGGGCCGGATGTGTCGCGTGAAGGGGTACAACGGGACATTCTTCCCATCGTGGAAGGTTCCACCGTCAATACCAAGTATGGCTCCATTCGTACCGATTTTGTGTTGTTTATCGCCGCCGGCGCGTTCCATGTGGCAAAGGTGACGGATCTTATCCCCGAACTGCAGGGGCGTTTTCCCGTGCACGTTACGCTTGGCAGCCTTACCGAGGATGATTTTGTCAAGATCCTCACGCAGACGGACAATGCGCTCACCCGCCAATACACCGCGCTGATGGAAGTGGACAAGGTGTACCTCACTTTTGATGATGAAGCGCTGCAGACCATCGCAAGGGCGGCGCACAATGCCAACGTTGAGGGCGAGGATATAGGCGCCAGGCGGCTGCATGCCGTGTTTGAAGAACTGCTGGAGGATATTTCCTACAACGCCGGCGGGGATGAGATGCCCGACATCAACCTTAACATTACCGCTTCCTACGTTAATGAGCATGTCTCCGCAGCCAAGCAGATGGATTTGTCCAGATACATTTTGTAAATCGACTCCGCTCTGTCCGTCGTCTCAGGCGGGCAGAGTGGAAATTCGCCCGGAATGGTAAATTCCCAAAGTAAATTCCACAGAAGCGATATAACAGAAGTTACATAGGGAAATGCC
>LFTR01000038.1 GCA_001513425.1 Clostridiales bacterium DTU024
CAAATTTGTGACAGGGGAGGATCTCGGCATCACCGCCGCCTTCGACGGCGCTCCAACGCCTATTCTGGGCAAGATGAGTGCGGTGGGCGCGCTGATGATCATCGTCGCTTTTGCGGCGGCAATGACCAATTTTATGAGCAACGTCGTCATCACTGTCGTGATGTGCTCTGTGGTTTCCAGCGTGCTGATCTCTCCCGCTTCGGGAGGAATGGTACTGGACCCCAGGCTCACCACAATACTTTTCGGCATGTGTGCCTACTTTGCGTTTGCTGCGCCGCCCGCCGTTGCGCATATCGCTATTGTGGCCTCCTGGGATTGGGCGACCCCACGCGATGTGCTGAAATCCGGAAGCATCATGGCAGTGATAACTGCGTTGGTAACATGGCTTGGCGCCTTACGTTTTTCATAAAACCTAAGCCCATTCAGTGACAGGACAGTAGCACCATGATATAATCAGCTTTGGGTTATCCCGCATTGACAAAAAAGGGTGTGCGCATGAAGACGTCCAACAAGCAGGCTTTGAAGAAGTTCCTCAATATCGCCTTTATTGTCGGTACGTTCGTGGCGGTCATTTTTTTCGCCATGCGCTCCGGCGACACTGAGCAAATCAAGCTGGCGCTGCTAACCATCGATTTCAAGTGGCTGTTGGCTGCCTTAGGCTGTTTTTTTGTGCATGCGTTTTCGGAAGGGTTCATTCCCTATGTGTTCTACCGTTTCCAAAGGGTCCCTATCCGCTTGGGCGCGAGCCTTAACGTAGGCCTTATCGGGATGTATTATTCTTCCATCACGCCCGCTGCGACCGGCGGCCAACCCATGCAAGTATATGCTCTCAAACGGCACGGTGTGCCCGCGGGGGTGTCGTCTTCGGCACTGACGGTAAAGTTCTTTTGCTGGCAGTGCGCGCTGCTCTTGCTGGGCGCCGTGTTTTGGCTGTGCGATCCTGCACTGGTACGTGCCAATATGCTCGGCGGCGTCTGGTTGCTGGCCTTTGGATTTCTGGTCAACGGCTTTACCGTGTTTGGTGTGATACTATTGGCTATTAACCGCAACATCTTGCGCGCCATCATCATTTTCCTGGTAAATGTGGCGCACAAGCTGCGTTTGGTTAAGGACAGAGCGCGCACGGCGTCCCGTTTGGATGCAGCGCTGGGGGACTTTCACGCCAGCGTGGAATTCCTCACAAAACGCCCGCTGCAGTTTGTGATACTCTTCACTTTGTCGCTGATACAAGTGATGGCCATGATGAGCGCCACTTTCTTCGTGTATCGCGGCTTGGGATTAAGCGGCAGTCCTTATATCAGCATCACAACCATGTCGACTATGCTCTATATCGCGGCGTCCTTCACACCCCTTCCGGGCGCTTCCGGTGCACAGGAAGGCGGTTTCTACCTGTTCTTTGGTTCCTTTTTCCCCGAACATCTGATCTTCCCCGCCATGTTGGTTTGGCGCTTCGTTACTTATTACATGTCCATTTTGAGCGGTTTTACCGCTGTCCTATATGAAGGCGCGCATCGTAAGAAGATCCTGTCAAATTACGGGGACAAGAAACTGCAAGACATAAAAAAGCGAGGTTTCGATGAAAAAACTCATTCTGCTTCTCCTGAGCGTCATCATGATGATGCCCCTGCCGGCGCACATGGCGACCAAAAAAGTGAAGCCACCGTCGCTGCACCTGTTCACGCTGCAGCCGGGGGAAGTGACACCGCCGATTGAGGGCGACGGCACGTGGGAGAGTGAGCATCCCGATATCGCCGTAGTCAGCGCCGATGGCGTCATTACGGCGGTGCAGGAAGGCTACACGCTGGTCCTGTGCAACGATAACAACGGTCTCTCTAAGGTGCGGGCCGAGGTGAAGGTGGGCAACAAAGCCCCGCCGGACAGCATATTGAAAGCTGTTGAACTTGCCATCCGGGATTGGCGTGAGGCGGGCGGTAAGGTCCTTGAGAAGAAAAATGTTTATACCATTTGGCATAACCCTGCCGCCAAAAACGGTTTTGGCTGGTGCGGCGCGTTCGTAGGTTATCAATTTTCCGGGGCAGGCGTCCCCATGGACAAAGCCTATCGCCAAAAAGACGCGCCTCCGCTTCAGGACGGCACACCCTTTGCCGTCAGCCAGGCGTCCCAAACCAAGCTATATGAAGGTTTTGTGAGCCGCAACCGCATTTCCGGGATCCCGCAGGTTGGTTACTACGTTGTCTATGGCAAGAAAGGCAGTACACCCTACACCCACATAGGCCTGGTGACTCGGGTAGAAGATTTAGGGGAAGGCAAATTCCTTTTGGAAACCGTGGAAGGCAATTTGAGCAACCGCATCAAGCGTTTCTCCTATGTGTATGACAGCGTGGCGGAGCGCAAGGAAAGGAACATTGTGCCCATTCCCGGGCATAGGCAGACCCAGCCTGAAACGTTTTATTATGACTATGTTGAGAACTTCTATCTGAATGTCTTTGGTCAGACATGGTACTGAAAGCCTGCCGCCTTAGTCCATCAGGCGCCTGGCATCGGCAATCTCCAGTTCCCTTGAGCCTGCTTGTGATTCAAGGTGGTGGGTCAATTCATGTTTCAGCACATGGTCGATTTCGCGCTCAAGGACTTCCTCTGAGGCGTAGGGAAACACCATCCGGAAAGACCCATAGTACAACATTATGCCCCGCCCCAAAGTACGGCTCACCCTGTATTCTCCCAGGATATAGCGGGGGAAGTCGGGACGGGATAACTCGTGAAGCTTCGCTTCTTCGCTCACTCCGATGCCCAGATTGAGCCCCTCAAAGATGCGCGGAGGCAATAGCGACGTTTTTTCGCCCAGTATTTCCGTAAAGCGATCGATATCCATTTGCATCACCTCTTCCTGCATTGTAACGGCGCCGGGGCCGCGGCGTCAAACGGTCTTTTGGTTGTGAGAGAAATGGCCTTATGATATGATACCCTTACCGGCGTCGCAGAACGCCTGAACTTTTTGGAGGAATGATATGACTACACTTGTTTTCGCTCATCGGGGCGCGTCGGGTTATGCGCCCGAAAACACGCTGGAAGCCTTTCAATTGGCAGTGGATATGGGGGCCCAGGGCATCGAACTGGACGTGCACCTGACGCGCGATGGAGAGATAGTCGTGGCCCATGATGAACGCATCGACCGTGTCTCCGACGGCATCGGCAGGATCAACGATATGATGCTCAGAGACCTCAAAAAGCACAAATTCAATACTGTGCATCCGGAATACACCGATGCTAAAATGCCAACCCTGCGCGAAGTGTATGAGCTTTTGTTGCCCACGGGCCTGAATATCAACGTAGAACTCAAAAACAGCGTTATTGCGTACGCCGGTCTGGAGGGAAAGTGCCTGAATCTGGCCGCGGAAATGGGCATGGAAGACAGAGTATTCTATTCTTCCTTCAACCATTATAGCTTGCTGCGTGTCAAGAAGCTCAACCCCGGGGCGGTTTGCGGCTTATTATATGGCGGATGCCTGATAAATCCCTGGGAATATGCCGCCAATCTCAAAGTGGATGCGCTGCATCCCCACTATTCGGAACTGTCTCTGGTGCCCGATGAGTGTGACAAGGCGCACGCGCTTGGTCTGAAGGTCAATACTTGGACAGTTAATGACGAAAGATCTATGCGTATGGTGATAGACGCGGGAGCGGATGCCATGATCACCAATTATCCTGATCGTGCCAAGGCGGTCACTGATGCCTATTCCGCGGGCCGGGGATGAAGGCGGGGAAATACCGGTAATCCAACGTTTTGGTGGTTTGACTGGTTTCTTTCGCAATGATATAATGCGGGCGACCAAGAAGATAGAGGGGGAATTGCATGTCCGGTCATTCAAAGTGGGCCAACATCAAGCATAAAAAGGGAAAGGCGGACGCCGCACGCGGAGCAGCGTTCACCAAAATCGGGCGTGAGATCGCGATGGCAGTGCGCGAAGGCGGCAGCGACCCTTCACAAAACAATAAACTCAGAGATGTTCTCGCCAAAGCGCGCTCCAATAATATGCCGAACGATAATATCGAGCGCAGCATCAAGAAAGCCGCGGGCGAAACCGGGAATGTCGTGTACGAAGAGATCGCCTATGAGGGCTATGCACCCGGCGGCATTGCCGTTATCGTCAATGTCGTTACCGACAACCGCAACCGCACCGCGTCTGATGTGCGCCACATTTTTGATAAAAACGGCGGCAGTCTGGGGCAAACCGGTTCGGTGGGCTATATGTTTGACTATAAGGGCATCATTGCCATTGAAAAAGAGCCCGGTCTTGATGAAGATCAGGTTATGATGGATGCATTGGAAGCGGGTGCTGAAGATGTGGTAGACCTGGACGAAGTCTTTGAAATATCCACTGCTCCCAACGATTTTTCCGCCGTGCGTGAAGCACTGGAGAGCAAAGGGTATTCGTTCCTGTCGGCAGAGCGCGCACAAATCCCGCAAGTGATCAATGCCGTCACGGACGAAGAAACGCTGCAAAAAATCGGCAGAATGCTTGAAATGCTTGACGAAAATGATGATGTTGTACAAGTTTATCATAACGCCGACCTTCCCGAGGAAGAGGACGAAGAATAATTGGCCGAATGCTTAGTCTATCGTGGCGAAAAACCTTGACAACGGCTTGCCCATGTGATATTTTATTTCCTGCAGTTGCCGCGCGGGAATGGCGGAATTGGCAGACGCGCTAGATTCAGGTTCTAGTGTTCGCAAGGACATGCAGGTTCAAGTCCTGTTTCCCGCACCATTATGGATTACCGTCAACTAATAGCGTGAGCAAAGACGGGTTGGTGAAAGCCGGCCTGTCTTTGCTTTTGTGGGCAAGCGCGCGGGAAGTATGCTCATGGCTCGGAGAATCGGGTATGATACAATGTGTTGCGATATGCTGAGTCGCCCGTTCTTCCGGCGGCGACATTTGCCGAAAGACTAAGGAGGATACACTATGCGGCTGACTTTTGACATGGTCAAAAAGGATGAGCGAGTCAGGACGTTTATTGAGAAAGCGGACGCGTCGCTGCTGGCTCTGGGCTACACGGAGCACAGCTTCACACATGTGATGCGTACGGCGGAGTGTGCGGCACGCATCCTGCG
>LFTR01000235.1 GCA_001513425.1 Clostridiales bacterium DTU024
TGGGCGGACATTTTCGCCGGCGCCAAGTGGTTCCACACCACCGGTATCACGCCTGCCATATCTGCGGGCGCCGCGGATTTGGCGGTTGAGAGCGTCAAGGCCGCCAAAGAAGCGGGGCTCATTGTCAGCATCGATCTTAACTTCCGCAAAAACCTGTGGAACTGGGGCAAGAAAGCGCACGAGGTGATGCCCCTGATGGTCAGGCACGCCGATACCATTATCGCCAATGAAGAGGATGTTCAAAAGGCTCTGCATATTTCGACCCAGTCCGCCGACCACGCCGAAACGGGCGAACTTAACGTGGAGCAGTACCGCGATATTTGCGCGGAAGTCATGCAAGAGTACCCAAATCTCGAGCACATCGCCATTACGCTGCGCGAAAGCAAGTCCGCCAGCCACAACGATTGGAGCGCGTGCCTTTACAACGGCAAGGATTTTTATGTGTCGCGCAAGTATGCTATTACCGATATCGTAGACCGCGTCGGCGGGGGAGACAGCTTTTCGGGCGGGCTCATCTACGGTCTCAATGCCTATGATGAAAAAGATGCCCTTGAATTTGCAGTGGCTGCGTCGTGCCTCAAGCACACCGTTATGGGGGACTACAATCGCTTCAGTGTCAAGGATGTGGAAACTTTGATGCGGGGGTCAGGTTCCGGCAGGGTGCAAAGGTAAGCGCATGAGCTTAAGGGTCTCTTCCCTGAAGCGCTAAGCGCTGTTGATCGCTTTGACCGCGTTGCCCAGAAAGCGTCGTAAACCAAACAGCCCGTTCTGCCAAAGCCGGGCGGGTTTTTTGAACGCAGGAATTATTTGGCGGGGGGCATCTGGTCGTAAGGGCTGTAAGGGGTGGATTCATTTTCGGTGCGCTCCGCCACGGCTTCTTTTTCCTTGAGCGCTTCCCGCCTCATAGCCTCCATTTCCTTGGAAACCATCTCACCTTCCTCTTTGGCGGCGGTGCGCAGGCGGCTGATAAAATCGCCGATCCTTTCGCGGTCCTTTTCCAGGTCTTCCCGCAATTTGTTGCTCGTCTTGTCGGGGCTGTCTTCGTCTATCGCGTTGCACACAGCTTCCCTGGCTTTCTCAAACGCATCACGCAGACTGTCTGCCGCGTCATTCAGCGCGCTTCTGGTGTCGGTATTGTTTACTGCGGATTTAGCTTTGCCGTAGGCTTCGGTGCCGAAATCCTTCACTTGTTTGACGGCGGAGGCTCCCAGATCTTTCGCTTGCTTGAAGGTCTCTTCGCCCTTTTGTGCCATCTTGTCGATGTTTTCCTTGTTGGCGATGTTGCCGACCGCGTCGGCCATTTTCTCCACCACTTCGGTTATGGTGCCGATGGTAGCCATGGCGGCTCTTTTGACGCTTTGTTCAAAGCCATCGTCTTCCCTTTTGCTGTTTGAGTTTTTCTCTTCATTATTATGAGGCATGTTATGCATGTCTTCCATTCTAAATCGACCTCCCTTTGTGTCGATTATACCCGAAAACTGGGCGCCTTACACCTTTGACAAAGCGCATTGCGCCGACGTTTTCAGCATGGTATGATAACCATGCGCTTTGTGGCGCACAGGGGGGAAAAGCGTGCCGTCATTTTTATCTAATCTTGTCAAGGGTCAAATCACCCTCATGAACCCATTGCTGCAAAGGCTGGATGTCAAAAAGAGCCGCGACTTGCAGGAAGGCCTGGGACGCCTGCAGCAAAGGGCGATGGGAGAGCGTGTACGTTTTGAGGATGTACCGTTTGAACACTTTGAAGCTTCCTGGGCGTTGCCCAATAAAATCACGGCAACGCACGCGCTGCTTTATTTGCACGGCGGCGCGTATACGGCGGGCGAAATAGACTATTCACGGGGCTTTGGCGGAGCGATGGCGGAACAGACCGAGCGCGCGGTGCTGTGCACGGCGTATCGCCTGGCGCCGGACCATCCGTTTCCGGCTGCTTTGGAAGATGCCGCGGCCGCCTATCATAAGATGCTGGAATCTTTTCCCCCCAAAAATATCGCGTTTCTTGGTGAGTCGGCGGGGGGTGGTCTTTGCTACGCGCTGGCGCTTAAGTGTAAGCAGGAGAATTGGCCGCTGCCTTCGAGCATTATCACTGTTTCCCCGTGGTGTGATCTGACAATGGAGCGTGAGCGGGCGGAAGATCTCAAGTGCCGCGATATGCTGTTGTCCTGCGAGGGTCTGTCCTTCAGCGCCCAACGGTATGCGGGGGATACGCCGCTAAGTGACCCCCTTGTTTCTCCCCTCTTTGGTGATCTGACAGGGCTTCCCCCGAGCCTCATGTTTGCCGGCACCGATGAAATATTGCGGGATGACGCCATTTTGATGGCTGAAAAACTGAACGCGCAGGGCAGCCCCTGTGTTCTGGAAGTGGCTGAAGGCATGTGGCACGCCTACGTCCTGTATGGCATGCCCGAAAGCAAAGAAGCCATCTCGCAGATCAAAGGGTTCCTGATGCGGGACGCGATCGATGCGTAATGGCGCGCAAACAGCCGCTCCCCGCTGGCTCAGACTCGACAACGCCGCCAAAATCTATCCGGCCGCAAAAACACGCAACTGGACAGCCGTTTTTCGCCTATCCCTCACCCTAAAAGAAGACATTGATCCGGGTATCCTCGATACTGCGCTGCAAAACACCTTGAAACGGGTGCCGCTGTTTGGCTATCGCCTCAGGCGCGGTGTCTTCTGGTATTATCTGGATTGGCAGTTGCAGAGGCCCGTGAGTGAAGAAGATGTACAGAATCCTTGCGGGCGCATGCAGATGGACAAGGATCATCGCTTCATGTTTCGTGTCCGCAGGCACCATGGGCGTATTGCGGTGGAAATCTTCCATTCCCTGGCGGATGGCACCGGGGGTTTGACGTTTCTGATGACATTGGCGGCGGAGTATATCCGGCTTAAATACGGAGAAAAAATCCCCGCAAACGGGTATGTTCTGGATACCGCCCATGAACCTATTCCCGAAGAATGGGAAGACAGTTTTCTCAAATACGCGCGCGAGGGCGTGCGCGGCCGCAAGGAAGAAATCGCCTATGCGCTCAGCGGTACGCCGCTGGAAGAAGGCCGATTGTCGGTGGTGACTGGCGTGGCAGATGTCAATCGGCTCAAGGAAGCGGCGCACCGCCATGGCGCAACCGTCAACATTTTTTTGGCGTCCGTGCTTCTTAAGGGGCTGTTGACGGTACAATCCCGGGAACCGGGAAAGCGCCGTAAGCGGCTGCCGGTCAAGGTGTCCATGCCCCTTAATCTGCGCAAATACTATCCTTCTCGTACTCTTCGCAACTTTGCGTCTTACATTAACGCTTCCGTCAATCCGACGTACGGCGAATATACTCTTGCGGATATCGTCAACCAGGTGCGCGGTTTTGCCGGGATGGAAGCGACCGAACAAATGGTCAATGCGCGCATGTCCACCAACGTCGCAGTAGAGAAAAACCGACTGCTGCGCGCCGTGCCGCTGTTTCTAAAATCCCCCGCGATGAAGCTGGCATATTACTTGGCGGGAGAGCGCTACTTCACCATGACCATGTCCAATTTGGGCCGGCTGCCGCTTCCCAAAGAGATGGAGAAATACGTTTGCCGGGCGGATTTTGTTCTGGGACCCGGTAAAAATAACAAGTCGACGGCCGGCATCATCACGTGCCTGGACAAAACGTACATGAACTTCTCCCGCACGATCGAAGAACCTAATGTAGAGCGCGAGTTTTTCCGGATCCTTATCAAGCTCGGCGTTCCTGTGACTGTGGAAAGCAACAGGAGGTAGAAATGCCCTATTGCGTGCATTGCGGGGTGGAGATGGCTCCGTCCGAACAAACGTGTCCGCTGTGCTTTACGGAAGTGCACGACTTGAGCTGCCCCTGGGTACCGCCGCAAAAGATGCCCTACCCCGACAGGGTGGAAGACCTCATGCGGCATATCAATCGCAAGTATGCCAGGCGCTTGTCGCTCATTGTGTTGCTGATACCGGCGCTGGTGGTATTGCTGGTCAACTTTGTCGCAACCGGCGGCTTCTCGTGGTCCTTTTATGTCGTGGGCGGGCTCGTGTGCTTCTATTGCTGGGTGCTGGTGCCCATGTTTTACCGCTTCAGGCGTCCGTACGCTTATATTGTAGTGGCGTTTACGGCGCTGGCACTGTATCTGCTGCTCATTGCCGCCATGTCGGGCGGGCGCGATTGGTATTTGGGGATCGCTTTGCCCATGATCGTCGCCATCGCCTTTTTGGTCCAAATGATCCTGCTGGCGGTGCGCCGTTTGGAATGGCAGCCTCTGGAGCGTGCTGCCGCTGTGTGCGTGATGCTGACAGCATTTCTGGTGGCGGCGGATGCCATTATCGACTTGTATTTTGGGAAACTCGATATCAACTGGGCAATCTATGCGGGTCTCCCTCTATTGGCGTTGGGCGCGGTGTTCCTGGTATTGGAAAAGAAGAAAGGTCTCAAGGACGCTATCAAGAAGCGCTTATTCATCTAGTGCGGAGGGATTTATGGCGGGTATCGATTTTCGGAATGAACTGATCGCTTTGCAGGATGAAGGATATAGAGACTTCATTGCGCGCCTGATCCCAACGGTGTCAAAGGATCATATCATCGGTGTGAGAAGCCCTGCCATGCGTAGCTTTGCCAAGCGCGTAATAAAGGAGTGGGGAGACAGCGTCACCGCGTTCCTGGATACATTGCCTCATTGGTACTTGGAAGAGAACACGCTGCACGCGATGCTGATCGGGGGAATTCCCGATTTCGATACGGCGTTTGGGGCGGCAGATCGCTTTTTGCCCTATGTGGATAACTGGGCGACCTGCGACACACTGAAGCTCAAAGTATTTGGCCGGCATCCCGAAAAGACGCTGGAGGGCATCCGCGCGTGGATAAAATCTCCCCATCCCTATACCGTCCGCTTTGCCATCGGGCAATTGATGAGCCTTTATCTGAATGACCGATTTGACGCGGACATGCCGGTCTTGGTGGCAGGTGCCGCACAGGACCATTATTATGTGCGCATGATGGTCGCGTGGTACTTTTGTGAGGCCCTCATCAAACAGCCCGCGGCGGCTCTGCCCTTCATCGAGAATAAGCTGCTGCCGCCCTGGACGCATAACAAGGCCATCCAGAAAGCGATTGAATCGTTCCGCATCAGCGACGCGCAAAAAAGCCATCTTAAGTCCCTTAGGGTCTCTGCGCGCGGCTGATTCATGGTATAATGCCAAAGAATACTTTAGAAAAGAGGAATCGTATGAAATTTAGTGACATGCAATATGCGCGGCCGGACTTTGACGCGCTGTTTGAACAGATGCAAGGTCTGTTGGAGGAAATGAAGGACGCACCCACAGCGGACGCCTACTTTGAGGCCGGGATCAAGCTGGACAGGCTGGGCAGCAACCTGCAGACGCAGGGCACCCTTGCGAACATCCGCCATACCATCAATACCAAGGATGAATTCTACGACAAGGAAAAAGACATATTTGACGAGCAAGGCCCGCGTTTTCAGGAGATCTCCACACAGAATGCCGCCATTGCACTAAGTTCGCCTTTCCGCAAAGACATTGAAGAAAGGTACGGCAAGCACTTGCTTGAAAAATACGAGCTGGCGCTAAAAACTTTCAAGCCCGAAATCGTGGAGGACCTGGTGGAGGAGAACAAGGTCGCGAGCGAGTATGAGAAACTGCTGGCCTCCGCGGAAATACACTTTGACGGCGGAACTTATAACCTGTCGGGAATGACGCCCTTTATGCAGTCTTTTGACCGCGACGTAAGGCACCGCGCCAATGATGCGTCCTATGGCTGGCTTGCCCAAAGGCAGGAGCAGCTGGACGAGCTGTACGATAAACTCGTCAAGATCCGTGACCGTATCGGTAAAAAGCTGGGCTTTGAAAGCTTCATTCCTGTGGCGTATGCCCGCATGGGCCGCACAGACTGGAATCAGGAGGACGCAAAAGTCTACCGTGACCAGATCGTGGAGGCTATCGTTCCTCTGACGCAAAAGCTGTACAAACAGCAAAGCAAGCGCCTGGGCATTAAGGACATGAAGAACTTTGACTATGCATTGGAGTTTTTGACCGGCAATCCCAAACCCCGGGGCGACGAAGACTATCTGGTGCCGCAGGCGACCAAAATGTACCACGAGCTGTCGCCCGAAACCGGCGCGTTCTTTGATATCATGACCGGCTGGCAGCTGATGGACCTAACTACCAAACCCGGCAAAGCGGGCGGCGGCTATATGACTTTCCTGCCGGATTACAAAGTGCCTTTTATCTTCAGCAATTTTAACGGCACCTCCGGAGACGTGGACGTATTGACCCACGAAGCCGGCCACGCTTTCCAGGGGTATCTGCAGCGTGACGTGGAGCCCAGCGACCTTAAGGAATATACCATGGAAGTGGCGGAGATCCATTCCATGAGCATGGAGTTTTTCACGCACCCGTGGATGGA
>LFTR01000149.1 GCA_001513425.1 Clostridiales bacterium DTU024
TCAGCGAAGGAGAGAACCTGGCACCTGTGAGTGAGCCTGTCGAGGAGAGCGGTGGCGAGGACGGAATCACCGAGGAGTTCAGCCCAGCCATCGAAGCCCTTGTTGGAGGTAATGACGACGGAGGTATTCTCGTAGAGCTGAGAGATGAGCTGGAAGAAGAGGTTGGCCTCGAGCCTGCCAATGGGGAGGTAGCCCAGCTCGTCAATAATGAGGAGATCCGCCTCCTTGATCCACTTGAGGCGAGCCTGGGACTTGCGTGAGATCTCGCCCGTCTTGAGGATGTGAATGAGGTTGTCCATGGAAGCGAAGAACACCTTATACCCCTGTTGGAGCGCCTTGTTGCCAATGGCGAGGGCGAGGTGGGTCTTGCCAGTGCCGGGCGGGCCAATGAGGATGAGGTTGTAGACGCCCTCAATCCAGGTGAGGTTCTTGAGTTGCTGGAGCTGCCAGGGGGTGATGCCCTGTTGAAATTCGGTATCGAAGGAGTCGAAGTCCTTGAAGGTCGGGATTTGCGCCTGCCGGATTCTGCGTTCCCGCGCCTTCTGCTCACGGTAGGCGACCTCGTCCTTGAGACAGTCCAGTAGGAGTTGCTCTGAGGAGACGGGCTCCGAGAGGAACTCGAAGGGGCGGTTGGCGAGGTTGGAGAGGGCGAGTTGCTTTGCGAGTACGCGGATCTGAGCGACCGTGTTCATCGCGAATCACCGCCTTTCCATAGGTTTTCGTAGGCCTGCAGCGGGCGCTGCCGTGCCGTCACCAGGCGGTATTTGAGCGGCAACACCACGGGCGCGAGCTGTTCAGGCTCGACGCTGAGCGTCTTGAAGTATTCCAAGGTGTCTTGCAGATCGGATGCGCCAAACAGGCTGCGCTCCAGGCAGTAGGCCATGGCTTGATCCAGCTCCGCACTTTTGAACTGGCGCTGAAGCTTCAGCAGCCAGCTCATCTGGTCCTTGGCGTAGCGGGGCTTGTGAATCAGGATGCCTGCAACGAAACGCTCGGACAGTTCTGTGCTACCAAATTCGCGCAGCACCTGCATGCGCAGTTCCGTCAGCTTTTGGTTGCGGGGCCGGTCAGGGTGTGTGACGCGCACCAGCTTGCCTGCGCCCGCCGCCAATGCGTGTGTTTGCAGCAGTTCTCCGCTGCCGTGGTCATAGAACCGTACCGTGCCCGCCTCTTCCTGCGCCTCGATTCGAACCCTCCGACCCGGCTGGTAGGTGCCCAGCGGCATCTGGTAGCGGTTCTGCAGATACAAAACCACGTTGGTCTTCCTGACCGCCGCCAGCTTCGGCAGCAGCGTGCGTCCGCCCAGTTCCGGCACACGCTCAAGGTATTTCTGTTCCTCCCGAAACACCACTTTGGGCACCATTTTCGTCGTCTCATGCACCTGCCCGTTTCCCGTTCTGTCCAGCCAGGCCAGTCCCTCGCTGTTCAGCCGGTTGATCCCATGAAAGATGCGGCAGGTCAGAAAGTTGTTCTTCACATACTTCACGACCGCCTCTATCTTGCCCTTGCTCTCCGGGTCGAACCCGCGGCACAGGTGTACGCTGAACCCCGCATAGCTCTGGTATTGCTCGAACGCTTCCGTCAGGATGATGTCACCCGCGTTCTCGCTCACCACCATGACCCGATCCTGGTCGTACACGATCTCCTTGGGTCGCCCTCCAAAGTACCGGAATGCCGCATCGTGCGCCTCGATGAACGTCTGCGCTGTGAACGGCTCCAGCTGAAACTGCGCGTACTTGTGCCGTGACGCGCTCAGTACCATGGCGAAGATGTACACCTTTACGTTCTTCCCATAGCTATCCCGCATCACCTTTTGCCCCATGTCCACCTGTCCCTGTTGGCCCAGCGGCGTCTCCGCTACCTCGCAATACTGTCGGATCTTTTGCGGCGCTGGCATCCCTTCCGCGTCCCGCAGATTGCACACATACAGCCGCACGCTTCTGTACGATGGCGCAAACTCCTGGAACGTCTCCAACAGGTGGTCGTAAATGATGGCGCTTGTAATCTCCGGGTGCTGCTCGATTTGCTCCAGCACGAAGTCCCGGTACGGATCCATGATCTTTGTGCGTTCCTTCGTCTCCAGCAGGTACTCGCTGTACTCAGACTCGCTCATATCCCAATACTTCCGCACCGTCTTCGTGTCGATCATGAGTTCCCGCGCTGCCCGCTGCTTCTTGTAGCCCTTCCGTTTCAGCTCCTGTATCTTCACGTACATCTCTGTCCCTACCATTCTGGCCACCTCAGCTGTATACTCTCGCTCAAGTATAGCCTCGGGGCCTCTCTTTGCCTAGAAAAGTAGGGAATTTTGTTTGCCACATACCGGCCATTTTAGTTTACCAGTTACACGATAAAAACCTTGAGCACAAAATATAATAATATTCCTTATATATGTTGACGTATCCATCCGTTGCAGCGATTACATCGCTT
>LFTR01000041.1:0-881 GCA_001513425.1 Clostridiales bacterium DTU024
GTGATCGAGTCCGGTGTCGTACCCGGCAGCAATGTGATCAAGTCCCACCATAACGTGGGAGGTCTGCCCAAGGAATTGGGGTTCACGTCGCTTATTGAGCCGCTGCGCATGCTGTTTAAGGATGAAGTCAGGCAGCTGGGCCTGGTGCTGGGTTTGCCGACCGCCATGGTCAATCGTCAGCCTTTCCCGGGCCCGGGCCTTGCCATCCGGTGCATTGGCGAATTGACCAAAGAAAAGGTGCACCTGGTGCGCGAAAGCGACGCGATCCTGCGCGAAGAAATCGCCACCGCGGGGCTGGAACAGTCTATCCACCAGTATTTTACGGTCCTTACCGGGAACCGCTCGGTGGGCGTTATGGGCGATGCCCGCACCTATGACCACGCGATAGCGATCCGCGCCGTCACGACGGATGATTTTATGACGGCGGACTGGGCGCGCATCCCCTATGAGACTTTAGCGCACATCAGCCGCCGTATTGTGAATGAAGTGCCGCACATCAACCGCGTGCTGCTGGATATCACCACCAAGCCGCCGGCATCGATTGAGTGGGAGTGACAGGATCGCCTGAAACCCTTGTGATATAAGGGTTTTTGGAGCTAAAAACATCTCAAAAGTATTACCAATATATGTCATTCATGTAACTACATACCAAAGTATGCTTTCAAGCACCGGTGAAGTAATATTACCCTGATCTGCAGCAAAATCGGCACGTAGCAGGCATGAGCCGTTTGTTGTTGCAAATTAACAAAAATGATGCCCGAATCTCTGAGAAAAATTTTTTCAGAGATTTTTTTGTGCTTGAATGCTGAATGCTATTATATTAGCCTAAATCAAATTAGTAACATTTCTCAAATTTGCCCCCAAAAGTCGCGTTATAGGCA
>LFTR01000041.1:956-1590 GCA_001513425.1 Clostridiales bacterium DTU024
CTTTTTTTACACAACGACAACACTGCATATGCAGGATTGAATGAGACATATTTCGCGAAACCTGGGAGGGTATAGAAATGGAAAACACAATGAGAAAGATGAAGCACAGCCGTATCAAACGTATCACGGCGCTGTTCCTGGCGGTCACTATGCTGGTGGTTACGATCGGCACCATATCGGCGGAAGCACTGCCGGTAACGGTAAAGATCACGGAGCACAGCGGTACGTTTGTCTATGACGGGGCTGCAAAAACGGTATCAGGGTATGACGTTTTGATCAGCGATCCGCTTTACACGGTGAACGACTTTAGTTTCTCGTTCATCGGCGGAGATAGTGTAAGCGGAACCGAGGCCGGCAGCTATTCGATGTCGTTAGCACCTGAGCATTTCGTGAACAATAACCAGAGCTTTTCCAGCGTAACCTTCGTTATTGTTGATGGAGTACTGACCATCACGGCGCCGCCGCCTCCGCCCGTTGTGGAAGCGCCGGCGGTCGTGGAAGCGCCACCTGCTCCGCCCGTTGTGGAAGCGCCGCCAGCTCCGCCTGTCGTGGAAGCGCCGCCTGCTCCGCCCGTTGTGGAAGCGCCGCCCGCTCCGGCAGTCGTGGAAGCGCCGCCCGCTCCGGCAGTCGTGGA
>LFTR01000083.1 GCA_001513425.1 Clostridiales bacterium DTU024
TATAAATACAGCGATCAAATACGGAGATGTACCGAAGTGGCCGTAACGGGGCGCTCTCGAAAGCGTCGTACTTATGTGGTAACATAGAAGCCTAAACCATTGATTTGACTTGGTTTAACCAGTCCAATCGCAAAAATTCATAGTGTAGTTCTCTCCATCAGTTCTCTCCTTTATCCGAGGGATTTCTGAGAACCGATGTTGAAGATAAATACGGAAGCGTATCGAAGTGGTCATAACGGGACTGACTCGAAATCAGTTGAACCTTCTGGGTTCCGTGGGTTCGAATCCCACCGCTTCCGCCAGAAAACCATTGGCATTCCTCAGTCTCTGAGGAATGCCTTATTTTTTATGTGTGTGCAGAAGCGTCTTGTTTTTTATCTCCTTCTGACTGGTGATGGTTTACGATCACTTCATCTTGACGAATCTCTGGCTTCGGTGCGATGACGAAATTAAGTCCATCAACCATGGCTTGTGCTGATACCAGTTTTGAGTTGAAGTCCAAATGAGCGTAAATATTTGCGGTGGTTGCAAAATCACTGTGACCTAACCAATCCTG
>LFTR01000199.1 GCA_001513425.1 Clostridiales bacterium DTU024
GCCCCGGCAGTGCTTTTGTGTTGAGTTTATTTTCACGCATTCTTGCACAAAGACACGCCAGAGCCTATAATGGCGCCGTAAAAAGAGGAAAAGAGGGCATCGAAATGCTGAAGATCGCGCACCTCACCAAGACGTACGGCAGCAAGAAAGCCGTGGATGATTTGAATTTGCACATACAGAAGGGCGAAATCTACGGATTTATCGGCCACAACGGCGCGGGGAAAACCACCACCATCAAATCGTGCGCGGGAATTCTCCAGTTTGACGCGGGCGATATTTGGGTGGACGGGATGCCGCTTAAAGAAAAGCCGCTGGACTGTAAGCGCATCATTGCCTATCTGCCCGACAATCCCGATTTGTACGAGTTCTTTACAGGCATCAAGTATGTTGAATTCATCGCGGACATCTATGGCGTTTCGGGCGATATGCGCCGCCGCAATATTGAGAAATACGCGGACATGTTCGGTATGACGCAGGACATGGGGCAGCTTATCAGCGCGTATTCACACGGGATGAAGCAAAAGCTGGCGCTCATTTCAGCACTTATCCACGAACCCAAGCTGCTCATGCTCGATGAGCCCTTTACCGGCCTTGATCCCAAGGCGTCCCATCTTCTAAAGCAGGTTATGCGGGACATTTGTGAAAAAGGCGGCGCCATTTTCTTTTCCACACATGTGCTGGAGGTGGCGGAAAAGCTGTGCAACAGGGTGGCCATCATCAGGAACGGAAAACTGGTCGTGGCGGGCGCCATGGCGGATGTATTGGGGGACGAAAGCCTGGAGGAAGTGTTCCTCGAACTGGAGGGCAGCGATGCTTAGGATACTTGTCGCATCCCGCTTGCAGGGGGTGTTTTCTGCCATGTTCCGCGCTTCGCGGCAAAAAAAGAAGCACGGCATATTGATCAAAGTACTTATTGCGCTGTTGGCGGCGTACGTCGTTGTCGCCATTGCAGGGACGCTTGGCCTTGCGCTCTATACGCTGCTGCCTGCCATGGTGTCGGCGGAACTCCTCTGGCTGTATTTTGCGCTGGTTGCCATTATCGCGTTTGTGTTCATGTTCGTGGGTGGTGTGATGATGACGCAGTCGGTACTGTACGAAGCCAAGGATAACGATCTGCTGCTGTCCCTGCCGATTCCCTCCGGCATGATCCTCCTGTCGCGGATGTTGTCGCTTCTGGTCATGGCCTTTTTGCTGCAGGCGGCAGTCGCCGTGCCTGCAGGCGTCGTGTATCTCATGCATTACGCGCCCTCATTTACTGGTGTTGCCTTCTTCCTCATTGCCTTTTTGTTTTTGCCTTTGATGGCGGTCGCGCTGTCCTCCTTGCTGGGGTGGCTTATCGCGATGGTGTCTTCCCGCCTGAGGAATAAATCCATCGTCATCATTGTGCTTTCTATTGGTATGATGATGGGTTATTTCGCCCTGCTTGCGGGTTTCAACGAGCGCATCGCCGACCTGGTTACCCGCGGCCAAACCATTGCCGACGCCGTCCGTCACGCCTTGCCGCCCGCTTACTGGCTCGGCAGCGCGGTGGCAGACGGGAACGCGTTTGATTTGGCATATTTCCTCCTTTCAGTGATCATTCCCGCCGTGGCTGTTTATTTTGCCCTGTCCCTTAATTTCACACGCATCGTCACGCGCTCCTCTGTGTCGATCAGATCCCGCGGAAAAGTGAGAATGCAAAATGCGCGCAGCCCCATGGCCGCGCTGGTATTAAAGGAAGCGCGCCGTTTTTTCACCGCACCCATGTACATGCTCAACGCCGGTTTGGGGACTGTCTTCACGCTCATTTTGCCCATCGCCATGCTGCTGAAGCCCGATATTCTTACTGTTTTATTGGCTGATGAACTGCCGGGGATGGCGGAGGCTTCCGGCCCCATGGTGCTCGTGGTACTGTGTTTCCTGGCGGCTACCAATTTCATTTCCGCGCCATCCATCTCTCTGGAAGGCAAAAAGCTGTGGATCCCCCAGTCACTGCCGATTTCGGGCGGTGATCTCCTGTTATCCAAAGCCTATGCGCACATGATCATCTGCCTGCCCACCGTACTGTTTTCCGCCGCTATTCTGGGCGTCATTTTGCGTGCCACGCCTTTCATTCGCGTGATGATGTTCCTCACACCCGCGCTCCTAACCGTGTTTCAGGCGCTGCTGGGGGTTGCCGTTAACCTGCGCTTTCCCAAGTTTGACTGGATGAATGAAACCATCGCCGTCAAGCAGGGCATAAGTTCGCTCATCACCATGTTCACCGGCATGGGGCTGGCGGCGGGCGGCGCGGCGCTGTATATTGCTTTGCTCTCAGCGCACATGTCCGTGGAACTCTATGTGATCCTGCTCTGCGCATTGCTTGCGTTCATGTCCTTTGGTATTTTCCTGTATCTTAAAGCAAAAGGCGGTCGGGCATTCAGAATGCTCGTCGCCTGAACTGAACTGCCCCATTAGCCATTTTTCCCTGCCAAAAAGCGAAATTTCTTCGTGTAAGCGCTTGACACGGCGGGTAAACTTTGTTATCTTATTCAAGCGCCTTTGAGAGAGGGCAGCGACGAACCTTGAAAACGATACAGAAGAGAAGCGA
>LFTR01000248.1:0-220 GCA_001513425.1 Clostridiales bacterium DTU024
CCGCGAAAGGCACCGAGGTTTCGGTAAGCCTTGAAAAATGTTTCCTGCACCGCGTCTTCTGCCTGCTCCTGATCCCGCAGGTACATGTAGCAGGTACGCAGCAGCGAGGCTTGGAATTGGTTTACCAATCGTTCAAAGCGCTCATTCTGATTCTGATTGCTGTCCGGGCCCTGGACAACTCCCATCTGCCGCTCACCTCCCTACACTCTATTAGACGACT
>LFTR01000248.1:327-1508 GCA_001513425.1 Clostridiales bacterium DTU024
CACAGTCATGTTGACCGTGAGCGCGGGGGAGGGGGCGGGTTATTGACTTCACATTACTTGATCAGTTCCAGCTCAGACGGCATAGCGCCATGATTGGTGTGCATGCCAACCACAGGTGCCTCGGTCAACTCACCGGTTTTGGCGTCAAGCCTGACGGCTACATAGCGGGGAGTCTTGATATAGTCATCGCCAAACTGCGCGAAAAGCGGCTTGGCATAGTTCGTCCCATAGTATTCAGCAGGCTTGCCGGCAAATTCCGGCCAGAAAGGCTGTTTTTGGGAGAAGAAAAGGTGATAAACCGGCTTGCCTAGTTCATTTGAGTGGTAATACACCTCAGCAAAGCGGCCGTACATGTCCAGCTTTTCTTTCTTCCAATCGGGCAGCGCCAGCACGGCGGCTTCCGCCTTTTCCCAAGCGTCAGAAAGCAGGATGGAACCTTCCTCGGGCATGCGGATGTCCTGTTCCACGGCGTTCCTGATGGTTTTTCTCATGCCTGACCAATGCTTTGTGAATCGCTTCAATTCTTCCAGCCTCTCTGTCCATTCGGCCTTCAAACGTACCAGGCTTTCGATGGTAAAAGGCTCAGATTCTCTGTAGGCCTCAATAAGCTCCTGCCACATTATCCGGATGTGTTCAGGAAAGGCATTTTCAGCGCCGGCCTGTTGGGCGGGGGAACCAACAGACTCCACTTCCCCGGTCTGGGAATTGATCCACACGCTGTACTCGCTGGGGGCGTCATAGACGCTCACCCCCGGCTTCATATAGTATACATGCCAAGTGCGGTACTCCTTTTCGTGGGCGTAGCTGCGCAGCTCTGTATACAGGGTCAGCGCTTTCAGATTCTCCTGTGATTCATCATATTCTTTGATAATGGCTTCATTGGCGATGGCCACCGCCCGGTCCCGGGGGATGTCCTTATCCCCGGGCAGCCAGTACATCTCCTCGTCATGACCCAGCGTCTTTGTCTTTACCAGCATCTGGGTGTAGGCGGCCTTGTCCTCCATGCTCCAGGTGGGCAGGATGCCCTTTTCCGCCTCCAGGATGCTGATGGCGGTGATGGTGTCCTCCCGCATGGCTGGGTATCTGTCAAGAATCAGCTGGGTGGCGATTTTGGCTTTATCAGCGTCAGACGTTCCCTTGTTTGCCAGGATATTCATCTGCTCCTGGTCAAACACCACGCC
>LFTR01000166.1 GCA_001513425.1 Clostridiales bacterium DTU024
TCTTTTGGAAGTGAGCCGACAAGCGGGACATAATACTCCCCAAACGCTGTTCTCCACCGCATCCACATGTGCCTTATCCCCTGGCGTGGACAACTTTTAATAAGAGCGGTGTGACTATTTCGTCACCGGTTTTGGAAGAATCCCCAGCTTGTCACCATGCTGTCCACATTTTTACAATTGCGCGGCAGCCTTCCTGTCGCACAGCAAAATGCAGTCCTGGTGCATTTGCAGTATGGAAGCGGGCAAGTGAGGCGTTACCGGTCCTTTGACCGCGCCGTAAACAGCATCCTGTTTATCATCTCCCATGGCGATCATGACCACGCGGCGCGATGCCATAATTGTGCCCACGCCCATGGAAATGGCCATTGACGGTACTTCCTCATGCTCGTCAAAAAAGCGGCGGTTGGCATCGATCGTAGACGGGGTCAATGTTACCACCTGCGTACCAAAAGAGAAAGCATCAGACGGTTCGTTAAAACCGATATGGCCGTTGCGGCCGATGCCCAGCAGCTGCAGATCGATACCGCCGGCTTTCTTGATCGCCTTGTCATAATTGCGGCATGCGCCACGCATGTCTTTGGAATTGCCGTCGGGCAAATAGGAGGCTTTCAGATTGATGCCATGGAACAGCTGGTTTTGCATAAAGCAGTGATACGAACACTCGTTGCTTTCCGGGATACCTACGTATTCATCCAGATTGAAAGAGGTTGCCTCGGAAAAATCAAGGATGTCCTCGTTGTACCAATTGATCAATTGCTGATACGTGCCGATGGGGGATGAGCCGGTGGCAAGGCCCAAAACAGCGCGGGGATTAGAGATAACCTGGGATGCAAAAAGCATGGCGCAGGCCGTGGAGACCTGCTCGGGCGATTCAAAAACGCGAACGACCATAAGGTGGTTTCTCCTTCCAATATCCATTAAGGGGATTATACCATATTATCCACATTTAAGTAAATAAGCGCACTTGACACACAAGACCCTCCCGCTTATGATAAAAAGACGGCAAAACAGCGCGTACGCCCCTATCAACGGGAGGGAGATATGCCTAAATACGAGCAGAACCTGACGGGAAGATTTGATGATTTGCTTGATGTCCTTGACCACGCCGCGAAGGGCAACCCTTCTGTATCCCTAAGTGAACAAAGTGACGCTACGATAGGCGATATACGCATGGCGCTGCGCGTTTATCAGCGCTTAAGCGTGGTCGCCGGCAACCGTCTGACGCTTACCGTGTCGCTTCTTGGCGAAAAAAGTGCGCTGTTTCTGTGCGCTATTTGCACAGGCGGCCATGGTCTTTCCCTTGGCAAATTAAAAATACAAGGGGAAGAAGAGTTCCTGCATTCTATCAAAAGAGCGTGCAAAGCGTATATTGCCGACGGGGAGAATAGCGCGGACGATCAGGGTTTGGTACTCAATGAAAAGGGCGGTGACATGTCTCCGTCGGAGGGTTCAAGATGAAACCACGGTATCAGGACATCAACGCAGAAGCGGTAGATAAATGGGTGGCTGAAGGATGGGAGTGGGGCCGCCCCATTGACCATGATGTGTTTGTGCGCGCGGCAAATGGCGACTGGCAGGTGTTGCTGACGCCCCTCAGGAGCGTTCCCCGTGAATGGTTTGGGGAAATGCGTGGCAAACGCGTGCTGGGCCTGGCTTCCGGCGGAGGCCAGCAGATGCCGGTGTTTGCGGCGCTGGGCGCCGGGTGCACGGTGCTGGACTATTCCCCGGCACAGCTGAATGCCGAGCGGCTGGTGGCTCAGAGGGAAGGCTATGAGATCGCCATCGTCCGTGCCGACATGACGCAGCCGCTGCCCTTTGAGGACGCATCCTTTGACATGATCTTCCATCCCGTCTCCAACTGCTATATAAGGGACGTAAAAAGCGTGTGGCGCGAGTGCTTCCGCATACTAAAAAAAGGCGGCCGGCTTTTGAGCGGCCTTGATACGGGACTTAATTTTCTGTTTGACGAAGAGGATGAAACACGCCTGGTGCGTCCCTTGCCCTTTGACCCCCTTGTCGACGAGGAATTGTACCATCTTAGCGTCGCAAGTGATTGGGGTATTCAGTTTTCGCACACAGTGGAAGAACAGATAGGCGGCCAGATCGAGGCGGGTTTCCTGCTGCGCGATATCTACCACGATTTGAACGGCGAGGGGAAACTCAGGGAGCTTAACGTACCCACCTTTTTTGCGACCCTGGCTGAAAAACCTTAAGGCGGTACGCCAGACGCTTCGTCCGCCAGCGTGGCAGGACGCTTATGCCACCCTGCCTGTGAACCGCTTGTCGGGGTCGTAGTTGATTTCCACGGTGGAACAATGTACATGGAGAGGCGACACCAGCCATCTTACACGGTCGCGCAGCTGACGCTGCTTTTCGGGGGTATCCGCCCGGGAGAACAGCGTCACCGCGAAGTTGTTGACTTCTCCGTCCATGCTCCATACGTGCAGATGGCTCAGACCATGCACGCTTGGGAGGCCCAGCAGGTCCTTTTCCAGTTTTTCGATGTTGATATCGTCCGGTACCGACTCCATGAAGATGCGCAGAGCGCTTAAGGCCTGCGGTACAGCCCTGTACAGGATAAACAGGGAGATCAGGACGGAGACCAGGGGATCCAGGAAATACCACGGGCGGATGCGCAAGATCAGGGAGACGATCAGGATCGCGATCCAGCCCAGCATGTCTTCGAGCATGTGCAAATTCAGCATGGATTCGTTGCGCGTGTGGCCGCGGTGCAGCGCCCATGCCGATACGGCATTGAGCGCAATGGCGGCGAGTGCCAGGTAGAGCAGGCCGTCAAAATTGACGGGTTCCGGGGCAATCAGGCGCGGCACAGCGCGCAGCAGGGCAAAAAAGGAACCGATGATCAGTACCAGCCCTGTTATCAGTGCGCCCAGCAGCGAAAAGCGGCGGTGGCCGAAGGAATAGCGGCGGTCGGCGTGCGCGTTGCTCTTTTTTTCAAGGAAGAAGGACACGCCCACCGACACGGCGTCGCCCAGATCGTGCACCGCGTCGGCAAAAACGGCGGTGGAGTTGAGGATCGCGCCGAATATGAATTCGCCCACCGCAAAAATGAGGTTCATGAAGAAGACCACGGCGATATTGCGCGTCGCGCCACCATGGTGGTGGCCATGGTTATGGGCACGGTCATGCCCATGCTCTGATACATGTTCGTGTTCGTGTCCCAGGATGTGCGCTTCTTCGTGCGCTTCTTCCAACCCTTTTTCATCAGGCTCGTCATACACGCAGTGTGCGCAGGCGCAGCGACCGTCCTTTGTCCGGTAGTGGCAGATGGTTATTTTGTCGGCATCCAGCACGTCATGTACAATATCCATATCCGCGCTGTCTGGGGCGGAGAGGATCATGTGGTCAGCGTCGTAGGCAAAGCCTTCCACACCCGTTGCGCTTTGCAGCCGTTTCAGCAGGGAGTCGGCGCAGTCTTTGCAGTGAAGGCCCGTTATGCGGATGTCTTTCATAGGGCGTCTTCCTTTTCTTCCCGCTCCGCCACATGCTCCTGCACGTGATTGAGCAAGCTGTAAATATGGTGGTCGCACGGCGCGTAGAGGGAGTTGCGGCCGTCGCGGCGGACAGAAACCAGCCGCGCCGCGCGCAGTTTGCCCAACTGATGGCTCATGGCACTTTGCTCAAATCCAAGCTTTTCGCACAGCTGGCTGACGGTGTGCTCGCTGTCTTTGAGCGTCAGCAGGATCTTGAGGCGCGTGGGGTCTGCCAGTACCTTGAGCATCCCTGTTGCCTTCCTTACCAGTTCCTCGTCCATGCCCATCCTCCTAAAATGAAAATCCATTCATATGAATGTACAATCATTATACTCGGCTGCTGCGCGGCCGTCAAGCTTTGACAAGAACATTCCTTCTGAGTATACTATTGTCTGGATCAATACAATTTGGGGGAACACTATGACAGCAAGAGCGAATCGTAAAAGAATCAACAAGCGCGACATATTCATCCGCATCGTCAGCATTTTCCTGGCGCTGCTGATCGTCGGCGGGACGCTGATAACCATTATATTATAATTATCATTAAGGAGGCACAAAGATGGATCTGAAAGGGAGCAATACCGAGAAAAACCTGTGGGACGCGTTTGCGGGGGAATCCAAAGCGCGCACGAAGTACGACTTCTTCTCTTCCGCCGCTAAAAAAGAAGGATTTGAGCAGATTGCCGGCTTCTTTGCGGAAACCTCACTGAACGAAAAAGAGCACGCCAAACTGTGGCTGCGCGCTTTGGGCGGTTTTAAGGAAGGCAAGAGCAAAGGCGATACCATCTGGAACCTGCAAAACGCCGCTGAGGGTGAGCGTTACGAGTGGACAGAAATGTACACAGGCTTTGCCGAAACAGCCCGTCAGGAAGGGTTTGAAGAGATCGCCAGGCAGTTTGACGAAGTGGCCAAGGTAGAGTTCCAGCACGAAGCGCGCTACAACAAGCTGCGTGAAGCGGTAGAGCAGGAACGCGTGTTTAAGGACGAGAAGACCCAGCGGTGGCATTGCCGCAACTGTGGCTACATCTTCGAAGGTGAAGAAGCGCCGCAAGTATGCCCCGCCTGCAAGCATCCCCGCGCCCACTTTGAGCGCATGCAGGAAAACTATTAATCAAATTAGGGATTGATGGCGGCTTGCTAATCCACTATTGCGGGTTCCAAGGGGGCGCGCGCCCCCTTGGTGGGTTTGGGCGAAGCCAAAGCGTACCCATCAGAACCTGAGCAAAAACAGCGCAGCGCTTTTTTGCGGCGGCCCTAAATCGCTAATAAAGAGGGACTTGTAATGGAAAATCGTTGCAGGCCCCTTTTTCTATGAGGTCCAAACAGCCGAAGAGAATTGCTTTGCTCTTTTCTCTTGGGTTTACATTGGGCGGCGCCCAAACCCGCCAAAGGGGATGATCCCCTTTGGAAACCGCAATTGCACCTTAGGCATAGCTCCCGTCTTTCATGTGGATGGAGACCTCGCCGCTGGAAAGGCCAATTGTGCCTCCGAATGTCTCCACTACCAGCGAGCCGTCATCCGCTACGTCCTTTGCCGTGCCTTCCATCGTTTCACCGTCCTGCATCCAGCGTACCCTGCGCCCCAATGTGACGCAGCGTGCGCGGTATTCCGTCATATGCCCCGGCATGTCCTTCATCCCCTCCAGCACGTCGCGCGCGATCTGCGCCGCAATGTTTTCCATGGGCAGGCGCGGCGCCCTTTCAAACAGCGCCGCAGCTTTCCCCAGCAGATCTTCCGGAAGAACCATGGGCCCGACATTAAGGCCGATACCCACCACCACAAAGGGCGGTACCTGCTGCAAACCGCCTTCAGCCAGGATACCGCACACCTTTTTGCCGTCCAACATACAGTCGTTGACCCATTTGATCTTAAGGTCGAACCCCTGCCGCTTTGCAAACCGACAGACGGCGACGGCGGCGAGCGTTGTGATGCCGCCGATGCTTTCCACGCCGCCCTTCAGGATCAGGCTCATGTAAAGACCGCCCTCAGGCGAACAGTAGCTGCGCCCATGGCGGCCGCGCCCCCGAGTCTGCCGGTCCGCCGCTACCAGCGCGCCGTGCGGCGCGCCCGCTTTCGCCCACGCCATCGCTGCGGCGTTGGTGGAAGCGGTCTCATCAAAGCATTGCACCGGCGCATCTAAAAGGCGCTCCAAGGTATTCGCGTTCATTGATCCTCCATGTTGACGGCGGCGCTTTACGCCGCTACAATTAAGAAAAAAGGGGGTGCGGCCGTGAAAACAGCGCTGATCGTGGGCGGTTCCCGGGGCATCGGGGAAGCGATGGTGCGCTTGTTCTGCGCGCGCGGTCATCGCGTGATGTTTACTTACCATAAGTCAGAAAACGAGGCCCTGCAACTCTCAAAAGAAACGGGCGCCCTCTCGTTCCCGGCGGACGTGCGCGAGGAAGAAAATATCGATTTGCTTAAACAAGCGGCGCTCCGCCAACTTATCCATTTGGACGCCCTCATTTTGAACACCGGCATCGCCTGGATGGGGCTGCTGTCTGAAATGCCCGTTAGCGCCTGGGATGATCTTCAAAATACCAACGTGCGTGGCGCATTCCTGGTACTAAAAGACCTTTTGCCCATAATGCGCCAAAGGGGAGGCGCCGTGCTCCTCATGTCCAGCATGTGGGGCAAGCGCGGCGCGTCCTGTGAGGCCGCCTATTCCGCGTCCAAAGCGGCGCTTATCGGGCTTGCCCAGGCACTGGCGCGGGAAGAAGGCCCCGGCGGCATTCGCGTCAATGCCCTGTGCCCCGGTGTCATCAGCACTGACATGTTGGACGGATACACGCATGATGAACTCATTGCGCTTAAACAAGCGACGCCGCT
Organism: Clostridiales bacterium DTU024; assembly: GCA_001513425.1. Classification (GTDB taxonomy): domain Bacteria; phylum Bacillota; class Clostridia; order Christensenellales; family Aristaeellaceae; genus DTU024. The sequence continues at coordinate 6,325 of LFTR01000166.1, forward strand.
TTGCCACCTTGGAACACCCGACGACGTTGCCCGCGCAGCATTTTTCCTGTGCGGGGAGGATGCCGCGTTCATCACCGGCCAGGCGCTTAATGTGGATGGCGGGTATCTGTAATTACTTGCAGATGCCGCCGCCGTCGAGCCTTTCGCGGATCACGATGTCATTGCTTTTGTAGGCGACAACGTGGCAGGGCGGCACAGAAGACGTCAGCCATACGTTGCCGCCGATAATGCAATCATCGCCGATCACCGTATTGCCGCCCAATATCACGGCGTTGCCGTATATAACGACGTTGTTGCCGATGTTTGGGTGGCGTTTGATGGCTTTGACGGGATTGCCGTCTTCGTCCAGCTCAAATGACTTGGCGCCCAGCGTCACGCCCTGGTAGATCTTGACGTGGTCTCCGATCACCGTTGTTTCCCCGATAACAATGCCGGTACCGTGGTCCATGCAGAAATAGCGCCCTATTTTGGCGCCGGCGTGGATATCGATGCCCGTTTTGGTGTGCGCGTATTCGGTCATAATGCGAGGCAGAAGCGGCACATCCATTTCGTACAATACATGCGCTACACGGAAAATGGACATGGCGTAGAAGCCCGGGTAACATAGCAGCACTTCATCCACGCTGCGCGCCGCCGGGTCGCCAAAGTAGAGCGCCTCAGCGTCCGTGAGGAGATCTTCCTTTACTTTGGGGAGGGCGTTTATTAGTTTTTCGCATATTTCCTCATCTTTGTTTTCGTTTTCGCAACCAAAGATAAGGGCGGTGCGCATCTGCTGTTTGAGACGCGGCAGCATGTCCAGGAGGAGTTTTTCGCCCGTCAAGCGGCCGCGGGCCATACGCGTGGGGCGAAAGTAATGCGGGAACATCACTGCCTGCATATCTTTGATCAGCCGCACTACCTCGGTACGCACGGGGATACCTTCTTCTCTGCAGCAGTCAGGCAAATCATCGGAAAAACTTAGCGCGTTCATCCTGTCAAGTGCGGCGAGGGCGGCTTTGTTTGACATCTTTTTATTCCTCCCCATTCGGGTAGAGGCCGGGCGTGCTCAGATAACGGGCACCGGTGTCCGGCAATACGACCACAATGGTCTTGCCCTTGTTATCGCTCCGCCGGGACAGCACTACGGCGGCGTGGAGCGCGGCGCCCGAAGAAATGCCGACCAGCAGCCCGTCCATACAGGCGGCGTCCCTGGTGGCGCGCAAAGCGTCTTCATCCGAAACAGTGATGATCTCATCATATATTTCGGTATCCAGCACAGAGGGCACAAACCCCGCGCCGATGCCCTGGAGGCGATGCGTTCCCTTGACGCCTGAAGACAGCACGGGCGAGCCTTCAGGCTCCACGGCGACCACCTTCACGCGGGGATTCCTGCTTTTCAGGTACTGCCCCGCTCCTGTGATGGTGCCGCCGGTGCCCACGCCTGCCACCAGGATATCCACTCTACCGTCGGTATCCCGGTAAATTTCGGGGCCGGTGGTCTCAAGATGAGCCTTCGGGTTGGCAGGGTTGTCAAACTGCGCCGCGACCACGCTGCCGGGGATCTCTTTTTTCAACTTCTCCGCTTTTGCCATGGCGGCCTTCATGCCGTCTTTGCCGGGTGTCAGGAAAAACTTGGCACCGTACGCAGCCATCAGCTGGCGGCGTTCCACACTCATGGTGTCAGGCATAACGGAGATCAGCTTATAACCCTTCGCGGCGGCGAGCGCCGCCAGTGCAACGCCCGTATTGCCGCTGGTGGCTTCGATCAGGGTGCCGCCGGGCTGAAGTGTGCCGTCTTTCTCGGCAGAAGTGATCATGGATAGCGCAATACGGTCCTTGACGCTGCCGGCGGGGTTGAAATATTCCACTTTGGCCAGGATATCCGCGCCCGCGCCATGCTCTTTTGCGTAGCGCTGCATGCGTACCAGCGGGGTGTTGCCTACCAATTGGCCAATATTGTCCTTGATGTTCATTCTTTTTTCTCCTCATAATAGATCATCATACTGAGCTGCGCGTCAGTTGCGCCCAAATTGCGGTAAGTGTGCGGGCCGTCGGCCCGCAAATAGATGGATTCGCCTGCGTGCACCGGATAACATCGCCCGCCCGCGCATATTTCCACGTCGCCGGAAAAAACGGTGACATATTCCTCCGTGCCCGGCATGTGGCCGTCGTTTTGGGAAAAAGCTTCAGGCCGTAGTATAAGCCGGTACGTCTCAAAAGGCCGCTTGTCGCTAAAGGTGAATGCGGGGTAGCTTAAAAAGCGGCCGGCATCATCTTTGAGCGGCTCACATATTTCCACCTTGCGAACATAGGTTCCTTCGTCTGTTTCCTGCAGCAGCTTTGAAAAAGACACCTTGTAGCCACTGGCGATCTTCCACAGGATTGAGATGGTAGGGTTGACCGAACCGCGCTCGATCTGTGCCAGCATGCTGCGGCTGACCCCGGTCGCGGCAGCGGCTTCATCCAGCGTCAGTTTCTTGCTTTCGCGGATCCGTCTTACGTTTTTGGCGACAATGACGTTTACATCCACAGCGCGTATCCCCTTTCCCTTCATCTCTCCCAATATAATATTATACTGATACGCTCGTGTCAATACCTTGTCACAAGAGGGGGATATCATGATCCCATTGTGCAGAAAATACCCGTTCATGCACTGGATCACGCAAAAAGTGGGCATGCATGTTCTGCAGCATCGACTTCTGGCCATGGCGGCGCATTGTTCGCGCCAACTCTACGATACGTAGCTTGCTTTGGCCGGCAAAAAAGGTGTATCGTTTTCTCGGCAGCAAACGCTCGCCGGAAAGAGGTCATCGCTATGGAAAATTATGTAACCGGGGATACGATTCGTGCCCTGCGCGAAAAGAAGGGCTATACGCAAAAGCAGCTCGCGGACCTGATCTTGGTCAGCGATAAGGCGGTGTCCAAGTGGGAGAACGGCCGCGGGCTGCCCGACATCACGCTATTGGAGCCCCTGGGCACGGCGCTGGGGGTTTCCGTTGCTGAACTTCTCAGCGGCCGGCAGGCGGTCAATTTGAACCGCGCGGGGAATATGCAAAAAGGTAGTTTTTCCGTGTGCCCCATCTGCGGCAACGTGCTGTTTTCCCTGGGCAGGGGCGCGTTCAGCTGTTGCGGAGTGACGCTGCCTGAGCTGGAAGCGGAAGAAGGCGAAAATGAGCATGCGATCCACATCGACAATGTGGAGGATGAGCATTATGTGCATCTTGACCACCCCATGGGCAAGGCACACCACATTTCCTTCCTGGCGCATGTTTCAAGCGATGCCGTGCAGGTCGTCAAGCTTTACCCCGAAGGTGACGCTGCCGCGCGTTTCCGCCTGTCCAAAGGAGGCAGGGTATACGCCTATTGCGCCCATCACGGGCTGTTTGCAAGAAAAGTGTAGTCATGGTAGCGGCAGCGCGCAGCGCGCGCTTTGCAAATAAGGATCCCTCGCGCGGGGCGCAAAAAAAGAGTGCGGCAAAAAAGTGCTGCACCCCTTTTTGCATAAGGGGCAGGATCGAAAGAAAAATGAGTCTCGCCCGGGGTCCCTGTCGGAACCCAGGCTTTTTCTCAGTTCGCCAGATCCTTATGCCCGTAGTTGATGATTCCCGCCGCCAGGGTGACAAGTGCGAGCGCAAAGCCCGACAGTATCTCCGGACATTGCAAGCGGCCGCCGATCAAGTTGATATAGTCTGCGTAATAGAACGGCGTCAGGAAGCGCAGTACCTTCAGGTCGTCCATTACATTCATCATGAGGTTAAGGATATACAGCATCAGCGCAACGCCGATGCCCACACCCACGGATTCAGTGGCAACAAAGCAGGAGATGCCAAAGCAGATGAGGCCCACCTGAAGGTGCAACAGCAGCTGCGACACCATCAGGCGCAGGAAGTCCGCCATGACGTATTCGCCGCCCACCACCAGGAACGACAGCCAGGAGACAAGCGTCACACCGAGATTCATCAGTATGATAAAAACGATCATGCACAGCAGCTTCCCTGCCAGCGCTTGCGAGCGTTTTAGGGGGTGCGAAAACAGGAACTCCGCCGTGCGGCGGTTTTCTTCCCGGGACACCGCGGAAAGCCCCAGTATCGCGGCGAACATCGCGCCGCCTATGCCCAGTACCGTGCCCACTTCGATGCCGAAGAAGCCGATGAGGGTACTCATTTTAATCTTGTCCAGCCCGAACATTTTGGTAAACATGCCCATGCCGGACATCAGCGCGTCCAAGCCCGCCATTTGACCCGCGAATGAGGGATACAGCATCATCATCAACAGTACAAACAGCGAGATGCCGCCCGTCCACCACAAAAATGCCTTGCGGCCCTGCCGCCATTCCATTCTAAACACGGTCTTCATAGCGGTTATCTCCATATAATCGTCCGAAGACTTCTTCCAGATTAGGCTCGGTGATGGTGACATCCTTGATCTGCCCCGCGGCCAGTGCGCCAAGAAGCGTCGGCATATCGCCCTCGTAAAAGAAGCTCATGTGTCCGTTGTAGTGTGCAAGGTCACTCACGCCCTTGAGCGCGGATACATCCATTTGTCCCACCAGCGATACTTTGCGTGTGCTGGTTTCCATAAGGGCGTTTACCCGGTCGCGGGCGATAATGTGCCCGTTGCGAATCACCGCGGTATCGCGGCAGTAGCGCTGCACTTCTGACAGCGTGTGCGATGACACGAACACGGTTTTTCCCTTCCTGTTCTCTTCCAGCATATAGTCCCAAAAACGCTTCTGCATCAAGGGGTCAAGGCCGCCCGTGGGTTCATCGAGCATGTACAGATCCGGTTCATGCTGCAGGGCGCAAAGAATGCTCACTTTTTTGCGGTTACCCAACGACAGTGTCTCCACTTTCTGATCAAGGCCAATTTCCATCAGTTCCGCCAGCGCCGCCGCCTTTTTGCTGCATTGGCAATGTCGCAGTTCTTGCGAAAAGGACAGGATCTCTTTAACCGACAGCCCTTTATAGAAGATCGACTCACCGGGCAGATATCCCACACGCTTTAAGTTGATATGCTGCCCAAGGCCGATGCTTTCGCCCAGCAGGGTGGCATCGCCCCCGGTTTTGCCGATGTAGCCCAGCAAAGTCCTTATCAGGGTGCTTTTGCCCGCGCCGTTGGGGCCGATGAAGCCAAACATGTCGCCCTCATCCACGGTCAAATTAACATTCCGTATGCCGCGCCCGTTTTTGTAAATCTTGGTAAGCGCTTTTGTTTCAATGGCTGCCACAGCATCCACCCTTTCTTATTTCGCCTTGCTTCCCGGCATTATACTACGCCGGCACAATGCCTGCAATCGCCTTGACAAGGGGGGTCAAATACGCTATCTTTTGTTTGGTAATCTTTTCGTAATGATTTGACGCATATCAAGGAGGACTTTGGTGAATTCGGAACCCATGAACGATTATAAGGTGCGGCGCATCGTTTTGCTCATCCTCAGCGTTTTGCTGGTGGTGATTATTGTGCTGTTTGTACAGGCGGTGCAGCCGCCGCAAGCGCCCAAGGTGACACAGGCGCCGCCCTCCATCAGTCAGATCTCCGAACAGCCCGGCTATGTGGACATCAACGATGTGCTTAATAACCAGCCCAGCGCCGCGCCCGAAAATACTCCGGAGCCCAGCCCCACACCCGAGCCCACGCCCGTACCCACCCCCACGCCCCGGCCCACTGAGATCGTATCGCTGCGCAAGGGCGATAAAAAGGATGAAGTGCGCTCCATGCAGCAGCGCTTGATAGAGCTGGGGTACCTAAAGCAGGGCGACGCGGATGGCAGTTTCGGCAAGGGTACCAAAGCCGCGGTGCAGGAATTCCAAAAGAATAATGGCCTTGCCCCTGACGGTGTCGCCGGGCGCGAAACGCTGACCAAGATGTTTTCCGGCGACGCGAGGTAACTATAGAGAAATGGCTGCGCCTCCCTTTTTCGGAAGCGTCCTCACATAACCCGGTCCCGCATGAGCACAGATGCTTTACGCAGGCCGGGTTTTCTGCGTTGTTCTTTAGCCCGGCGCGACCTGCGGCCTTTCATTGAGTTTATGCAGGCACATAATAATTAGCACGTTTGCCCCAAAGGACCATCCTGAACGTATTGGGACCGTGACTAAACGGGTGATGCCAAACCATGGCGCAAACGCGGAAAATGACAGAATATTCCAATTGCGCATTGACATAGCTTAGGGAAATGACATACAATTGCACTGACAAATAGAAAACGGCGGTCTGACGCTGCCTATAAGGAGTGATCTCGCATGAATGATGCCAAGTGGGGCGACATCAAGCGCGTCATAAGGGGTGAGGACGGTCCCGTACCCATGACCGCGATTGTTGACAGCCCGTGGATGCCGGGGTATTGCGGGATCAACAATCTGGACTTCTACGCCCAACAAAATGCCTGGTTTGAAAGCTATGTAAAAATACACACCGATTTTCCGGACATCACGTTTATCCCGGACTGGTGGGTCGAATACGGAATGGCCGCTGAAACCTCCGGCTTTGGGTGCAAAATGGATTTCTACGGCAACAATCTGCCGCTGGTACATCATATCTTTCCATCAGCGGACGAAACAGAAGGCCTGGATGATCTGCGCGTACCCAACCCGCGCGTTAACGGTCTGATGCCGCTGGCGCTCAGCCTTCAGCGTGCCGCAAGGCCCCGTATTGAGGCGCTGGGGGAAACCGTTAAGATGGTGTGCACGCGCGGCCCGCTCACGATCGGCTCTTACCTGTTTGGTGTCAGCGAGTTTTTGACACTGTCCATGATCGACCCCGAAAAAACGCACAAATTGCTTAAATTGACGACCACACTGTGCAAACAATGGCTGGAAGCCCAGTTGGAGGCAGTCGGTACGGCGGAAGCGGTCATGGTTCTGGACGATATATGCGGAATGCTTTCGCCGGACGGATATCGCGAATTTGCGCAGCCATACATCAAGGACATTTTCACGCAGTTTCCGGAAATGATCCATTTCTTCCACAACGATATGGATACGACCGTGTGTGTTCCTTTTCTTGCCGGTGCGGGTGTTGACGTATTCAACTGCACACACGTGCACAGCTTGTCTAAATTGCGTGAGCTTGCGGGCGACAGTGTTGTATTGATGGGTAATCTGCCGCCGATGTCGCTGGCGAATGATTCGCCGGAGGTCGTCTCGCGCCTGACGATGGATCTTCTTACCGATTATGAAAAAGGCAATGGTTCGCGCAGGAGGCTGTTGTTCTCAATGGGCGGCGGCATGCCGATGGGCGCGCAGCGGGCGCAGATCGATGCTGCCTGCGATACGCTCAAGGAATGGAACCGCCGGTCAAACGGATAAAGCGCGCAAACGCAAGCCACGGAAAGCACGGCGTATCGCGTTCAGCATTGCGGTGCGGCTCCCGTTTTTGCAGGAGTATATGAGAAACTGGCATATGCAGAAGCAAGACTGCGCCATGGGTAGAACTGTCGCGGTTTCGCGCGTTGCCCCACTTTTGCATAATATCAGGGCAGGCACGCTTCCCCACGCCCCGCGCAAATCGCGTTATTCCGCATTCCTCCCGTCTTTTTCTTGCAATACTCTTGCAAAATCGGGAAATTATGGTAAACTCAATTTAATTCAATCATACACGGGCTGTTTTGAAGGATGAGCGCATGGTAATTTCATAATAATGCAAAAGGGGGAACCTTCAATGGCAAACACACAGCCGGAGCAGAAGAGGAAGCTTTCATTGCCTGCATTGATCTTTATCGGCATGATCGCCGGCATTCTGCTGGGCATCCTGTTCAACACACAGGGATGGGGTTCATTCGCAACCAACTACATCAAACCATTCGGAACCATCTACATCAACCTGCTCAAGTTCCTGGTTGTGCCCGTCGTTCTCTTTTCCTTGACCAAAGGCGTCGTCTCCTTGAAAGACCTCAGACGCGTCGGCGCCATGGGCGTCAAGACCATTGTATACTTCATGATCACAACGGCAGGAGCGGTCATTATCGGACTGGTTTTTGCCAATGTGTTTAAAGGCATTGGTTGGTTCCCGCAACTGGAGACCACGGAGCTCGCCTACGAAGCCAAAAGCGCCAATATCATGCAGACCATCGTGAACATCTTCCCGGATAATGCTGTGAAACCCATGGTGGAAGCGCAGATGCTGCCCCTGATCGTCATTGCGCTGTTCTTGGGCGCGGGTATCCTGGCTTCCGGCGAATATGGCGCACGCATCGGCAAGTTCGTTGAAGATGCTTACGAAGTGGTCATGAGCATCATGAGCATGATCATCAAGCTGTCCCCTATCGGCGTATTCGCCTTGATGCTGGAAGTAGTCGCCGTCAATGGCGCGGCC
>LFTR01000171.1 GCA_001513425.1 Clostridiales bacterium DTU024
GAACCCGCTATTGCCAACACGCTGTAGAGCGCGCCGATAAGAATATACAGGGTGAAACTCAGATTAAGCGGATCCTGGTCCGCCAGTAACTTGACAGCCAGCGCCTTGGACGCCCAGAAGTTGGGAAAAACGCCCAGGAAGTATTGCTTTGCGCCGCCAAACGCCGGCAGCAGGAGCAGCAAAGGGATGAAGGCCAATAAACCCGATCCCTTGATCCATGCGAAGCCCTCCACTTTGTTTTTTGCCAGCGCACCAAGCGTTAGCGCAATCATCGGCGCGGTCAGGGCGGAGACCAGGCTGAAAGCAATGATGTGCCCCATAGAAATCCGCTCAAGCAGTCGCATGCCCAGCAGCGTGTAGGCATCAGCAGCCAGCAATTTGGTACCCGTGAGTACCACAAAGACGCTGACAGCTGCCGCGATAAAAATATAGACCATCTTGAACATGAGGTAACCGGGCAAGCCCAGTGGTGTGGCGGCGATGGTGTGCAGCGTGTGCTCGTCCTTGTGGTCCAGCAGCATGAATGTGGCCATCGCGCCTGCCAGGACGCCGCTGAAGGACGCNNGTACGCAGCACACGGGGTATCACAAAACACGACAGGAACAGAAGCAGCGCAGGGAATGCCAGCAGCAGCAAGCTGATGGGGTCGCGCAGGATCCCTTTGAATTCAAAACCAAACAGGCGGTAATACTTCTTCATTTCTTTTACCCCACAGAGGCATGTCTTCTGAAAAGCCGCAATACCCCAAAACGGTACAGCAAGCACGACAAGAGTGTCAGGTAACCGAGCCCAGCGGCTGCCTTGGGCGCGTCCGCGGCGGTCCTTGCGGCGTAGTTGAGGGCTTCCGTTGAGGCGGCTGAGGGTGACAACATGATGAGCCATGCAAAGGCTTTGGGAATAACGCCCACTTCCAGCAGTATGGCGGGTACAAACAGCAGCAGGATAAACAGCATTACACCACCCAAGGTGCCCGTGAAGTCACGGCTTTTGAGCGCTATGGCAAGTCCGATGGCAGAATGCGCCATAGCCGCAAAGCTTATGACCAGCGCGAGGAACACATAGCGCAGCACGATGCCGTGCAGGAAGTAAAGCGCCAAGCTGACGACAAGCGCCGAGATCAGTCCGAGCGTTGCCGCGGCCAAGGCTTTGGCAGAAATGATCTGCAATGTAGATACGGGCAGTACCATCATCGTCTTGGCGGTGCCGTCCGTACGCTCCAGGTGGTGGAAAGCGCCGGCGAGCAGCAGGCTCATGATGCCTGCGTCCATGTACAGCAGCAAGGGCGCAAAGCGCTGCGCCTCCGGTTTTGACAGCAGAGCAAACAGGCCGATCCATATCAGGGATGTTGCCAGGCTAACCGGCAATATTTTGTAGCTGATCATTCGTTTCATTTCGCCAAGATACAGT
>LFTR01000108.1 GCA_001513425.1 Clostridiales bacterium DTU024
CCCGGCAACGGAGAAGTCCTGATGCAGTCGCTGCCCCAAATATCCGATGATACGCAGCTCATCATTGTGGGACACGAGCCGCACTTGTCTCTTTGGAGCGAAAGGTTTTTTGGTACGCCGCTCGTTTTTGAGAAAGGCATGGCGGCTGCCTTCCGCGTGACGCAGCGTTCGCCACTTACGGCTGATCTCATGTGGGTAATGACCAAGGGACGCGACAAGGATAAAAAAAAACTGAGTGAACCTCCCTTGTCGCGTAAAGACTTTGCAGAAATGCTGCTTGTACAGGCGGAAAAGGTACTATCCCTTCGGGAAGATCTGCTTGCCCGGCCTGATGAACCCGCTGCCGTCCACGCTTTCCGCGTTCAGGTACGAAAACTGCGTTCGCTGATTGCGTTCGTCAAGCCCACTATGGATTCGGCGGATCACGCCCCTTTGCGCAATGAATTCAGAGCCATGCACAACCGTCTGTCCTATTTGCGGGAAACGGATGTTTTGCTCAACCTTTGGCAAGAGCTGCGCGATAAACACGGTTTGATGGGTGTCAGTGACTTAACGAGGGTCTTTGAAAGAGAACGTACTAAGGAAGCGAGAAAAGTGCAGGTTTTCGCGGCGTCCACTTTCGTGCCGGACGCGCTTGTATCCTTATCTGAAGCCATAGGTTTCTGGGCAGACGCCGAAGATAGACCCGACGCATTTAATGCGTTCGCCTCTGTCAGGTTCAAAACGTGGCGTGGCAATATAAAAACCGCCGTAAAAGAACTGGACATTCGGGATTATGCGGCCATCCATCTGCTGCGCATCCGGTTCAAAAAACTACGCTATGTGCAGGATGCTTTGCCCCCGCTCAGTAAAGAAAGCCCTTTAGAATCGGAAAATCTAAAGGACATTCAGGACGCACTGGGCAGGATCTGCGATATTTATATCAATATCTCCGCATTGGACAAAATGACGTCTCCAAAGCTGTCGCGTGAGATTGGGCTGTTTGTCGGCGCGCTGATGAAGCAAAGAGAAGAATTGGAAAAGCAGGCACGCAGCCTTCTCAAGAAAAAGTAGCATCTTGATCAGCTGGGAATGCCGGGTGCGATGGCGCCTTGGTAATTATGGTCGCCGGCGCTTTTCACTTGCGCCGACGTATCCGCGTGCGAATTGATCTCATCCGCAGTCTGATAGGTACTGACCGCTGTCATCATGGCGTCGCGAACGTCATCGTTATCATCAGCTTTGCTTAACGCATTGTCCAGGTCGAACAGAATGCGGGATACTTCATCCCGCGTCAGTGCCTTGTCATGATCAATATAGATGCGCGCGTCCTCGGTCCTGAAGGTGGTGTCGCTGTTGATGAGCAGCTCTTCATAGAGTTTTTCGCCGGGACGAAGGCCGATCTCCACCACGTCAATATCTTCATATGGCACAAAGCCGGAGAGCGCGATCATATTTTCCGCCAAGTCGAGGATCTTGACGGGTTCGCCCATGTCCAGCACGTAGATCTCGGATTTTTCTGCGCGGCGGCC
>LFTR01000057.1 GCA_001513425.1 Clostridiales bacterium DTU024
ACGCCCACTTTGTCCCTTATCCCATCAAGATGTGCGATCACTTCCTTAGCGGTCGCGCCCGTTTGTGCAAGTTCGGCCGCCTTGATGACAAGATACGCCAGCCCCAGCGATACCTGCAGGGAATCGTACGTATAGATCACGGGCTTGAAGCCATCCGCCGCCATGGCGAGCGCTGTTTGTGTCGCCGTGCTGTAGGATCCGGACATCTTGGAGGAGACGTTAACGCAGACAATTTCGTCATAGTCCGCAGCTTTCTCAAACCACTCGGCATAAATGCTGGGGTTAGGGTGAGACGTGGAGGGCAGCTTAGGATTCTCCCGCATCATTTTGTATAGTTTGGGAGGATCCATATCAACACCGCAAAAATACTCACGGTCGCGGAACAACACAACATCCGGGACAATGGTGATATTGTACTCACGCGCGAGCTCAGGCGAAATGTCGGAAACTGAATTGGTGAAAACCTTGCACCTGCCCATATATACCTCCGTACCCATTCGCGGAAGGGTTTAACAATGCACATTTTAGCACGCACTTATGGGTTTGTCCACACAATTGAGAAAAAAACGTAAACAAAACGCAATCTTTTTGGCCGTGTGCACGGCGATTGTGTTTTATTTACGTAATATTGCGGCTTATTTAAGGTGAAATGTCAGGCAGCGCTTGCGTTTTTACTGATGAGTGTCGATCAGTTCATTCCAAGAACGCCCGCATCGGCGAGCCAAGTGAAAACGAGCTTAGCATAGTCAGCGCGGTGTAGATCGTGCGAAGCGGCAATGCCTTTGATGCCAAAGCTGACATCGCCACGGATGGAGCGCTGGTGCAGCTGGTCGGCAGCCGCCTGCTGATACTCACGGGAAGTGATGAAGTCCATAAACAATTGTGCGTTACTTTCATTGGCCGCACCTTTGAGTATGCCCGCATAAGAAGCGCCCATGGCGGCCCCTTCCTGCGCGTACACAATGCTAAGGTCGGCGCCTTGCAGCCTGCGCTCGATCGCCTTTTCTTCATTGATGATGCCTACCAGGTACTGCCCTGCCGTGACGGCGTTTAATACAAACGACGGTGCGCCGACACTTGCGCCTTCGACGGAGCCGACAAAGTCGTTGACAAATGCCGATTGCTGCATGTCGGGCGAAGAAGCAGCGGGGTTCATGTAAAGAACCCGCCCGGTCAGCTTATCATTCTTAAGGGATCCCCAACTGTCCACCGCAACCCCCAATTCCTTGGCAAGTTCGTTGTTAATGACAATGGCGCTTACGTGAAGCTGGATGGGGGTAAAAATGGCACTCTGCGCCATAAAATCCTGATGAAATTCCTTCGCGTGGGGTACTTCATAGGCGGAAAGCAAATCTTCTACCTGACGGTAGTCTTCCAAACCGCCGCCGAGCAACAAATCACCTTGCGGAGCGCCGGCTTCCGCCTGTGCCCTATTCTTCACTTCTGCGCTGTCGGCAGAAAAAACATCTACAGAAATGCCCGGGTACTTGGCATTGAACATGGACGTCATCAAATCCAACTGCGCCGTAGGTACTGAAGTGTAAATGATAAGTTTGCCTGTGGCAGGGTTAGAAGCAGCCGATGCCATGGCGGGTACCATTCCCATAACGAGAATGCTGAGGAGGAGCAGAATGCTGAGTGACTTTTTCATTGGGGTACTTCCTTCCAAATGATTATATATGAACCTTCATTTGTATGTCGAATGGGTTATGTTTCGGTCTTCGTCTGACCTCGTTCATAGTATACCCCCAAAAAGACCCGTTGTAAACAGTAAAATGATACACAATTTTCTATTTGTTGTATTTTTGGTTATCTATTATGCCATTTTTTACATAGTCTTAGTAATTTTTCTATGAATTACAAAAACGTTGCTTTTTTTGCCGATTTATGATATATTTCTATCGTCCAATGGAAACCATGACTGGGGGTGAGCAACTTCGTGCAGAAACTGACCGGCAATCTGACTATCGCGGATGTAGCAGCAGAGGCAAATTGCTCTGTCGCGACTGCCTCCAGGGTATTAAGCGGAAGCAAATACCCAGTAAAACCCGAGATGCGTACCCGTATCTTGGAAGCAGCCACCAAATTGGGCTACTCCGACAACTTAAAGAAGCGCATGCTGGTAACGGAGCAAAACCCTTTTTTGGGCATTGTCGTCCCTACTCTGCAGAACCCTAATTACCTGCAGTTCATCAGCGGTATTGAGCACGTCGCCAACCGCGCAAGATACACAGCCTTCGTACTCAACTCCCACCGCAGCGCCGTTTTGGAGCGGCAACAGATCAACAGCCTGATCCAAAAGAAAGTCGGCTCGCTGTTGCTGATGAGTGTGGACGAATCCCCCGATGCCCTGAATCACTACTTGGACATGGGCGGGTTTGCCTGTGTGTTTGAATCCAACTTCCCGGACCATCCGGACATCCTCAACGCCAAAGTGAACCGCTTTGAGGCGGGCCGCATTGCCACAGAATACCTGCTGTCGCAGGGCCACCGATCTGTCGCCTTCCTGACTACTCCGCTCAGCTTCTTCCAGAGCCGCCGCTTAACGCTGGACGGCTGCAGGTTCGCCATCGAAAAACACGCGCTCCCCTTTTCCTCTGCGAACATTTTTATGATGACTGAAGAACGTGAATCCAGTACCGGTATGTACGAGTACGAGGCCGGCTATTCTTTGGCACAGAGGGTATTGCAGCATCCCAACCGCTATACAGGCGTTATCTGCCAGAACGATATGCTGGCTTACGGTGCCATGGCCGGGCTGAAAGCGGCGGGCGCGCACGTGCCGGGCAGCATTTCCGTTGTAGGCATTGACAATATTCCCGTCACTAACATGAACCCCCCCGGGTTGACAACGGTAGACACCGCCGCCGGGATGTTAGCGCAGCGCGCCGCGCAATTGGTAATCGACATGCCGGAAGATAATGAAGACATCCTCCGCAATCCCCTTTCCATGAAACCGGAATTGGTAATCCGAGACTCTGTTCAGAAGATATGAGTTTTCGCCACAAAAAAGAAGCGCTCCTTGGGTGGAAGCGCTTCTTTCATATTAACCGGTTTTTTACCTGTTCAGTGTGGCATAAAGGATGGCTGTGCCCCAGCTGTAATAGAACTGCGGGAAATAACCCGTCAGGTCTGATGTGAACAGATCGTGGTAGGTATTGCCGTACAACGGGATCATCGGCAGCACTTCCGCCCAATAGCGCTGGAACGCCATCCACCTGTCAAGATAGGTGTTGCGGTCACCGGGCTGCCGCCTGGTAATCTCAATGGCAAGCCTTTCCAGCTGCGGATCCTGCACACCCGAAGTATTGATCGTTCCCTGGTATTGTTCCCCCATCATGTAGGTCTTGGAGGGGTCGAACAATTGTGAAAAGTTGGTGCCCTGGAACATCAGGTCAAACTCCCTGGGCTCCTGCCTGTAATACTGCCTGAGCGCCCGGTTAAACGGCAGGTTGAGTACCTGCAGTTCTCCGCCGATTTGTTCAAGGCCGGTGCTTAGCATGTCCGCTACCATATCCGCGGCATCATTCTTTTCGGTCACAGCCAGCACCACCCGCAGCGGTTCCAACACTTCCGCGCCTTGACGATACCGTAACGTGTCATCCGCGGGGTCAAACGGCTCGCCGCTTTCGTTAAGCGTCCAC
>LFTR01000251.1 GCA_001513425.1 Clostridiales bacterium DTU024
GATAGTGTCGGTAATCCGGAATGCGAACATTGGATCAACGTGACCCTCCTTTCGTTCGCGCTTACGTGAAATCATAGACAGGAGCATGCGCCGTGTCAACCGTGGTAAGCGGTGGAAAGCCGGCATTTAGGTTTTTTTTATGTACTCTTTGAGCTTCACTGCATGGAATCCTAAGAATCGCCATCGGCGGACGCCTGTGCCCGCGTTGTGCTCGGCGCTTACAACGGTTCGTCTTCATATTGTCAAGGGTCTCTCCGCAGCTTTCAAGTGTGCTTTGGGTATAAGGATGAAGTCCCCGAGATGTGTTTGAAAAACCATTGCGCCGCGTTCACTTTTTCGGCACGGGATCAAAAATTGCTTCTCTTTGCATTTGCGGTATCGCTGATACTATGCGTGAAAATCCGAACGTTCCATCAACCGTTCTCATTTCCAGAATCAACCGACAACCGCTTTATCGCTCCGCACAATTCAATCCTCGCCAAACAAGCGTCGACAGTAAGCAAAAAAGCCATCCGTGTCAAGATCGGATGACCTGTGCAAAAAGTGATACTGTGGCTCACGAGATTGTAAAATCACGTTTGAATTATAGCGCTTGTGCGGAAATGAGCGTTAATGAGCGTTAATGAGCGTATTGAAGTCTTGCCGGGCCGCATATTATGTCAACCTGAGTGTCGCTTCGCGTGTTTTCCAGTATGTATCTCCTCCTAGAAAAGTAAAGACACGCGAAAATAACGGCTATTTGGGAGTACAAATATACCAAGATGCGCGGGTGCCCACATCTATCACCTGGACTGACGAAAAGCACTCTTCCAAATCAGACGTGCAGTTTCTCATTTCTTCTTCCGCGACTTGGATGAACTTGAAGTAATCGCCCTGTTCCAGCCATTCAACAAAAGATATCAACCATCCACGGTTTGCGTTGAAGTCATGGATAATGACTTTGTGCTTGGTAACCTTGTTCATTTGCTTGTACATACGCTGTCGCTCTTCTTTTTTCAGGCCATGAGCCACATAGGAGGCAACGGAAATGTCAAAGGATTTGTCCGGAAAAGGCAATGGTTCCAAAATACTTGCGTGTAAGAACTGAACACCTGTGTTCTCGGCCCGCTTCTTCGCGATATTGAGCATCTTGGCCGCTGAATCGATCCCGGTCACCCGCAATCCTTTTTCATTCAGGACGGAGCAAAGCGCGCCCGGGCCGCACCCGACATCCAGTATTGTTTCATAGGAAGAAATATCTAAGTCATTCTCCGCTCGCCGGATGACCTTAATGAAGTTTTCTCTCTGCTTTTTGTAGAATAGTCCATAGAACGGCGCTATAATATCAAAAAGTGTTTTGCGCTTTCTCTTATTCACTCGCGTCTCCTGACAGTTGGATTCGAAAATCAATCTGTCCACTCCGAAACCGGATACATCCCTATTTATGATTGGATTACATTGGGCAAACCGAATACTCTCAAGACAGGATCACACCGCATCAATATAGGTTCGATACTATGAGAACCGTTACATAATGAAGTGGTTCCTGCAACAGCATACCCGAAAACTATTACCAGTGATTAGCTTCTAAGCAAGCGTGAGTTCTTGGATTGACCTAGATTAGAACAATTGATTTTTATCCGCTTTTCTTGATCATTCAGGACTCCGGTGTGCGCGCTTTGCTAGGGCAACTAAAAGGCGCCTTTTGTATTGGAACATGCTCCCCGCAACGCAACGGTTCGCGAATTCTTAACACACACTTGCCTGATCAGTGCTTTTGGATATATTCTACCAGTACGTCCCTTACGGCAAAATATCCTTCTACACTAAGGTGAACCCCGTCTGTTGTCAATTCTTGACGCAGATTGCCATCGTTGTCAGACATGCTCTTGTATAAGTCAATATATTCGTAACCGTTTGCCTGCGCTAATTCGCCAATAATAGTGTTCATTGCGCCTATTCTTGCAGGATTTCTTGCAGGATTTGGATGTCCGCTTGACACGGGCAAGACGCTTAAAACGAATATGTCAGTATCCGCTAGTCTGTCGCGAAATGTCCTAAGAATATTCGCATAGTTTAATGCTATTGTGTCCTGTGGTATATTCAGACCAATATCATTGATCCCAATCATAATAAATATCTGCTTGGGCCTTAAACCAACGATACCGTCCAAGCGATTCAAAACGCCTTCTGTAGTGTCGCCGCTAATGCCATGATTTACACTATACGTAATACCGAACAATTCATTGAAATCACAACCTTCAGTAATGCTGTCTCCCAAGAAAACAATATCTGTTTGCTCGGAATTCTCGACAGTTGAAGCATTCGTTCGCTCCAGAAATGAAGAATTGCTGACGTAACGATATTTGTCTGCCAAACCAAAGCTATTGGTACCGAGCCTTGAATAGACGCCTTTCCGTGTTATCAGCGCCTGGTCCTTTGTTGCGCTGCTCCTGAAGTGATGGGGCCAGTTACAAAAAGATGACCCGTTCACGTCTGCAATAACGCTAATGTTTTCGGTTGTAGGAATAGAAGCGGCAGTAGCAGACAGCGGCAACAGATTTGGCAAAAGAACGACGAGCATCAGCAAATTGAAATAGATGTTACATTTCAAACCTCTACATAGTCTTTTCTTCCAATTCTTTTTCACGTGATCTCTCTATGATGTAGTCGTGGCAAAAGCCAGCGATCACCATACCTCCATTTCTTGTTTTTTCACCAGGGAATCGACACCGCGAACGATTTATGTACCTCACAGTATGACTCTTGAATGAGAATTTCACCACCGTTCCACCCCGCGTTTTTTGTCAATCGGACAAGTCATCGCGCTTTTAGCTCGGGACAGATCGCGCCTGCTGAGACTGGTGGTGAACGGCCTCTGCCTTTCACTCAAAGCTGGTGCCGTCATGACCTACGCTGCTATCGATGTTGCCAAGTTCACCCATGTGGCCGCCGCATGAAACGCCAATGGCGGTAACTCGCTGATCATCAAGGCGCATTCCGAATATGGAATATTCCTAACGAAAATCGTACATACTGAAACCGCTTTCGTATTCTACCGGAAAAAACGCCGAATAGGCGATGATAACCATGTCATAGCTATTAGCTTGGATCCACTCGCGGAGGCTGCCCAGATAGACACGCAAATCGACGATATCAATTTGGTTTACGCCTAATGCAAGAAAAGGTACAACTACATTGATATATGAGTCGCCCAACACAAGTATCTTGTGCACATCCCCCTGCGCCAGATTGTTCGTTAGTTGAGTAAGACCATGATCGGTGAGAGCGGAATGCATGTACATCCCATAAGGATCGCTTTCGTACAAATCCTCGATCTCAAGCTGAGAATAATCATAGATAATGTCAAACCCACCCGTAATATCAAGTTCAATGGAGGGTATCTTCAGTGTCAGGTCAACGGGAAATTTAGGGTAGATCAGCACGAAATCATCAAGCGTAGCCCGCGCGAGCGTCACCTTCCTACCCAGGGAGCCCAGGAACGCCTTCTTGTGGATATCAAAGGCATAGTTCTCGGGCGAGAAAAGAGCCGGATCAAACCCGAAGCCAAAATTGCGGTTGAGCTCTTGACCAATCTCACCCGCTGCCCACAATCCAACTTCCGTACGCCAATGATGGTCCGTGTTGTAGAACAAAGAGTTGTGGTTCAAACGCTGCTGCTCGATCTGTTCTCTCAAATCAAGCGTGTTCACGCCGTTGTCGCGCAGTGAACCAACAAGTCGGTCGGCATTGTCGTTGTAAAAGTCGACAACGTTATTTACAACCGTGTCCTGCTTTGAGACTTTGCCCGGCGGCTGAACAAACAACAGCGGGAGAGCTTGTCCATCAAGGTATTCCTTGAACTCGAGTATGGCTTCAGTATTCGCTCCCATATCCGTCCAATTGCTGAACAGTATCAAGTAGTCAGCTTGCAGTTCGATAACGTTATTATACTCAGAATGGCCTGCCAAGTTCCAGCCGATAGCTTTCTCATAAGCGTTAGCCGCTTCCAAAATGGGCCTGCGGAAAACCAGCTCTTCGTTCATATACGTGTCCAGCTTGTTGGTAATGCGATTTACGAAAGTTGTATATTGCCAATAGGTAACCTCAAGCTTGTTCATGAAGCCGTCTCCGCGCCTCGCCCTTTCGCCAGCCGCAACTTGCAGGTCCGGTATGAAAAGTTTGGGTTTATCCCGAAATACATAGCGAGTAAATGCATTGTCCATGCCAAGACGATCAATCAGTACATGGCGTGTCACGATCCGCAAGCCGATAGACACCATGAACAGCATCAACACGATGATGATGATGCGAATTAGAACAGTATGCAATTTCGCTGTGATACTACGCATTGATTACCTCTCTTCCTAAAAATTAAAATAGATGAAAGGGTTGTAGGTCGAGTTAACGCTAACCAGCAGAGATAACGCGAAAATGAGTACTGTGAGTATTGTTTTGCCAACATCCATTACCACCAGGAGGCTGCTACGCGCAGGATATTCGGATGATACCTCGGTTTTCGCCGACAGTTTGTTCCTAATAAACCCTATCGCGGGAACACTGCATGCCGCGGCGGCCAACAACACCCACTTACCGTTTGATACATAGTAGCGGAAAAAATTGTCCATAAAACCGCCATCGGCAACGCCGAACATGTACCCGAGATACTGGATAGCCCGGGGCAGGCTCTCCGCCCTGAAAATGACCCAGCCGACCAGAACAACGAACAAGGTATAAACGTGGGACAGAATGCCAAGCTTCTTGTGAAAACCTGTCAGCCTCTCAAATACCAAGAACGCAAAATAGTACAGACCCCACACAACGAAAGTCCAGTTCGCTCCGTGCCAGATGCCGGTTAAAAGCCATACGGCAAAAACGTTGAAAATCCACCTTGATTTGCTGACCCGATTACCGCCAAGAGGGATGTATACGTAGTCCCGAAACCACGTGCCCAGGGAAATGTGCCATCTGCGCCAGAAGTCCGTTATCGAGTTGGCAATGTAAGGAAAGTTGAAATTCTCCAGAAAGTGGAACCCGAACATACTTCCCAGACCGATAGCCATGTCAGAATAGCCTGAAAAGTCAAAGTATATCTGCAGCGCATAGGAGACGATACCCAGCCAAGCGGAAGCTACCGACAAGGCATTACCGGTGGCAAAAATATTGTCCGCAATCAGTCCGACATAATTGGCAAGCAACACTTTCTTGCCAAGGCCAAAGATAAACCTGGTGACGCCTGCGGTGAAGTCCGCGGGGGTCTCCCTGCGGTTCATGATCTGGTCGGCCACGGTCTCATACCGGACAATGGGGCCCGCGATCAACTGGGGAAACAACGTGATATACAGCGCGACATTAAGCACATTGCGTTGTATAGGGGCTCTTTTTCGATAAACGTCTACCACATAGGACATGGCCTGGAAAGTGAAGAACGAGATACCAATGGGGAGGGCGATATCGAACTGCACAGCTGTACCCCCCAGGAGAAGGCCCAGGTTGCTTAACGTGAATCCAAGGTACTTGAACAAGAATAGCAGCCCGATGTCAAATGATATCGGAAATATGAGGAACCTTTTGCGTTTCGCGGCGTCAGTCTGTCTGTCCATCATTAGCGCAAAAAACCAATTGACCAGAATGCTGATCAGCAGCACCAAAACGAAAACCGGCTCACCCCAAGCATAGAAAACAAGGCTGGCCAGCAGCAGCGTGTGGTTGCGAAATGACCTGCTTTTAAAGATCGGGTTATAATAAAGAAACAGCGTCAGCGGCAGAAAAAGCAGGAGAAAGACTGTTGAGGAAAAAACCACGATTGACCTCCCAAACCACAAGGCTGAATTCAAATCGGCCAGAAAAGCAGGTTGGTTTCTTTGATCAGCTCATGTTAAACAAATAGCGCAATCTTGAAAACTAATACGGACAATTTATCCGTTTGCAGAGAGCTTTCCTGACGTATTAAAAACCCATCCATTCTTCTCGAAAATCCCAAGTATTCAGATTCTCCGCCATATTATCTCGCGCCCTATATACCGCGTCAACGGCCTGCTTGTCAAGACCCTCATTCAGGTAACTGCACCGCCTATCCGGTTTCGTGTCAATCACTTTTTTTCGTAATCCGATTTCGTCAGCTGGATTCGATTTTCTCGGCGGTTTCCCGCGCTCGATTCCTTGCTCAGATAACCCTTTTGAGCCAACAGCCCCAGAGCGGGGTTAGTTTCACCTGACTTTCCGATATGGGATAGCAGCCAATGGTCATGTGTGGTTTTTATTTTGATCCTTCGGAATTCGTTGTCACGTTAAGAATCATAAAGGAAGATGGTTTTGCGGTCAACTATTGTCCGTTCTGGTTGGCTCTTGCTCAATGGATCGTACGGCTAATCCTTGGCGAGTAATGATCATAAGACAAGAAAGCCCGAAAAAACGATGCGAAATTCAGATTGAAAGCTATAGTGTTCTTAACGTCGGAACTCCGCGCCGGCGCCTCACTCAATAGACTTCCATTTATTGCTCCGCAACAAGCGTAGTATTCGTTCATCTTTAAGCAAAAGTATCCTCATTCAGCGTAAGATTCCAATAGATGAAAACCAACCCAATATCGCACTTCCCCCCATACGCCCTCAGACTTTTTCACGCATGAATTTGGCGATCAGGGCCGGATCGTTGCGCCTGCCTGCCAGCACCTGACCGTCTTGCAGGGACTTGTTATTCTCATGATACGTTGGCAGCTGTTTTTCATACAATACGCCAAGGGGGATGCGGTCATCCAGTTCCATGGCAAGCGCCATTGCCTTATTCAGGTCGCCGGTGTCATGGCTTTGGTCCAGTTCATAAACGCGGCTATTGTACCAAGTGAGGGTGTTCAACTTGTTGAAGGTGACACAATTCTGCAGGATATCCACAAGAGCATAGCCGTTATAGCGGATAGCGCTTTTCATCAGTTCTGCCAAGTGATCCGGACGACCGCTGAAACCGCGTGCTACAAATCCCGCGCCGGCCGCAAGCGCCACCGACAGCGGGTTGAAAGGGATACTGCTGCTTCCATCGACCTGCACATCGGTTTTCATGCCCTGCATGGTGGTGGGCGATGCCTGGCCTTTTGTCAAAGCATACAATTGGTTGTTGTGCACAAAATGCGCAATGTTCACATTGCGGCGAATATTGTGGATGAAATGATTGCCGCCCTCCCCGTAGGTATCACCGTCCCCGGAATTGATGATAACGGTCAATTTGGGGTTAACGATCTTCGCGGCCACGGCCGGTGAAACAGCGCGCCCATGAAGGCCACAAAAGCTGTTTGCGTGAAAGTATTGCGGCGTCTTTGCCGCTTGCCCTATACCGCCCACAAGCAGCACATTATGAGGGTCCAGATCCAGTGATCCCAAGGCGCCTTTCAGCGCGCTCAGGATCCCAAAGTTGCCGCAGCCGGGGCACCAAGCTGTTTCCAGCGTTTCATATGTACGGTTATCCATTAGAATCCCTCCTTGGCAACGCGCTCAGCGATTTCTTCACCGCTCAGCTGTCTGCCGTCATACTTCAGCACACTTGCACTTGTCTTGATCCCGGTCACCTCGCGAACCAATGACCCTAACTGCCCCGTATAGTTCTGCTCAACATTAATGACAGCCTCTGCCCCTAACGCCATTTCTTCCAGCAGCCGATGTGGCAGCGGCCAGATATCGCCAAAAACCAAAGCGGCATACTTCTTATCGCCCTTTAGGTTCATTAACCGCACGGCCTCATCCAGGGGGCCATACATCGAACCCCAACCGATCAACAACACCTCGGGGTTCTGTTCACCCAGCAAATCCGGCTCGATAATCTCACTCTTGAGCATTTCCAACTTATTCATGCGCTTATCCATCATGCGCATGCGGGTGGTTGCATCCTCAATGATGCGGCCGTGTTCATCATGTTCGTCAGAATCCGCAGCCGCGAAGCCTCTGTTATCTCCGGGGATGATACGCGGCGAAATGCCGGTATCCGCGTAGCGGTACCGCGCGTACCCGCCTTTCGTAAGAATGTCGTCCTTCTCGCTGGATTTGGCTAGGCCCGGATCCTGCAGAGGAATCGTGGTTGTGGCATCAGCCAGGTACTGGTCGCTAAGCAGGATAACGGGAGTCTGGTATTTCTCCGCGATATCAAACGCGCGTATGGTCTGCAGATATGCGTCCTCGTGATGGCGCAAAGCGATAACCATGCGCGGAAACTCGCCCTGAGCAGCCGAAATGACAAATTTCAAATCGGCTTGCTCAGTGCGGGTGGGAAGACCCGTGGCCGGCCCCGGGCGCTGCACGTCCACGACAACCAGCGGAATTTCTGCTATGCCGGACAAACCCAACGCCTCCACCATTAGGCTGAATCCGCCCCCGGACGTACCTGTCATCGCCCGTGCGCCGGCAAAAGATGCGCCAATAGCCATATTGATGGCTGCGATTTCATCTTCCGCTTGTTCCGCCACGATACCCAATTCCACGGCCTTACCGGACAGGAACTCCAGGATAGAGGTCGAAGGGGACATCGGATAAGCACTGTAGAACTGAATCCCGGCAGCCATTGCGCCCAGTGTCAGCGCTTCGTTGCCGGAAACGATCATATGATCCGAAAACGTCCCGACGGCCGGATCGACCTTTTGCGCCATCGCTTGATGCCCCGCCAGCGCTGCCCGAACATTGACGTCTACCAGCTCGGCTTTCAGGGAAGCCTCAAAAACCGCAGCAGCATGTTCCGCATCCACAGGAATACCGAAGTACTTAAGCGCAGCGCCCGCGGCGACGCTGCCCGCTGCACGAACATTCCCCAATGTCTTGGCGATATTCGCCATATCCATCATGATGGCTCGCGGGTCATCGGTTTGGACGCTTGAGTCGCACAGGATGAAACCCTCAGGCTTCAGATCGTCTTGATGGATCCCTATGGTTTCGGCATTCAGGGCAATAATGCCGTCCAAAAGCAGAGAATGAGATTTTGGGGCGTTTTCACCAAAGCGGATACGCGCAAAATTGTGCCCGCCGCGAATGCGGGACATGAGGTCGCGCATAGTGAATATTCCGCAGCCTGCCTGCTTAAGGAAACGTTCCAATATCGCGACTGTCGTTTCAACCCCCTGTCCTGCAGCACCGCCAACCAACAAATTGTACATACTATTTCCCCTCTTTCCATGTTCACGCGAAGTAATACTGTAAAGATGATACCCAATCAGCGGACGGCCAATGCATTGGCGTCACACGCCAGTCGGTCGATTGCTTCCATAAAACGCCCGTAACCCTCAAAAAGGTCAGTGTGACATGGGTCAGGCTTGGAGCGTTCATGATATCAGCGTCTAGTCACAAAACTCCACTTGATCACAAGGAATCATCGTCAGTTTGGCCTTGGAGTGCGGCTATGTTCGTTACTGCCACATCCTTGAGCGCGACGACAAAAAAATTGCGAGCCCTGCTTAGCGAAATTAGATACGGGGCCTACGTGATTGACGATTCCTGCGTATGGAACGTAATCCGTCGTTTGCGGCGTTATGATGCCCAATTCCAGTTCCACAAGAACAGGTCTGCCCAGCAAAATGTCTTGAATGCTGATATCCAGGGACAAAACCGTCTCGCTTGCGTCGCTGCCCGTTATTCGCAGGGTGGGAATCCAGCCAAAATAGAACGGCGCGACACCGCTGTTTTCCCATGTAAGGTTTACGGTCACGAAACAATCTCAAAAATATGCAACTTCGATTTCCGACACGCGCAGGCGATAGCCCAAGATGCGGATTGCTTTGTTCAATGCGAGAATCAGGTAAAGAATGCCGGTGCTACGCATGGTCTTCCTCCTCCGCTGCCACTTCGCAAGAAAGGCCGGCTTGTTGGAATCTACTCACTATCAACGGCAAATCATGGTTGCTTGCCTGGGGAAGCAAAACAAGATAGTCGCCGTTTTCCGCTTGTCCCACCAGATCCGTGGCTCTGATGACACGGCCCAAAAGGCGGTCCATCTCAATCAAAGGCGCATCACAGGGGTTCTTTTTTACTCGTAGCAGAAGAAAACTGGAAATGCCCTGCTGTTTCATCCGCCGGTAAACGCCCAATGCGGAGCGGAAAGCTTTGTCGTTCAAAATATGTGTTTTGTCCACAAATAATTCGCGTGACAGCTCAAAGTATCGCAGGGTGCTCACGATCGCTGATTGCACAAGTCCTGCCACGATACCAAAAAGGTTTTGGTGATATAATGTTTGCTGATCTGAAGGGACATCCCACAGCGCGATCATGGCGATAGGTCGATCGTCTTGCATAATTGGCGCACTGAGCGCGGGGTAACCCGGTTCCAGCGTCGTATTGACGAAGGTTTCGCCGCGATCGATCCGCTCTTTCATCAGCGGAAAATCCGCCAAATCCGGGGACTTGGTGAGTTTCCCCTCATACCCCCGTGAATGCACCACTAGCCTGGCAAAAGAGGTATCGCCAATACGTGAGTAAATGGCGACACTATTATTCTGCATGGTATTTTCGACCACGTTCAGCGTTGAAAGGAAGACCTGTTCGGGCTGCATCGTTTCCAATTCACGCGTTATGGAATAGATCCTGCCGTAGCTGTTTCTGCTGCGCATCACCTGCTGTTGCAGTTGGCTGCGGTCTTCGGACGCCTCCCTGTACATGTTTTCCATGAAGGCGGCTTCCCTGTCTCGCTCTTCCTTTTCCCGCTCCAGCGTTTTCACGCTTTCCTTAAGGCCTTTGAATCGTTTCCGCCGGGAGGCGAACCCCTCGCCGCGCGAAATGATCAGGCTCAATTCCTGGGCCCAATTGTGGCGGGGGACCCAATTCATCTGCCTGACCGCTTGCGATGTGACCAATGACGCGCCCCTGACTTGCTTTCCCGTATAGAGAACCTTAAGTGATGGCAAGTGTGTCTTAAGCGCATTGACCACTTTTGAATAAGTGCACATGTCACCGTATGACAGATGTACAACGCCCCGCACGTCTGTATCCAGGTAAAGGCTGATAAACTGTGCAAAATCGTCCACGTGCAAAAAATCACATGGAGAATCCTCCGTCCCTTCGATCACCAACGGCTTACCACTGATGTTGTCTTGCAAAGCGCGGCCGAAAAAGGCATCATCCGTGCCGGGCAAATATAGGTTTGTTACGCGTACGACAAGTGTCTTCATCCCGCTTGTGTTGCCAACTGCGAAGATATCCTCAGCGGCCTTGATAAGCACACCGGCAGACGTATCCGGCACCGGCACTTCGTTTTCGCCGATGCGCTGGGAGAAACCAAACACACGCTGGTCGGTCACAAGAATGAACCGCTCTACGCCATTTTGTACTGCGCTATGGCGAAAACGGGAGAGTTCGTCCAACATGACGCCTTGTGCGAAGCTATGCTTGTTCGTTTCCTCGCACTGATACGCATAGAAAAAAACCACGGCCTGAAAGTGGCCGGGTTTCATGACATGCTGAGCCTGTGGACTACTGAACTGTGTGTTGTGAAAGACCGCAGACGAATCTGCCGGCTTGCCGCTCTCCAGCTTGCCCACTACCGTTACATGATGCGAATCCCGCTTAAGCCCATCCACCATTCCCCAAACCATAGGTGAAAGGTCACCGGTAAGAAGTATCTTCATAAACAGATTCCTCGTCAGGGTCTGAAAATATCGTCAGCAAAACTGGCGCAAAATTGTAGGAAAAAAAGCCTTTTCAATCGATTTATCAAATCGGAGGTTTCTCAGTGTCCCATTGTCTTACCCTTGTTCTGCCGGGACGTCTTCGCCGACTTGTCAAATCACTTCAGCCGGGGAATGCTTGTTGGCTCCGCCGCCAGAAACCTCCTAGACTCATTATTGACACATGAAGTATATCCCAAACATTAGAACTCAACCCTTGAGGAAATTTTCTCGGCCCTGCACACTCCTGTGGCGCAGAATGAGTCCACCAATTCCATTACCGCGATAGGCCGCCTTTTGCGAAAGGCATCCTTTATCCGGCCAAAATAATCCTCGCAACAAGCGCAAAAACGTTGACATTTGGAAGTTCTGGGTATCTTCATATTCAGCAAGAACCACGTTTCGAGGCGACCCGTGAGGTCATATTCAGACGCCTTAATGCGCCAATCACCGCATCAGTCAATCCTTTGGTGGTAGGATATACTGTGCAGACGGTTTCTGCGACTCCGCACTTTTTGCGGCAAGTTACATTATTCCGGGGAATTGGCTGACCGATTGGGATGAGGAAGATATATGTTAACTGAACACGCGTACACAGTACTGAATGATGAAGAAAAACGCAGGCGTCTTAAGGAAATTGCCGCTGTGTTTTTGAGACTGGGTGCGTTGGCCTTTGGCGGTCCGGCGGCACACATTGCCATGATGGACGAGGAGGTCGTCCAAAAGAAGAAGTGGCTTGGGCGTGAGCACTTCATTGATCTCATTGGCGCAACGAACTTGATACCCGGGCCAAATTCAACCGAGTTGGCCATCCACATCGGCTTCATCAGGGGCGGCACAGCGGGACTTTTTATCGCGGGAGCGGCCTTCATTATCCCCGCGATGCTCATCGTGTTGACTTTTGCCGTGCTGTACACGCGCTTTGACGGTATTCCGGAGGTCTCAGGTGTCCTGTACGGGATCAAGCCGGTAATTATCGCTATTGTGCTGCACGCAATATACCGACTGGCAAAAGCAATCATTAGGGGCTGGCTGCCGGCGACGCTGACCGTATCGGTGATTGCCCTGGCTTTCCTGGGCGCAGAGAACATACTTCTCTTGGCAGTGGCCGGATTGGTCTCCATGGTCGCGAAAAACTATGGGAAAACGAAAAACGCGCTCTTCGCGGCCGCTGCTCTGCCCATTGCTTTGGGGGAAGCGGACGAACTGGCAAATGCGGCGAAGCCTGCCGGCATAGCGCTGCATTCTGTTTTCCTTGCATTCATGAAGATCGGCTCCGTACTTTACGGCAGCGGGTATTTTCTGCTGGCTTTCCTGGAAACAGAGTTTGTCAAAGGCTTTGCTGTCATCAGTAATCAGCAATTGTTGGATGCAGTGGCGATCGGCCAATTCACCCCCGGCCCCGTCTTCACGACGGCTACCTTTATCGGATACCTGATCAGCGGATTTCCGGGCGCCCTCGCTGCGACTGCCGGCATCTTCCTGCCGTCTTTCTTGCTGGTTTTGCTGCTAAACCCTCTGATCCCCAAGCTGCGAAAGTCAACCTGGGTTGCAGGTGCGCTCGACGGCATCAACGCTGCTTCCCTGGGTTTGATGTCTGTTGTCACTGTCAAATTGGGTATCGATTCACTACGGGATCCGCTGGCAGCCGGCCTGTTCACCGTTGCTTTTGTGCTTATGAGCAAATTCAAATTCAACTCCGCCTGGGCAATTTTGGCCGGAGGAGTGGTTGGGTTTGTGTACCATTATGTCATGATGTGATGCCTTATGTAATGACAATGTGTCGCTGGAAGGTATCTCTCCTGCCGACTCAAGAGATCGTTCACCTATCTCGGGAGTTCTCATATCGTAATACCTGAACCCGGTGGTCTCCTTATGCCGGATATATGCCCGGCATGCTTCAAATGACCGCCATCAGCAGTATGAACGCTGCCATAGACACCACCAGATGAAGCGAAATGAAGCCCATCACATACTGTTTCTCCTCGCTCTGCTCCGTGATGGACAAGGGGATGATGAACGACGGCGGCAACAGGAACATCGTGTACAGCGCCATCTGGTACGTTTTGTCCAGCCCCAGCCAGCCTGCGATGACCACCGTATTGAGCACATAAGCGATAAGCAGCATCATCCCCAGCCTCAGCAGCACATCGGCGAGAGTCCTTCCAAGCTTCTTCACACGCAAGGGTAACTCGTATCCCACCAGGATAAGCGACAGCGAAAACGCCGAAGACGCCGCCAAGTCCACCGCTCCAAGCGCCGCCGCTCCGGCGGGATATCCCTCAATCATCGGCGCATACCCTGAAAAAGACAGTGCGATGCCCGCGATCATGGCAATTGTCATAGGGGATCTTAACATACTGCAAAGCGGCACCCAAAGGTTTTTTCGCCCGTCTACTGTGCCCTTTGTCCCTGCTGAGCCCATAAAAGCAATCAAAACGGTAAAGAGAAAAATGGAATGTCCCGCGTCCAGAATGGCCAGCTTGTACAGATTCTCTTCCCCAAAGTAGGAACTGAACAGCGGAAACCCCACCGGGCCCGTCAGGAACGTCGTGAACAGGGCAGGCAAATACGGGTTCGTGGATCTGCGCTGCCTTTTTATCAGGAAACCCAGTCCAAACGCTGTCAAACACGCTGCAAACGTAACGGCCGCCAACATCAGCATTTCCTGCGTCATGTCCGCCCGGAAAAATGTGGTGAACAATATGGACGGTATGGCGATATTAAGCGTGATTTTCTTGATGCCGCTAATGACGTCCGCGCTCACAAAATGGCTTTTGCGCATCCAAACACCCAACAGGAGCAGCAGGATAATGGGCATTATTTTTAGAAAAACGACAAGAACATTGTCCAAACGTTATCACTCCCATCCGTGTGCAGAAAACCCCCGACATGTGCGGTGCGATGGTCTTATGTTCTCTATATACGCCACTTCTCTGAGGATTTCAACTCCTCATAAGCGGGCTGCGAAAAGCCGCGTGATCCGGGTGTTTCTGAGGTACTGAGACTTTTCGTTTCGCACAAAAAAACCGGTCACCCAAGACCGGAGCCGGATTGACGATAGACGGCAAGAACCGTGTACTGCTCATTAGGGCATCCAGCGGACGTTTTTACGGGTGATTGGCTATCAAGCTCGCCATTTCCACGCCTGCGCGGGTTTCATCATCTCTAACGCGCCTGCCGATCACCACAAAGTAGTCGCTGTCGCCTACACAGGTCGAAAGCATGATCAGCCTGTCACTTGGCGCGA
Source organism: Clostridiales bacterium DTU024 (assembly GCA_001513425.1). Taxonomy (GTDB): domain Bacteria; phylum Bacillota; class Clostridia; order Christensenellales; family Aristaeellaceae; genus DTU024. The sequence goes on from LFTR01000251.1 coordinate 14,862, forward strand.
CATCCAGTTCGCTTTTGACCACAGAGCGCTTCCTGACGTCTTTCATAAACGCGGTGAACTGCGCGTCCGTGCCGAAATGGCTGTACGCGTAGCGGAAATAGGTTGGCTCACCGCTGTCCCCGGACACTGTAAATGCTGCGAATACAGCGTATTCGCTTGACTCATAGAGCGATTCAAAACGTATGATCCAGTGCTGCGTGTAAAATGACCGCTCGGCATATTTCTGCAGGCGTCCGAACATGGAACCGTCGCGCATGTTGTGCCCATGGATGAGCATATTCTCGCCAGGAGGGCTGAATTTGTAATTTTCGTCCAGGAACAGGGTGCCCAAAGGGCTCTTGTCTCCGTAGAAATCATGTGTCAGGTAATATTTATTGTCGCGCTGGACCACGGGAAGATCCAGAAAGTTGTCGATCGTCAGCCAGCCGACTACATCTTTGTTGATTTTTCGAAGAGGCAAAAAGCGTTCCTGAGTCAGATTGATCTTCCAGGGAGCTTGCGTCGCAAATGACCGAAGGGGCGGCGCGGTCACTTCAGGCGGGGAAGAAAAAAGCACCGCGGGCAAAGGAGGCATGATAAAAAGTAACGGAGGGTGATGCAACTGAAATCTTGTTGCTGTAAAGT
>LFTR01000239.1 GCA_001513425.1 Clostridiales bacterium DTU024
CGTTTGGCGCGGGAGATGCAAAGCTACCACGACCGCAAGCGCCGGGGAAAGATACGCCAGCAGGTTATGCGCGAAGAAGGCGCCAAGAAGGGGTACGCCCCGACCGGCGCCAACGTCAGCAGCCGCGCGCGGAAAAACAATATGTTTGACCAGGCGCAAAAGGGATACGACCCCTACGCCGTGCAGCCGGGCGAGCGCGTGGATTACGACGGCTACACCACCACGCCCTCGTACCAAAGAACGTCGGACGGCTACAGCGAAACGGCCGGCATCGGCAGGGGCAACTCCGGCGCCATCCCGCTGCCCCCCAGGCGCATGCGCCCGCAGCCCATATTCGGCCTTAAGCGCTTCCTGCCCCTGGTGTCGATCCTGCTGGTGGCAAGCGCCCTGGGGCTGAGCGCATGGTACTTTATCCTGCAGCCCTACGTGTTTGCCGAAAAGACGGTGCCGGAGGAACTCAAGCCGCAGATATCCGCCTCCATCATGAATGAAGTGGCGGCGCACACCATCCGCATCCCCGCCAAAGAGGGCACGCAGATCTACATTAAGGAGCTGCGCAAAAGCTACCTGGTAACGGGCGGCTATGCCACCTTCCAGGTGCCCGATTATATGTGGTACGAGCTGCACGAGGAAATTGCGGACGACCCGTCCACGCGCCTGCCGCCCACCATGGACGTAACGCTGACGCCCTTTGTGCGTTCGGAAACGGGCGAACAGGTCCCCATGGACCCTGTCAATTACACCATCGACATACAGCTGAGCCCGCTGACGCTGCTAAGCCCGGACACGACGTATGTGGAGACCAGCATGCCGCTGTTTAACATCCGTTTCCAGGTGATGACCAACAGCCAGGTGTTTATCAACGATGAGGACTTTTCCTCCTACGTCAACACGCAGGACGGCCTTATCAGCTACAACGCGCCCATCCAGCCCATCGGCGACAACAGGATCCACATCATGGTGCGCAGCCAGTACTACCGCATGAACACCGTGACGCTGACCATCAACCGCGCGGTGCAGGATATCCCGCTGGATCTGGCCGCCACGATGGACGACGAAAGCGGCCGCGACCGTATGCCCATCTTTGGCACGACGCGCGCGGGCGCCACAATAACGGTACTGACGCCGCACGAGAA
>LFTR01000274.1:0-1323 GCA_001513425.1 Clostridiales bacterium DTU024
CTGATATCGGGATCTTGCCGTATACCCTGCGCCAATTCCCTTGCGGTATGCGCCTTGCCGTTTTGCCTGCACATATAATTGAGCAGCGCTTTTCGCTGCTCCGTCTGATATCCTGCCAAGCGCCCGTCCCCATTCCTCAAATTGAGAATGCCTCTCAATTTGGGATAATAGCACACACCAGCGTTGGGCGCAAGGGCGTGACGAAAAGAAAAGAGGGCGCAACACACAGGTGTTGCATCCTCTTTTCGGAAGGAACGGGATCGCCGCGAAAATGCGCTTCGCTTTTGCATCGCCGTGCCCTTCAATCCCTTCCGCGCCGTGCCTCCACGTTCGTCCCAATCCGGCAAAAAGCCTGCCTTTTGCCGTGAAGGAGAAATTCTGCAGCGTAGGTCTCCGCCACACTCATGTGGCGGAAACGAAGCGAAAGGCATTTCGACGCGCGCCCCCCCCGGAACCCGCAGCAATGCGTTTGCTGCCAGCGGGATCAGTCCCTTTGAGGCACGATATGCTGCTGATCCTTGAAGATGGCGTTCGCCGGCACCACGCCGCGCACACTGGACAAGGGATATACGCGGCAATGCGGGAACAACACGGTGCCCGGATTAAGCACGCTGTTACAGCCCACTTCCACCTCGTTCCCCACGATTGCGCCAAACTTTTTGCGTCCGGTCTGGATAACGGAATCGCCCATCTTGACGGACACCAGCGTCTTGTCGCTCTTGACGTTGCTTGTCACCGCGCCGGCCCCCAGATGCGCCTTGTAGCCCAGAACGGAATCACCGATGTAGTTAAAATGCGGCGTCTGCACATTGTCAAACAGCACGGCGTTCTTTATTTCGGCGGAATTTCCTACGACAGCGTTTTTGCCCACGATAGCACTGCCGCGGATGAACGCGCAGTGGCGGATCTCGGCGTTTTCGTCAATGATGCAGGGACCCGCGATAAACGCGGTCGGGGCGATGCGGGCCGTTTTGGCGATCCACACATCCTCCGCAGGATGATAAAACGCGCTTTCGGGCAGCGTCGCGCCCAGAGTCAGGATAAAATCCTTGATCTTATCCAGCACGTCCCAAGGATACTCAGCTCCGTTGAAAAGTTCCGCTGCGATGGTTTTGCCAAGATCCAGCAGTTCACTTACAGCAAACATTATTTCACCCCGATCAGCAGATTCTGCTCTTTCAACGCGTCCAGCATGCGGTTAACGTGTTCCTGGCACAATTCCTCCGTTGGCGCTTCAACCATGACGCGCAGCAAGGGTTCCGTGCCGCTCTTGCGCACCAAGAGGCGGCCCGTGTCGCCAAGGGCAGCAGTGACTTCTTCGAT
>LFTR01000274.1:1335-13196 GCA_001513425.1 Clostridiales bacterium DTU024
CGTTTTGCATGGCTTCATCACGGTCAGTGACGCGGGCATTCCTGAGCACCTGGGGATATACTACCACCGGCTCCGCGAGCTTTGACAGGGGCGCTTTTTTGTCCAGCATCACCTGCATGATCTTCATGGCGGTCAGGATACCGTCGCCCGTGTTGGCGTATTTGGAGAAGATGATGTGCCCCGACTGTTCACCTCCCAGGACATACCCGCCGTTGTGCATGGCGTCGCGTACATTTTTGTCGCCCACCGGCGCTTTTATGTAGTCGATGCCCGCCTTGTCCAGCGCCTTAAAGAAACCGAAGTTGCTCATGACCGTCGCCACCACAGCGTTATTGGTCAGACGGCCGCCGTCCTTCATGTAATTGGCATAAATGTAAATGATGAGATCGCCGTCCACCACATTGCCCTTTTCATCCACGGCCAGGCATCTGTCGCCATCGCCATCAAAAGCAAACCCCACGTCCAAGTGGTTTTCACGCACCACGTCCCGCAGCCTTTCGATATGGGTGGAGCCGCATTTCTCGTTGATGTTGAGACCGTCGGGTCGGTTGGCGATCACATGGGTCTCGGCCCCCAGCGTTTCAAAAACGCTCTTGGCAATCATCCAAGTGGAGCCATTGGCGCAGTCCAGCCCCACTTTCATGCCCTCGTAAGAATGGCGCGCAAGGGTGATCAGGTACCCGATATAACGGTTGCGCCCCGCCACATAGTCGTTGGTGCGGCCGATGTTTTCTCGCTTGGCGTAGGGCACGTCGTCGCCCTTGCCGTCAAGATAATCCTCGATTTTTTCGATGGTGGCATCCTCCATCTTTTCGCCCGCTGTGTTAAGCAGCTTGATGCCATTATCATAAAAGGGGTTGTGGCTGGCGGAAATCATGATGCCGCAGTCGAAATTCTCCGTCCGGGTGATATAGGAAACGCTCGGCGTGGTGGTAACGTGCAGCAGATACACATCCGCGCCCGATGCCGTGAGACCGGCTGACAGGGCATCTTCCAGCATATAGCTGGAACGGCGCGTGTCCTTGCCGATAACGACACGGGCCGGATGGAAGCGTCCATAATACCAACCGATATAGCGGCCGATCCTAAACGCGTGATCCACGGTCAGGTCGATATTCGCTTCGCCCCGAAAACCATCCGTTCCGAAATATTTCGACATATGCATTCCTCCATAATAGACTCTTTTTTGAACAAGCAAATGATAAGGGATAGATGCCAGTCTGTCAATGGAACCGTTGGCTATGCTGTTATTATGTTAGACATGTCTTGATTGTGTTTCCCCATCAAGTTTGAGATCCGCTCCATATGGGCTAATGCCGCTTCTTCCCTTGCCCTAAGTACGCGTCACGAACCTGGGGGTTGGCGAGCAATTCCTCGCCCGTGCCCTCCAGCACCACATGGCCCACTTCCAAAACGTACCCGTATTGCGCGGCGCGCAATGCGGCGTTGGCGTTTTGCTCGATCAGGAGCACCGTGATCCCCTCTTGCGCCACGCGCCTGATGATAGCGAATATATCCCGTACCACCAGGGGCGCAAGGCCCAGGGAGGGTTCATCCATCATCATCAATTTGGGGCGCGCCATCAGCGCGCGGCCCACTGCCAGCATCTGCTGTTCCCCGCCCGAGAGAGTGCCCGCCATCTGCCACAAGCGCTCCTTAAGTCGGGGGAACATATCATAGACGTACTGCGTTGATTGCAGGATGCCGTCGTTATCATTTCGCAAATAGGCGCCGATCTTCAGATTTTCAAGCACGGTAAGGTTGGGGAACACACGGCGGCCTTCCGGCACCATGGCGATACCCTTTTCAACGATCTTCTGCGTATCCTTACCCGTGATGTCCTCCCCCATAAAAATGACGCTGCCGCCCTGCACAGGCACCAAACCCGAAATGGCACGCAAAGCTGTTGATTTGCCAGCGCCATTGGCGCCGATCAAAGTGACAATTTGTCCCTGCTCCACTTTAAAGGAGACGCCGTCCAACGCCTTGATACCGCCATAATTGACCTTAAGACCCTTCACTTCCAGCATGCTCAATCTTCATCCACCCCCAGATAGGCTGTAATGACTTCGGGATCATCCCTCACCTCTTGGGGCAGGCCCGATGCAATCAGCTTTCCAAAGTCAATAACGTATATCCTGTCGGAAATATCCATAACCAACGCCATGTGATGCTCAATCAGGAAGATGGTGAGATCAAAGCGGTTGCGAAGCTCCACGATGAATTCGGACAAATCATCCGTCTCCTGCGGGTTCATACCCGCGGCCGGCTCGTCCAGCAGCAAAAGCGTAGGATCCGTCGCCAATGCTCTGGCAATCTCCAGCCTGCGCTGCTTGCCGTAAGGGAGGCTGGTCGCCTTCTCATCTTTAGCGTCCGCGAGCCCCACAATGTCCAGCAAGTGCATGGCTTTTTCACGCATGCTTTTTTCTTCCGAGGAATTGAGCCTGAGCACCGCGGTGAAGAGATTGCTGGTGCGGTGCAAGTGCGTGGCGATCAGCACGTTGTCAAAAACCGTTTGGGTCTTAAACAAGCGGATATTCTGGAATGTGCGAGCAATGCCCATGCGGGTGATTTTGTCCGGCGAGGGCGCCGCGACCTGGTGGAATTTGTCTTTATCCGCGCCCAAATACATTTTGGCCATTTTGCCCGAAGGATGATTGGATACGATGACTTTTCCGCCAAAGAGCACCTGGCCGTTGGTCGGCGCATACACGCCCGTCACGCAGTTGAAAGCCGTCGTTTTGCCCGCGCCGTTGGGTCCGATGAGCGCCACGATCTCGCCCTTGTCAATATTCATGCTAAGGTCATTGACGGCAACAACGCCGCCAAATTGCATTGTAAGGTTTTTAAGTTCCAGCACATGATCAGGCATTACGGCCACCCCGCTTTTCTTTGCCGTTTCTCTTAAACATATCGAGGCTCAGTTCCCTGTCGCCCATGATGCCTTTTTGATAAAACAGCACCACCAGCATAACAATAACGGAGAACACGACCATGCGAAAGCCGGAACGCAGCAGCGGCACTTCAAACGTGCCGATGACGGTCTCCGCATCAAGAAAGCGCAGCCACCACTCGGAAGCGGCAATGAACAGGAAACTGGCAATGACCGAACCGGACACGGAGCCCATGCCGCCCAGCACGACGATCAAAAGGATCTCATATGTCATGGATGCCTTAAAAGCACTGGCCTGCACCGTTGTCTGATACATGGCAAGCAACGCGCCTCCCACGCCCGCAAAAAAGCAACTGATGACGAAAGCCATGCTCTTATGCTGCGGCAGGTTGATGCCCATGGCTTCCGCAGCGACTTCATCATCACGTATCGCCTTGAATGCGCGGCCGTAAGTGGAGTTGATCAGCAATATGATGAGCAAAATGCAGATCCCCACAGCAATGAAGGGGAACAAGGCCGAATTGAATGTGGTGAAGCGGCGCAACAGGTTGGAACCGTTAGTAATGGGCCCCAACCCGTCATACTGAAACACGGCGCGGATGATCTCCGCAAAACCGAGGGTGGCGATCGCCAAGTAGTCGCTCTTGAGCCTGAGCACCGGAAGGCCGATGAGATAGGCAAAGAATGCCGCCACCAGCCCTGCCAGGATGATCGCCAGGATCACAGGCATTTGGAACTGGATCAGGCCGCCCGCATAATACTGGTAGACTTGGCCGCGGCTTTCCACGGGGATGGTAAACATGGCGTAGGTGTATGCGCCGATCAGCATAAAACCCGCCTGGCCCAGGGAAAACAGCCCCGTGAAGCCGTTAAGCAGGTTCATCGATACAGCCAGCAGCGCATAAATGGCGCCCTTTTTGAGTACCGTTACCAGCATGGAGGATGTACCCGCGATCTGTTCGACCACATAAACGCAGACGTAAAGCAGCACGATACCCACCGCGTAGAGCGCCGCTTTTCGCACCGCTGCCTTGCCCGAAATAACTGTCGCCAACAGTGCCGCCCCGATTGCCATCAGTAATACACCCACGGACGACACTATGGGGCCGGAGCGGAACGCCGTCAATTCCAGTGCATGCGTCCCTTCCAGTAACAGAAGATCTCCATGGCGCTCCAGGTATCTGTCCAGATTGCGCAGTGTCCTGTCCCTGTCATTATCCAGATGGCTTTCCAATACGCGGTCGCGGTCGGCCAGCATTTTGGGGTTCAAATCCACCACGTTTTGAGCGTCCAGCCGCTTAAGGAGACCTTCCAGGTCGCTTTGCGCGCTGATAGAAGAAACAAGCAGCGCGACAGCGATGATGATGAGCAGGATCCCGCCCGTCCATTTTAAAGCTTTCATATGCTCATACCTTCTCGTTGACAGCCTCACCAAACAGGCCGGTGGGCTTGAAAATCAGTACAACAATCAGCAAAGCAAAAGTAAAGGCGTCCGAAAAAGTGGTAAGCCCCACGGCCTTGATGATGTTTTCGCTGATGCCGATGATAAAGGCGCCGATGACCGCGCCCGGGATAGAGCCGATACCGCCAAACACCGCCGCCACAAACGCCTTCAGGCCCGGCATCGCACCGGCGGTAGGGGTAACGGCCGTATAATTGGAGAAATACAGAATTGAACCGATACCGGCCAACGCGGACCCGATGATGAACGTAGCGGAAATAACACGGTCGATCTTGATGCCCATCAGCCGCGCGGTTTCAAAATCCTTGCTGACGGCACGCATCGCCATGCCGATCTTGGTGTGATTGATAAGCTGCACCAGCAGAGCGACCAGCACGATGGTTAAAATAGGTGTTACCAGCGTGACCATTTTTGTGGTCGCGGTATAGATGGTAATGCTGCTTGAGATCCAGGGAATGGTAGGGTACTGTTTCGCAAGGCCGCCCGTCACGTACCACATAAGGTTCTGCAAAAGGTAACTGACACCTATAGCGGAGATCATGACCGACATGCGCGGCGCGTTGCGTAAAGGCTTGTAAGCCACCCGTTCCACTGAAAAGCCCAAAGCGATGATGAGCAGGATCGTCAGCGGCAAGGACACCGCGACGGGCATAGTGGCGTTCAGATACACCATGAAAAAACCCGCCACAGTGAAGATATCTCCGTGTGCGAAGTTGATGAGGCGCAATATGCCGTATACCATGGTGTATCCTACGGCAATCAGCGCGTATTGGCCGCCGACGGATATGCCGCCGAGCAGGTAAGGCAGGTTAGCCGTAATAAATTCCTGCATTCAATTCCTCCGATACATGAGAGCAGGCGCAGGCCCTATGCGGCATACGTCAAGGCAAAAAGGAGCCGACAACTCGATCGGCCCCTTTTTGCCGCATGGAACCGTGCGTTAGCTTTATTTACTTGATGATGCCCTGCACCTTGACGAATGTCCAGGTGCCGGCCACGTTTTCGGTCGCCTTGATAAAGGCCTGGTCACGAATGGCATCGCCGTTTTCGTCAAACACAATAGCGCCGGTGACGCCGTCATAGGTGATACCTGCCATCACGTCGGCAATGTCATCGCGATCGGCAGAATCGGCCGCTTTAATGGCTTCCAGCGCCACCATATAGCCATCATAGCCAAGGGGGGTGACGCCCGCGATCCCGTCATTACCGCCGTTGTTGACAAGCTTATCGGGGTTCGCGTTGAGCCAGGCTTTGAAACCGGTAACAAACTCGACTGCTTTGGGAGAGGTGTCGCCTTCGTCAAAGAAGGTGGAAACGCTGACTTTGACATCGGTGGTCTTGGCCGCCTCAACAATAACGGAGTTGTCCCACGTGTCGCCCGCCAGGATCGGGATGGTGATGCCGTTGGAAGCAGCCTGCGTGATGATCTGCGCGGCATAGGGGGTGGAAGTAGGGGCAAAAATGACTTCCGCGCCGTTATTGAACGCGGTGGTGAGATAAGCGGTAAAGTCACTGGTGCCCTCGGGGAACGTTTCGCCATCCACTTCGCCGCCGGCAGCTTTGAAGGCTTCGGTGAAGTAATTGACCAGGCCCACGCCGTAGTCTTCGCCAAGCATCGCCAAAGTATAGGCTTTCTTAGCGCCGTATTCTTCCAAAGCGAAGCTGGCCAGTACCGTGCCCTGGAAGGGATCCAGATAGCACACGCGGTAGTACAGCGGGTTGCCCAAGGTTACCTGCGGATTGGTGCAGCTAAGGCCAACAGCAACCAGGCCCGCTTGGTCAAAAATGTCTGCCGCCGCGATGGACACGGAGGAACCGTAGGAACCCAGCACGACGGACACATCTGCGCTGACCAAAGTCTGGGCGGCAGAGGGCGCTTTGTCGGTGGAAGACTGGTTGTCCGCATGGACTAATTCCACTTTATATTCGCCATCGGACAGAGTTACGGAAGGCGCGACGAAATTGGCGTATTCCACGCCCAACGTTTCCTGCTTGCCGCCCGCGCCATTGTCGCCGCTGGCCGGTTCGTACACGCCGATTTTGATGGTGCCTGCGTACGCCGTTTCACCCAGGGCGAAAGCGGGCAGCATGAGGGTAAGGACCATGAGAAGTGCGAACAGTTTCTTGAATTTAGCAGCTCCGATCATTGTGGAAACCTCCTTCATATTGGCAACCGTCTAACATTTGGTTGGGGTAATTATACTTTACGTCCGTATCTTTTGCAAGTAAGATACAGAAAATATCCAATAAGGAGGCCTAACTGGTCATATTTGGGACAATTGGTGTATTTCGCCTGCATTTTCTTTCATCCGCATGTCGCGCGTGCAGGTTTTGCGCCAATATTGTATAATAACCGGGTAAAACTTAGGAGGTATTTATGCTTAGAAAAATCATTCACATTGATCAGGATAAATGCAACGGCTGCGGCGCGTGCGCCAGCGCATGCCTGGAAGACGCCATCGTCATGGTGAACGGCAAAGCGCAGCTCCTGCGGGATGACTATTGCGACGGATTGGGCAACTGTCTGCCCGCATGCCCAACAGACGCCATCAGTTTCGTGGAGCGGGAAGCCGCCGCCTTTGATGAGGAAGCAGTCAAACGTAACCAATCCGCAAAAGAGAAGCCGGCGCCTTCATGCGCATGCCCGGGAACGGTGGCGCGCACGATGGAAAACAGCGTCGCCGCTGCAGATACTGCCGTGCCCTCCATAAGCCATTTACGGCAGTGGCCCGTGCAGATCAAACTGGCCCCTGTAAAAGCGCCTTATTTTGACGGCGCAAATCTCTTGATAGCGGCCGACTGCGCGGCATATGCCTACGGCGGATTCCATGCGGACTTCATGAAAAACAAAGTGACCATGATCGGCTGCCCAAAGCTGGATGATGTGGATTATACGGAAAAACTGCCAGATATCATAAGGGAAAACGCCATTCGCTCCGTCACGGTAGTGCGCATGGAGGTGCCCTGTTGCGGCGGCCTGGAGCGTGCGGTCAAAAACGCACTGCAGCAAAGCGGCAAGTTCCTGCCTTGGTCGGTGGTAACGCTGTCCACCGATGGAAGAGTGGTCGAGAGAATATAGGTTTTGGCTCGGATACGCCGGGGAAGGCGCTCGGGATGCATTCGCTTTCTCAGCCCTCAAGCACGGCTTCACCGCGATCTCCATGGTGCTGCGTCAAATACTCATCCGTATCATTGAGCCCAACTTTCGCCGCACCCTGATCGACAGCCGAAGAAACCCCACTATCATCGTTGCCTTCCCGATTAGCGCGATATTCCCGGCGCTAGCCGTAATCATCGCAGCAGCGTTGTACCTCAGAAACAAATGGTCCAACAAGTCTTTTGGCTCACGACGAAAGGAAAAACGCATGAGACTACTGAATTTCATCCGAAACGGCAATGTGCACCTGGGCCTGGATCTGGAGAAGGGTATACTTGACGTCACCGCCCTCTCCCCCGACATGCCTGCCTGCACAGACGAAGCTATCCGGGGCGGCGACGATGTGTTCAACAGGCTCAGGGAGCTGGCGGCGGGACACTATCCCCTCCTGAACAAAAAAGAAATCGCTTACGCCCCCGCTGTTGTTTCTCCCAACCTCATCTTGTGTGTCGGCCTCAATTACAGGGAACATGTGCGCGAAAGCAGCGAAGGTGAGCGCGCACTGCCGGAGCACCCCGTCTGGTTCAACAAGTTTAAAAACGCGCTTGTCGGGCATGGCGGCAAAGTCATACGCTGCAAGGCTTCCGCGCAGCATGACGCGGAAGCCGAAATCGTCGTCGTTATCGGCAAGAGAGGCCGCTATATCCCCAAAGAGCAAGCCCGCGACTACATCTACGGCTACACCTTGGGCAACGACATTTCCGCGCGGGATCTGCAGTTCCGCTCCAAACAGTGGCTCATCGGCAAAGCGGTTGATACTTTCGGCCCGCTCGGCCCCGCTATCGTTACCAAGGATGCCGTCGACGAAAGCACACTCAACATCCGCGGCACCATCAACGGCGAAATAAGGCAGGACAGCCTGGTCAGCAAGATGATTTTTGATATCCCGACGCAGATCGCCGATGTATCGCAGTTCTTTGAGCTGAACCCCGGCGATATCATCTATACCGGCACCTGTGAAGGGGTCATCATGGGCCGCGTACCCCCGCTTGAAAAGGACTGGCTGAAGCCCGGAGACGAAGTCACCGTGGAATCCGACCAGCTGGGCGTGCTTCGTAATATCATCGCGGACGAGTAATGGGCTCACTTGTGCCGCAACATTGTCAAACCGCACAAGTGACTGCCGCCGCCAAATGAACGGCACACCTTTTGTTGGAAGTAGAGCCAACTGAGGGAGTGCCGTTCATTGCGGCAACTTACTTGTTATTCCTCACAATAGATGTAAAGGGCGTCGCGCAGCAGGGTGGCGCTCCCCGGAACGACGGCGTCATAGTAGGCGGTGAAGCGCGGGTCCGAAACGTACATGTCGCCCAGCGCTTTGTGCGTTTCCTTTGAATATTCTTTCCAATAGAGGCGCAGCCATTGCGCATGTTTTTCGCATGCCGCCTGCGCGGGTTCACCGGCCGGATCCCCTGTTTTCATCGCCTGCTTCAAAAGGGCGTTGATTTGGGAAGATAGTTCTTGCGCGAGATCATACTGCTCCTGGCTTTGACCCGCCAATTTTTGATTTGAAGAGTCCACTTCTTTATCGCCGTACTTTTCGCGGATTTCCTTGCCGTACTTCTTTTCGTTCCGTGCGATCAATTCTTGCTTGAAGCCCTCGAATTTTTCTTTGTCACTCATAGTGGTTTTTCCTCTCCTTTGGCGCAAGGTTTTTTTAACGTTTGTAATGAGTTTGTCCAGTCTTGCGCGTTTGTCCTCAAGTTTACTTAGATGTCCTGCCAGCGCCTGGATATCGCTGAAATCATCTGAATGGAGAATGTCCCGGATGTCACCCAGCGGCATATCCAGCTCCCTGAAAAACAGAATTTGCTGCAACAGATCGACTTCCTTGTCTGCATATACACGATAGCCCCCTTGGGTCCATCGTGCCGGTTTCAGCAGCCCAATCTCATCATAGAACCTCAGCGTTCTGGTGCTTACACCGGAGATCTTGGCCAGTTTGGCAATGATGTATTCCATCTTCTCCCTCCCTCCAAAGCCATCATAAACCTTAACGCTACGTCAATGTCAAGCAGTCGTTGCAGAAAATGCTTGATTATCGTATCATGGTATGGCGCGGGCGCAATTACGCCCGCAGAAGGGGGGATCGCTTGCCTATACCCAGTGGGAAGGCGCTGCGGCGCAACGCAATACTGTACCGCGTGCTCCGCGGGCTGATCGCGCCATTTGTTTTGCGCCGCTTTCGTTTTGAAAGTGAAGAAGCACCGGACTTTCCCTCTCCCTATGTGATCATATCCAACCATGTCACGGAATTGGATTTTTTCTTCGTTGCCCGCACACTCAAAAAACCCATGACCTTCGTGGTGGGTGAATCGCTGTTTCGCAACCGTTTTGTTGCGTGGCTGATCGGCGACATGTTCGGATGCATTTCCAAACAGAAGGGCACCGCGGACGTGCAGACAGCTATGGGCATGCTGCGCTGGCTGCGCCAAAAAGGCAATGTGTGCCTGTATGCTGAGGGCAGCACTACCTTTGACGGGCACACCGCGTGCATCCCGCAAGCAACCGGTACACTGCTGCGGACGGTAGGTGCAGGCCTTATCACCTACCGCATAGAAGGCGCCTACTTCGCCATGCCCCGGTGGGGGCGCGGCATCAGGCGCGGCAAAACGCGCGGACACGTGATCAACACCTATTCACCCGAACAATTGAAAGGTATGAGCGCCGACAGCATCAACGCTGCCCTCCTGACCGACTTATGCGAAGACGCCTACGCCCGGCAGGAAACGGAGCAGATCCCCTATCGCGGGCGGCGTTTGGCAGAGGGGCTGGAGTACGCGCTGTACTGTTGTCCCAAATGCTTGTCCGTGGGCGCGCTGAATACCCGGGATGATAGGGTCGCTTGCACATGCGGCATGCGGGCGCGCTATTTGCCCACCGGCTTTTTTGCGGATGACTTGCCTTTTCGCAGTGTTGACAAGTGGATGGCGTGGCAGCGTGAACACCTCAGGGAAATGGTAAAAACCGCTGGGGACAATCCCCTGTTTAGGGATGACAACCAGCAATTGAGCCTGCGCGGGGAAGGGCACAGCCTGCAGGCGGTAGCCAAAGGACTCCTCACCATTTCCCCAAATGCCCTTTGTGTAGGAGACACACGATTCCCCATAGCGGACATATGCGGAATGGAAATCTACCGTAAAGGTACTCTGCTGTTTTCCACCGCGCAGGGGCTGCATTACCAAATTGATTCTCCTTATGCGCGAAGCGCACTCAAATACCGGGACGCATGGCAATTTGTGAAAGAAGGACGAGACTAAAATGGATTATTCGAGCGCAAACACCGAACTGTGGAACGTTTTTCTCTGGGGAGGCGTCATCGCGGCACTGATGCTCTTGGCCAATGTATTGACACGCAAGGTCAAGTTTATTCGCGCGTTGCTGATGCCCGTAGCCGTGCTGGCCGGGTTTCTGCTGCTGGCATTGAGAGCCACCGGTATACTCAACATTCCCAAGGAACTGCTTGAAATTGTCACCTATCACGGTATTGCCGTGGGCTTTATCGCGATGTCGCTGCGCACAAGCAAAAAAAGCTTCGGCAAGAAATACGCTTTTAGAAGCGGCGCGCTGATCGTATCTACGTACCTGATGCAGGCGGTGGTAGGCCTTTTGATCGGCATTGTCCTGTTTTACACCGTGATGCCGGCGTTTTTCCCCGCCGCGGGCATCCTTTTGCCGATGGCCTTCGGACAGGGCCCCGGCCAAGCCAACAACGTGGGCAGCACGTATGAGGCGCTGGGCTTTATTGGGGGGCGCTCCTTTGGACTGTCGCTGGCGGCAACGGGCTACCTTTGCGCGTGCCTGGTGGGCGTGTGGTATACGCGGCGCATCATTAAGAGCCGCGGGCAGTATCTTAATGTAGCGGACAGGCTTTCCGGCTCCGTCACCACCGAGACCTTCCAGGATGCAAACGAAGTGCCGCTGTCTGAATCGGTAGACAGACTGTCCATGCAGACGGCGCTCATCATGCTGACTTACCTCTTGACTTATCTGACGACGATGGGACTGGATGCGCTCATTTTCGCCGCCTCTCCGGGCTTTTCCAAAACTTTATCGCCGCTGCTGTGGGGCTTCAATTTCATCACCGGTTCTGTGGTGGCCATGGTAGTGCGATCCCTGCTGGACGCTCTGCGCAAAAGCAAAGTGATGACGCGCCAATATCAGAACAACTACCTGCTCAACCGCATTTCCGGCCTGGCGTTTGACCTGATGATCGTTGCGGGCATTGCTTCCATTGATATATCCGACCTCAAGGGGTTGTGGGTTCCGTTCGGGCTGATGGCCCTTGCAGGCGGCACAACGACTTACTTTTATGTAAAATACATGACACGCCGTCTGACGCCTGATTT
>LFTR01000080.1 GCA_001513425.1 Clostridiales bacterium DTU024
GGGAAAGCAATAGGCGGCAAGCGGTGCAGGATAGGTGCGCAAACCCGCTGAAGGATGAAACGGACAACAGAGCTTCTATATCCTCTTTTTGCAGGGGGAGGTTTTCCAGCTGCAGTCTGATGGCATCATCCTGCTTATAGCAGCTGAGGACATCCGCTATCGCATCCAGCGTATCCTCATTCAATTCATTGATACGGCCGCTGTGCACACGGTTCAAGGCTTTTCGAAGGATATGATAGGCTTTGAAATGAGCGAACGAATTAGACTCCGTATCTTTGGTTATATCTGCGAAAGTCTTGTTTTCTTTGCCTTTAATTTTAGATTTTTTGCCGTGATAGTTAAGATCGTTAAAACGTTCCTCATCTTTCAAGTTAAGCAGAGATCTGAGGTGGTGATACTCTAACTTCTCCTTTTCCAGTGCTTCTTTTAGGATAAGCTGTTTCTCATCCATTGTTAGGGGACGCCCTTGAAAACCGGTTTGAATTCTCAGGTGGTTGACCTTTTCCCAAAAACGAAACTGCTCAAAGGACCAGGCTGCCTTGGGGGCGCGTTTTTCATTGGTGAACAGACAAGTACCCCGCATTTTCTCCACCTGATTGCCGCTATAGGGGCTGTTGCCGCCCGGACCCTCGTCAAAAGAACGCTGACTAAGCAAAATCTCTATAAATTGCTCCTCAAACTCTTCATTTGCCCAAGGCTGGGCAAAGTCACGCTGGCGCTTAAACAAAAGGCGTGCTTCCATTTCAACCATATCCCGGTGTACAGTGGAAAGATACTGACCGCCTTTGTTGCGTTTGTGTACTTCATAAAAGGGGTCGCGCGCAAACATTTCGCCGACACTTCGCCAATTGCCTTCCAACATTCGCTGTTTGTTCAGGCTCACAGCGTTAAGCAGTTTGCTTTTTTCTACCTCGGCTTCGCTGAGTGACAGATCACTTTCTTTATTGACATTGTCTGCTTTGCGGTTAGATTTGAAACCCCGGCGCTGCGACAAGTGAATCAATACCCGCGCAAACTCTTCTGGTTTCAGCGGCATATCCAGCGCCCGGGCGCGCAAAAGATAGATATCTTCAAGCTCTTTATGTTCAAAGAGGCCGTCAAGTTGCTTTTGGCTTAACAATCCTTCATTTACAAGCAATAAACGGATACGATCCTTGCGGTGTGCCCGTCTGCGGCATCGCCTTCTGGCGCTGCGGGCTTCGCGGCGCGGTAAGGCCAGTGAGGCGCCATCCTTTGGATGCTCTGCTTGAACAAATATACGAGCGCCCATATCAAGGATGCCACAAGGTTCATCGCGCTCATCCAGACCAACAATAGCCCAGCCAACGGACTTAATCCCAATATCAAGCCCAATGCCGTAACGAATCTGCTGTCGATAATCCGTCTCCATCCGACTGTCCTCCATATAAATCCATTGCTTTTAATGAATACTATACATTTTTATAAAAAGTTTGTCAAAAAAATCATAAAAAAGATGACACCCTTTGCAGGATGTCAGAGCTTTGCGGTTTGTTACCTTATTGTAACAACCTGTCAGTTCTTGGTATGGTATAAGAACTATTCAAATCATAGCACTGTGCTGTAAGATTTGCAAGCAGTTTATGATGTACAAAAAA
>LFTR01000145.1 GCA_001513425.1 Clostridiales bacterium DTU024
ATTCCGACGCTCCGACGTGTCAGTGCATGTCAGCCCGAAATTAGAGATGATGTCGGGGAGGCACGCGAACACAAGTTCCCGTCCTCAGAAGGAGGATGGCCATGAACAGCCACAGAACCCAAGGCAGGATGAATCTGTTCCAACTGTGCCGGAGGATCCCGGCGGACGAGGCAGCACGGCTGCTTAACATTCAGGTCACCTGGAAGGGCGCCCGCGGCTGGGCGCTGTGCCCGCTGCACGGGGAGTATACGCCCTCGATGATGTTTGACCGTTCGGGCCGCTGGTACTGTTTCGGCTGCGGCCGCGGGGGCGACTCGGCGGACCTGTGGGCAGCCGTGCGCGGCGTACGCACGGTGGAGGCAGCACGTGAACTGGTCCTTATCGTGAAGGGGGTGATCATTTGACCGGGACATTTACACTCAGGGACTACGCTCAGCAAAAGGGCTTCAACGAAAGGTTCATCAATATGCTGGGGATGGGCGATGATGCCAGGGGCGTCACGATACCCTACTTTGACGAAAACCACCAAACCGTGGCCGTGCGCTGCCGCCACGCGCCGGGCGCCGAAAACCGGTTTACCTGGAAGACGGGCAGCGCCATCATCCCCTACGGCGTGTGGATACCGGGCAACCGCAGCAACCAGCAGATCATTTTGGTTGAGGGCGAAAGCGACGCGCAAAGC
This sequence comes from Clostridiales bacterium DTU024, assembly GCA_001513425.1. Lineage (GTDB taxonomy): Bacteria > Bacillota > Clostridia > Christensenellales > Aristaeellaceae > DTU024. Next base: position 683 of record LFTR01000145.1, read on the forward strand.
ATGTGGCAAATGTCGCTGGCGTGCCTGGGCATCCCCGGTGCGGCCAGCTTCAAAAAGGAGTGGGTGGCCAAATACATCAAAAACCGCCCCGTCTGGATCCACGTGGAGAATGACGCCGGCGGGCAGACCTTCGTCACCCGCACGTCGCAATTGCTGCGTGAGGGCGGCCACACCGGCCCCATCTGCCGCTTCAGCTGCGCGGATATCGACAAGCGATGCAAGGACTTAAGCGACCTGTACCTGACGCTTGGCCCCAAGGAAGGGCGCACGCTGATCGTGAAAGAGATGAACAAGAATCTGCCCACGCATGTCAAGCCCAAACCCGTGGCTTCAGAAAGCCTCCCCGTGTACCGGCCCTCGGAGATCTGTGACACGCTTCTGGAAAAGCCCGTCATGGTGCTGGATAACACGCTGTCCGCAGGGCTGTGCCTGCTGGCAGGCGCGCCCAAAAAGGGCAAAAGCTGGCTTGCCATGGATCTGGCGCTTTGTGTGGCGCAGGGCACGCCGTGCCTTAACCGCGCCACGCGCCAAGGCACAGCATTGTACCTGGACCTGGAAAGCCGCCAATACCGCGTTAAAGAGCGCCTGGCCGCGCTGCACGAGGGTACGCTGCCCGATGACCTGTACATCACCCACCGCGCCCCGCGCATGGACGAGGGTCTGGTGGACGCGCTGGGGGAGTTCGTTTCGCAGCATCCGGACACCAGGCTGATCATCATCGACACGCTGGCGCGCGTCAAAAGCCCCGGCACAGGCGGTGAAAACGTGTACGAAGCGGATACGCGCATCATGGGCAGGCTGCAGGCTTTCGCGCTGGACCACGGATTGTGCCTGCTGCTGATCCACCATCTGCGCAAGTCCTCCGGCGGTTTTAAGGAAACGGACGTGTATGAGCGCGTCTCGGGCTCCACGGGGCTGACGGGCGTATGCGATTGCGTGCTCATCCTGGATGGCAAACGGCAGGAAAGCGAAGCCCAGCTGTACGTGGATGGCCGCGACATCCCGCCCGTACAGCTGGCGCTGGATTTTGACAAAGGCAAATGGAC
>LFTR01000266.1 GCA_001513425.1 Clostridiales bacterium DTU024
GCCCAGGCGTTCTCCGGTCCGGTATACTCCACCGGCTCAAACCAAGACTCATCAAACGGAGCGCGTTCCCGGGATTCTTCCCCAACGCTTTGAGGCAGGGCGTTTTCCATAGGCTTCGCACCGGCAGCCTGCTCCGGGACATCCCCCGCGGCCTCGGGCAGCAGCATCGGCTCTTCGTTTCTTTCACCGTCGGTATCCTGAGTACCTGGCGCATCGGTACGCGCAAGGCGAATGACGCGGCTGCCCTTCATGTACACGTTCTTCGCGGTGATCCCTTCCCTTTCCCGCAGCTCCGGCAAGATCTTTTCAATGGACCTATAGACATCCCGTGCGTTCAAAGAACACGCGCCGCTGCTCGCTTCTTCCAGCAGGCCTGCCAGATCGGCGGGGCGGCCTTCCCACTTATCCTTGCCGTCCATCAGATTTTTTAGCGCCCGGGGCAGGGGGCTGGCGTCATACGCCGTGCCGTCGCGGTAGCCTTCGCCGTCTTCACTCAGCAGCGTCCATTTGCCTTTGTCAAAATCCAGCGCCAGCTGTACGGGCGGGATGTCGCGGCCATCCAC
>LFTR01000219.1 GCA_001513425.1 Clostridiales bacterium DTU024
AGCTTTTCCGCGCGGGAGATCCACATCGTGCAGGAAAGGTCGCCCGTGACATTCAAAGAGGTACGGCCCATGTCAAACAGCTTATCCACGCCGGCAATCAGCGCAATACCCGCAACGGGCAGATTAACGGACTGCAGCACCATGGCCAGCATGATCATGCCCGCGCCGGACACGCCCGCCGTGCCGATAGACGCCAAGGTGGCCGTGAGTACGATAGTCGCCATCTGACCCAGCGTCAGATCGATGCCGAAGGCGGCCGCGATGAAGACCGAGGTAACGCCCATGTAGATGGCCGTTCCATCCATGTTGATGGTGGCGCCCAACGGCAGCACAAAACCGGCAACTTCCGGTTCGGCGTCCAGCTTGTTGGCGCATTCAATGGAAACAGGCAGGGTGGCGTTGGAGGATGTGGTGGTAAAGGCGGTGATCATAGCGGGCGCCGCGCCCTTAAAGAACTTGGCAACGCTCATGTGGCTGAAGAACTTGACGCTGGAGCCGTAGACCACAAGCACGTGCGTCAGATAGGCCATATAAGCCACCAGGATGACCAGCGCCAGGGAACCCACAATGGCCGCGCCATTGACGGCGACTACTTCCAGCATCAAGGCGAATACGCCGATAGGGGACAGCT
>LFTR01000234.1:0-25969 GCA_001513425.1 Clostridiales bacterium DTU024
TGGATGCGCGCGCTTGTCCCGACACTGCTGTCATCCTACAGTCTGCAGCTAAGCTCCTTGGGATTGGGATTGGCGGTGCACATAGCCAACAAGGTTGTGCAAAAAGAAGCCGGCATTCTGAAGATGCCGCCGTTCGCTGTGTGGCATATACCAAAAACGGCATCACGGTACCTGTGGCCGCTTGTGATAGGATATGTCATGGGACGTATGGCCAGCGAGACGATGGCATACACGGGGCAAATGATGTATGCAGTGTTCAATACCGTGTACGTCATACAGGGTTCGGCCGCCCTCTATTGGTGGTTTAGGAGCCGAAGCGTAGGAGCGGCTATCGGGAAAGTACTGGTGCTGATGGTTTTGCTCATCCTGCCCCCTGTGTTATTTTGGATGGGTTTAGCAGACCAGTTGCTGGATTTCCGCCATTTGCGCCATATGCCCGACCAACAGATATAGGCGCATTACTTTTTAGGGAGGTAAAAATATGAAAGTCATCCTGCTTAATGACGTTCCCGGAACGGGCAAAAAAAATCAAATCATCAATGTGAGCGACGGTTACGCCCGCAACTACTTGCTGCCGCGCAAATGGGCGATGGAGGCGACTGCCGGCGCCGTCAAAGAGGTAGAGCGGCGCAACGAGGCAGAAAGGCAAAAAGAAGAAGAGCAGCGGCGCGAAGCTCAAGTAATCGCCGATAGTCTTAAGGGAAAAACCATCACGGTATCTGCCAAGGCCGGTGACAAGGGACGTCTGTACGGCAGTGTCACGGTACAGGAAATCGCCGGAGCCCTTGAAAAGCAGCACGGCATTGCGGTCGACAAGCGCAAGATCGAACTGAAAGAACCGATTCGCTCTCTGGGCGAGACGCAGGTCAGCGTATGGCTGTTTTCCGGCCTGAAGATCGAAATGACCGTGGATATAGTACCCCTTGAGCAGTGAGATCATCAAAATGCAAAACGCGCTGACACCCGGCATGCAGGCGGGCTATTATCAAACCCCGCCCAACAGCACGGAAGCGGAAAAATCGGTGCTGGGCGCGCTGCTTCAGGATAGCAACGCTTTGATTGAAGCGCTGGAAATGATGCAAAGCGATGACTTCTACCATCAGCAGCACGCCGCCATCTTTTCCGCCATGCGCACCCTGAGCGCGCAAGGCCGTGCGGTGGACTTGATCACCATGGATGCGGAACTGTCGCGCACCGGACTGCTGGACGGCATAGGCGGCATAGAATATTTAGTTGATCTTGTCCGTTTTGTACCCACAACAGTCAACGTACGCCACTATATTGAGATCGTCCTGGAAAAGTCTACGCTGCGCAAGCTCATAAAGGCGTCATCAGACATCAGCCGCAATTGCTATGAAGAACATCAGGATATTACGGCCATTTTGCTCCACGCAGAAAAGGCCATCTTTGACATTGTCATGAAGCGCACAGGCAGCCAGCACCTCACGCATATCAGCGAGGTGTTGAATTCGACCTTGGTCAAAATGGAGGATCTGCAGAAGAACAAAGGCGGCATATCCGGAGTGCCAACAGGGTTTTCTCTGCTTGATAACCTGTTAACGGGACTGCACGGCGGCGAACTGGTTCTAATCGGTGCCCGTCCCAGCATGGGCAAGACCAGTTTTGCCATCAATATGGCAACGCACGCGGCTTTGAAAGGTAAATCAGTCGCCTTTTTTAGCCTCGAAATGCCGAGCGACCAGATTGCCATGCGCATTTTGTGCTGCGAAGCGCGCGTCAATATGCAGCATGTAAGAAGCGGCATCCTGGAAGATAAGGAATGGACAAAGTTGGCAACGGCGATTGCTCCGCTGTCACTCTCTCCCCTATACCTGGACGACACATCCAGCCTGACCCCTACGCAATTGCGCAGCCGCTGCCGCCGCCTGATGATGGACAAGGGTCTGGATCTCGTTGTCATCGACTATTTGCAGCTGATGACATCGGATGGCAAAGTGGAAAACAGGCAGCTGGAAGTGAGCGAGCTTTCACGCAAGCTGAAATCCATCGCGCTGGAACTGAAAATCCCCGTAGTCGCCTGCGCGCAGCTGTCGCGCGCTAACGTGCAACGGGCGTCCAAGCGCCCCATGTTGTCGGACTTGCGCGATTCCGGTTCCATCGAGCAGGACGCGGATATCGTCATGTTCCTGCACCGCGAAAGCTATTACGATGAAACGAGCGAGGAAACCAATATCGCTGAAGTTATCGTTGCAAAACAGCGCAACGGCCCTCTTGATACCATCAAACTTTACTGGCATGACGACTACACGCTATTTGAGGATTTAAGGAATGGATAATGCTCTGGATATGATGACTCAGACCAAGGTATCCGCGTTGCAAAAGGATGATCGTTTTGAAGGTTTTCTTCTTGTTCGCTCATCGGACAGCCGTACCGGCGGAAACGGAAACCCCTATCTTGACTTAACACTGTCCGATGCAAGCGGGGACATGAACGCCAAGGTGTGGAACACGTCACAGGAAGCACCCAAAGTGGGCAGCGTTGTTAAGGTACGCGGCAGCATCACCGAGTTTAATGGGAGGCTCCAGTTCAGAGTCGAAAAACTGCGCGTCACGACTGAAGAAGACGAAGTTGACATCTCACAGCTTGTAACCAGTGCGCCGGAAAAGCCTGAAAGCATGATGCAGACTGTTTACAACGCGCTGGACGGTTTCAAAAATGAAAACCTGCGCAAGGTAGTCCGCTGGATGGTGGATGATGTGAAAGACAAGCTCCTGTTTTTCCCCGCCGCGCAACGCTTGCATCACGCGGAACGATCAGGCCTGTTGCACCACACGACCAATATGCTCAAAGTGGCGGAAGCACTGCTTGCCTGCTATCCCCAATTGGATGGCGATTTGTTGAAGGCGGGTGTGATCGTCCATGACCTTGGTAAAACTTACGAAATGGCCAGCGACGAATACGGAAACGTAAGCGACTACACGCGTGACGGCCTTTTGTTGGGACATTTGGTACGCGAAGCAGGAAGAGTGCGCGATGCGGCAAGTGCCACCAACGTACCGCTGGAAGACGAGTATTTGCTGCTGCTGGAACATATGATCCTCAGTCACCATGGCGAGGCGGAGTACGGCAGTCCCCGCAAACCCATGTTCCCCGAAGCCGAACTCCTCCATTTTATCGATGTCATTGACGCGCGCATGAATGAGATGGAAGGCATCCTTGCGCGCATACCTGAAGGCGTCTTCAGTGAGCGTGTTTGGTCACTGGACAGGCGCATATACCACCCCATGTACCGAAAAGAGCCCTGAAACGTGATTTCTCAATAATGGCTTGACGAAAGACTACAAAATTGTTACAATTGCGTAAAGGTTTATGATGTTCTGAAAAATGCCGCAGAGGATGGAGGTCGTATTATGAACAAGAGGATCGTTTTCATCTGTATCCTTCTTGCTACGCTTGTGCTGCTGACCGCATGCAGCAATCAGGACCCCACGGTGCCAAACGCACCGCCCAGCGATATACCTACGCAGCAGCCCGCTATGGTTACTGCTACTGAGGTTCCGCTGCCTTCGTTTGATACGACGCTTCCGGAAGACTACGATCCGGCGAGCGAAGAGGATCCCGAAGCGCTGATTGCCAATCAGGAGCAGCCGCAGGTTCACGCCCGCGCAGGAGCCACGCCTATCCCGATCGATCCGGTGGATCTGCCCACCCCAACGCCTCGGCAAGCGCTCGTGTTCACGTATGCGAGCTACACGGCGGACAATTTGGGACTGACTTTCGAGTCTGTAGCCGGCTACGAGGTTGACGCAACCCAACCGGATGCCTTCGTGCTGCGCGAACCTGCCTCCATGGTTAAGGACAATTATCCCGTGGAGATTTCGTTCAATATTACGCCCGTGGGCAGCAGCTACACCATAAGCTCCCTGCAGACCGATCTTCGCACCCGCCTGAATGATCTTGGACAGGTCAACTATGATGAGTGGCAAGCAACCACCATCAGCCGCCGCTCGCTGCTTGATAAAGACGGATACTACGGCAACTATCGCGGCGTCATGTTTGATGGCACCATCGTTCGGGGACGCGTCCACATGGCACTGCTGGACGGTCGTTTACTTACCATGCATGTCTCTTGCCCGGGCTGGTACAACACAGACTACATGACAGTCTATACGCATATCCGCGATACACTCAAAGCCATCTAACTCCAATCAATCACACATAACGCCTCCCCAACCGGGAGGCGTTATTCTATGGCTTCTTCCACTGTGCTTTCAGCACTCGATTTTTCGGGCGGCTTGGGAAGCTCAGAAAGACTGGCTAAAGCAAAGTGAGAGAGAAACATATCGGTGGTAGCGTACAAAATGGGATGTCCCACCGTGTCTTTTCGACCCACTGCCTGAATGAGGCCCTTTAGGACCAAAGACTGCAGAGAATAATCACACTTCACGCCGCGTACCATTTCGATATCCAGGCGGGTGACCGGCTGTCTGTAAGCAACGACGGCGAGTGTTTCCAGCGCTGCGCGGGAGAGAGACTGTTTCTGGACGGGCTGGAGCATCTTTTCTACAAAAGGGGCATACTCGGCCCTCGTGGCAAGCTGAACATGGCTGCCGAATCGCTTGAGGCATATGCCTCTTTTCTGATCCTCATACTGTGTTTGAAGCGTGTCCACCGCGCGCATGAGGTCCAATTCCGGTACATTCAGATTGCGCTGCATTTCATTTATGTCAACCGGTTCGCCGGAGACAAAAAGTATGGCTTCAACAATGTTGGCTAAGCTCTGTTCCATGGACGACGTCATTTTCTCACGCTCTTTTCTTCATAGGGGTAAGAATAATGTCTTCATATGTGTTGTCTTGAAAGCAAGAAATTCTGCCCAGACGCAAAAGCTCCAGCAATGCCAGAAACAGCGTTACCACTTCTGTGCGCGTGGGATTTGTACTGAACAGGGATTGAAACGATGTGCGCCCACCCTTCACTTTGCGCATGATAGAGCCGATACAAATCGCCACAGTAAATTCGTCACGCATTATGTGTTGCCGGGGATCCTGCGGCTCATCTTCCCGCGGCACGCGCGCAAGTGCCCTGGCAAATGCTGCCACCAATCCATCCAGCGTCAGTCCCGTAATCTCCAGCGCAGGCGGCGGGAGCGGGTATTCCTCGGGCAGTTTGGCATACATCTTGGCGGCCGCTTGTTCAAACCCCTGCATTTCCTGTGTAATTTCCTTCAGCAAGGCGTACTCTTCCAGCTGCCTGATGAGCACCAGTTCCGGATCATCCTCTTGCGGCGGATCAGCCTTGGGCAGCAGTGATCGGCTCTTGATTTCCAACAGCGTCGCCGCCATTTGGACAAACGCGCTGGCTTCATCCATATCGACATCCTGCGCGGCGGAAACATACTGGATGTACTGATTGGTAATCTCAGACACGAAGATGTCCCGGATGTCGATCTTTGCTTTGCCCACCAGGAAGAGCAGCAGATCCAGGGGTCCGTCAAATTGGTCAAGATGCAGCATTATAGCCATGTTTTCTCTACATTCCCAGTACGAAAAGCATGCCGCTGAGGACTGCTTCCTGTACCCAATAAATAGCCCCGCCAATGAACTTGCTGACCACATCTGTCGACAACATAATGACGATCAGCGCCGCCTGCATGAGGCGAAACGTGCGGCCACCCATGACGATGCGCCCACGCAACAGCGTATCATTGAGCACATGGAAGCCGTCCAGCGGCGGGATAGGCAGCAGGTTGAACAGCGCCAATCCCAAATTCATCATGCAAAAGTGAAGCAACAGACGCTGTGCATGCAGCAGCCAGGGCCTTGCAAGCAGCGGTGCGATATCCCCCGCGAACTGCGGATACAGTTGAAGAATAAACCCTTGCTGATTAAATCCCAACATCGACTCAATGCCCGCAAGCCGGATAAAATCCGGATTATACAAAAATCGCCCTACCAGAACAGTCAGCATGGTTGTTAAGAGGAATGCGGCAAAGTTGACTGTGACGCCCGCCAAGGAAACAAACAGATCATCCCGCTTGCCTCTTCGGAAGTTGGCAGGGTTGACAGGTACTGGCTTTGCCCAGCCGAAACCCAGCAAAAACAGCGCTGCCGTACCCAAAGGATCCAGATGTTTCAATGGGTTGAGTGACAGCCTGCCCATGTATTTGGCAGTGTTGTCTCCGCACCGGTAAGCAACATAGCCATGCGCGTACTCATGAATCACGATGGCCATCAGCACGCCCGGCGCGCGGTAGAGCATGAACTGCAAAAAGCCCCAAGGATCTTCCTGAAGCCATTGAATCATCGTGTCAAGTCCTCTTTTCCAAGCGTAAGCCCCGCGGAATGGTGCAGGAAGGCCAGCGTAGCAAACCCGCTGAAACCGCCGTTCATATCCAACAGCACATCCCGCAGCATAGGTGCTCTACCCGAAAAATGCTGAATACCCTCATCAATTCCCGCCACCAGAAGAATCATCACGGGATAGAAAAATAAGGGAAGCTCACGCGTTGCACTGCACAACCCGGCAAGAGCGACACCCAACACGAAGAACTCCGAAAAATGAGCGAGTTTACGAAAGTCGACCTGCATGACTATGTCCAGTGGCAAATAACCCTGCAGCGTTTTATCAATGTACGGACGGAGATAGCGTTCCACCAAATCGCTCTGTTCGCTCGATGCAGCACGGTCCATAAAGGAATTGCCCCAAATAAAGGATATAGTCAGGGCAATCAACACCATGGATATCCACGGTATATCGTCCTTCACCATCCTATCCCGCGCTGACATCCGCCTATCCCTGGCGCCGAATGCGTTCGATTTCTTCAGCAATTTCATCGCGGGTCTTGATGTTCAGCGGCGAAAAATTCCCGTCCAAAGCCGTTTCCAGTTTACGGATGGCCTCTTCCTTGTCGCCGTTTTCCAAATCGTAACGGGAAAGGAAATATAGTGTATCGATCTGCCCGGGCTTTTTTTCCAAAGCTTTCTCAAAATAGGGCTTTGCTTTCGCCTTGTCGTCCAACAGGCGATAATAAGTCTGCCCGAGATTGTCCAGAACGATCGAATCCTCATCATCATATTCCAGCGCTTCCAGATTGTACGCAAGCGCCTTTTCGGTATCGCCATATTCCACATATAAAAAGCCAAGCGTCTGATAAGTAAGGCCATTTGGTGCTTTGCGGTGCGAGGCCTCCAGTGTGCTGATAGCCTTGTCCTTTTCCCCCAGTTTCCAACAGGAAACCGAGTAATTCATTAGCAGCTGTTGGCGTTTATCAGGTGTCAGATCGGGAGCTTTTTGCGCCTTAACCAGCACCTCTTTTACCTTTTTGTAGTTTTCTTCGCCGCCGCGCCGCAATAGCAGGACAGAATACGGCAACATATAGGAAGCAGCTAACACGCCTTCGCCATACAGTTGCCCATATTGATCAAAAGCCGCCTCCTTGTCCCCCTTTTGGTGCTTCGCCAGCGCGGAACGAACCTTGAACTGCGTCATTATTCCCATTCACTGTTCCCCTTACTTTAGTCATCAACCGGGCATGGCGATGCTCAAGATCGCGATAATCCCGGCTTTTTTGCACTGCCTCAACAGACAGACGCTCCAAACAATATAGCATGCCCCGATGCGCCATGGCAAGCGCTTTGTCGTACTGTCTCAAACGATGTTCATAGATTTTCGCAAGCGAAATATATGTTTGTGCAACGGCTTTTCCCGAATGGAGCAACTGCTCATACAGCTCTGCCGCTTCCTCAGCATTGCCCGACTTGCGACTCATGTCTGCCAGTCTATGGGTCGCGTGCATTTTGAGAATACCCCCGTCAAGCGCCCGGTAACATATCCGTGCGCGGTCCTCACGCTTGCGAAGTTCATACACTTTACCCAGGCTGAATATATCTTCCTGATGCCTGGCCAGCTGCGGCGTTTCGTGCAGCTGCGCCAAAGTGTACAGAAGTCTCGCCAATGAATGGATATCCTTGGAATTATGCTCCAGGATTTCCTCCAACATGCTTTCGTCACCCGTTTTCATATAGCGAAAATATCTTTCCGGCACCTTGGCACCCGGGAGATCACCTTCACGCTTTTCGCTAAAGATGACTTCCTCCAAATGGGAAAGGGTACATTTTCCAATGCGCAACTTATAGATGCGCCTTGCGGCATGCAGCAAATCAACGTGGGGCGGAAAATGCACGTCATGGTGCATACGATGCATAACAAAGCGGCTTTGCAGCAGCGGAATATCAAAGGAAGCCCCGTTAAAGGACACAATCAAGCGTGATTTGTCCAGCAGCTCTTTGAACCTTTGCAGCACAAAGATCTCTTCATCATAATCGCGCATCAAAAATTGATGCACAACAAATTCCCCACCTTCAAAGCCGCCTGCCCCCACGAGAAAAGCCAGCGTGCCCGCACCACCCGACAGCCCCGTCGTTTCGGTATCGAAAAAGAGTATGTCGCTTGGAACGATGTCGCTTTCAATATCAATGCCTTGCAGCAAACGGATCGTTTCTACCGCCAAAACGGAGCTTGTGTAACCTTCCAGTCTAAAACGCTTCAGCACCGTCATGCAATCCATGGATGCGGATTTTCTGCCGGCACCCACCGGCTTTGCGTTGCGCAGCTTGTCTAATAGTGATGCCATCAGCTTCCACCTGATCCAAACAGCTCGATCTCGGTATCGGTATCGATCCGCGGCGCGGACGTGGGCCTTGGCGTAGGATAGGACGCCCAAAAGGCATGTTCATATGTCATTCCATCAGGAAGGTACTTTTCGGCTAATCTTCTTAACATGGGCTCACGCTCTTGCGGGGCAGCGGAATGCAAAAAGTGTACGGAAGACTTATCGCCTGCCATCATCTCTCCCACCAAGCCACTCAGCAGCACATCAGGCACCTCCTTTACCGCATATTCCGGCAATTGGGATAGGTAATTGGCATACGTTTCCAGCGGAATATCCAGCGTGTGCATCGCGGCGGCGTGCGCCAAACCAACATAGCGGAAATGCCACGGTTCGTAAGCAAAACCGGTAATGTCGCGCCACTCTGCCTTATAGCGCAAAATGAACCCAAAGCGGTGCGCGTTGTCCATCAGCCAAATACCCTCAGGCGTTTCCCCAAACAGCGGGTTCAGATTGTGAAAGTTTTCCGATTGGATGTCCATGGCCAAACCCAGCTGATGTTCGCTGGCTCCGGGCGGCGCCACTGTTCGCATGGCCTTATCCTTACTGCCTCCAACGGACGCGAGCTTAGTGCTGAAGTTGATCTGTTGAATGCCAAAGCTGCGATAACCCGATACAGCGTAAAGGATGTACCCCATTTCCACGTCAGCCGCGCGCAGCATCTCCTCCAATTTCAATGCGGCAGCTTCGCGCAAAAGGATATTGTCCTGCAAGCTCTTTTTGCGCGTTTCCGCCTGAGGCTGACGTAAATCCTGGGGTTCATAGTGCTTGCTGAGCAGGCTTTCCTTGTTGACAACGCACAAAAGCCCACCTTCCCGGAAAAGGCTGCTCGCGGATACAGGCACAGGCGTTGCGGCAGGGGTTGTCTCCTCCGCACCCGAATGGTAAGAAAAAAAGAGGGCAAGACATAAAAGGCAGACTGGCAAGCGTTTCTTTTTCACGGTTCTTGGTAAAAGAGGGACACTTCGCTATCGCCTTCCGCGTTTGCCTCATTCAATAGCAAAGGGGGCGGCAATTCCCTCTCCCGTTTACACAGAAGAACAAAATCCCCACCCGCCGCTTCATAAGCCGCTATTGCCTGTTGGTATTCGGTTGTAAATTCTTCCAGAGACAAATGATTATCCATAATGTAAGCGGCAACTTCATCGCCGACATACCTAAAATGCCACGGTTCATATATGATTCCGGTAATATCCTGCTTGTCTTCCATATAGCGCAAAATGAAACCAAACCGGGCGCAGTTGTCAAACATCCACCTGGCTTCAGGCGTCTTGGCAAATTCGGGACGCATACCATCCTGCTGCGTCCATTCATAATTGAGAACGTCAACAGCCAGACCCGTCTGGTGCTCAGACGAACCCGGATAGGCCACAACACCGTCGTCGCGGCCGTATCTCTCCAGTCTATTTTCGTACATCGTCTTTTGCGTTTGATAACTGCGGTATGCGCTTTTTACGTAGAGGGTGAAGCCCGCTTCCGTCGCAGCTTCAAACATCCTGGTAAGGGCTTCCGCCGCTTCCTTTCGCAACTGCATATCGCCACCCGTTTTCCGCAGTCTCAAATCTACCAGATGATAAGGCGCGTAATCCGCCGAAATGAGCGATTCCAAGGTTGTCAATGCGAGAAAATCGGACCTATCCTCAAGCGTAAGAGGCTTAACGGGGTAATGCCATGAGGGAGTCTGCGCCCATGCCGAAGCGGCCACAGCCACGCACGTTAGCACGATCAGAAGCCAAACGCTTTTCTTCATCATAACTCCCTCCCCTCCCCCAGCAATCCGGCCTTCATGGCTGTTTGCAATTGATTGACATAATCTTCAAGGGGGATATCCAATTGAAAAATCCTGGCGGCGTGTTCTTTGCCCACGAAACGCACGTGCCAGGGTTCGTACGCGTACCCCGTGATGTCGGTCCACCCTTCCTTATAACGAATGATGAAACCGAAACGATGCGCATTTTCCGCCACCCACAAGCCTTCTTCAGACGCGCCAAAACCTTTAGTGAGATTCGTGTTGGATTTCCTGCCGATATCCATGGCAAGTCCCAACTGGTGTTCACTCGCACCCGGCGGTGCTACCAGCAGCTGCGCTTTGCGCTGGCTGCCCGTACTGTCAATCTTTCGCTTATAGATCGCGCTTTGCGTGTTATAGGCACGATAGCCTGACACTGCCTGCAGTATATAACCTTGCTCCGCTTGCGCCGAGTCAAACATGTTCTTTAGGGCCGCGGCTGCCTCTTGACGCATTGTAATATCACCGTACTTGCACAAAACACCGGGCTTAACAAGATCCGGCGGTACATACTCTTTGTCCAACAGATAGGTTCGGTTGACAAGATACAGATTACCTCCCGGATTCGTCTGCGCGACGTAGGCGTTTAGGGTAGTTTGTCCCAACGAAAGAAACGCTATCAGCAATGTGAGAAGCCTAACAGCCATGCCTTACTTCCCTTCAAGTAAATCAAAAATGTTCCCGTGTTTCGCCGCCAGCTTGTTTTTGGAGACACTATCCAACATCACGCTGACACGGGTTCCGTCATCCAGATGCTCTTCCCCCACCAATCGTCCCTGTGTTCTCAGATCGTTTAGCAGCGCGTACTTGTCAAACGGCACCATGACGCTGTATGCTTTTTCCCTCTCCCTGATGGCTATGGCGATTTTCTCTATGAGGCCATCAAGATTATCGCCTGTCAGGGCAGACACGCATATTGCGCCCTGTATGGAGGGAAATACTTCTACGCCGCCAACATCGCATTTGTTAAGTACTTCAATACGCGGCTGCCAAGTGGCTTCCAGCTTATCCAGCACTTGTTCCACGACATCATGCTGCTCCAGACTGTCCGCGGAGGAAGCGTCTGATACGATGACCAGGACGTCTGCCAGTGCCGCTTCTTCCAGCGTGGAATGAAATGCTTCGATAAGTTCTGTGGGCAATTTGCGTATGAAACCAACTGAGTCAACCAGGATGAACGCATCCCCAGTGGGCAAATCCACCCGGCGCGAGACAGCGTCCAGCGTGGCAAAAAGCTCATCCTTGACGTAAACATCTGCACCGGAAATGCGATTAAGCAAAGTTGATTTGCCAGTGTTAGTATAACCCACCAGCGCTACAACGGGCAATTGGCTGCGCTGGCGGGATTTGCGCTGGAGCGTACGCTGCCCCTCCAATTCCCGCAATTGCGCCTTCAAATCGCCCATTCTTTCGCGGATCCGGCGCCGGTCAATTTCCAGTTTGCTTTCACCGGGTCCACGAGTACCAATACCTCCTGCCAGACGCGAGAGATCACTGTGCCGGCCGATAAGCCTGGAAGAGTTGTAGGTCAACTGGGCTAACTCCACCTGTAATTTGCCTTCACTGCTGGTGGCGCGGCGCGCGAAAATATCCAAAATCAACTGGGTGCGGTCTACCACCTTAAGCCCGGTCGCTTCGGCCAGATTGCTTAGCTGCATACCCGTCAGTTCATCATCGGCAATGATAACATCTGCTTCCAATGACTGAGCTTCCAAGGAAAGCTGCTCCACCCTGCCGCTGCCTAAATAGGTGCCGCCATCAGGATGCGTGCGATTTTGCAGCACGCGCCCTACTACTTCGCCGCCTGCAGTCTGGCACAGCGCTTCCAATTCATCTAGCGACTTGTCGCTTTCTATGCCGATAAGCAGCGCCCTCTCCAAGCTATGAATCGGTTTTTCTTCGCCTTGCATAACAAGGTATTCGCTGTTTTCAATTTCGCGCATCCAGGGTTGTGCGGGCACCTGGTGCAGTTGCACAGCCGAAAACAGGCGCACGGAAGGCACTCCATTTTCTTTTTCACCAAGAAAGGCAGCACTGATTCCCGTAATGCGGCCTTCCCTATCGATTCCGATAGCAGCCATGGCGTCCAGCCAAAGGGAGCGAATGGCTGTCAGGTCAACGTCTGATAGGTCGGGACTGCCCGCCGGGTGCGTATGAATGCATCGCACGCGTGCAAGACGCTTCTCATTGCGCCTCAACCGCCACGACTGCAACGGCACTTGGTTGCTGTTGCCCACCGTGACATCCAGCACTTCTCCCACCCGGCTTATGTAAAGAGAGATTTCGCGATTAATATGATGCGAAAACTCTGCCAAAGACACAGCAAGTCCCACCGGGAGGAACTCGTCTTTCCCGATGGGCCATTGGTACATCTCTTCCATGGACTTTATCAGACTATCTCTGACGCCGTCCAGATTGCCGTGAATTTCCGGCATGTTAATCTCCTTGTTGTTGCTTTTTCTTGTAGTCCTCTATTGCGGCATGAATGGCTTCTTCGGCCAGCATGGAACAATGGATCTTCTGAGTGGGCAGGCCGTCCAAAGCTTCTGCTACAGCCTTATTGGTGAGCGCCATGGCCTCTTCAATAGTCTTGCCCTTCACCATCTCGGTTGACATAGAACTGGTGGCAATCGCCGCGCCGCAGCCAAACGTTTTAAACTTAACATCCGTAATGACATTCTTCTCGACTTTGATGAACATCTTCATGATATCACCGCACTTGGCGTTACCGACCATCCCGATCCCATCGGCGTTTTCAATCTCACCCACATTACGGGGGTTGCTGAAATGATCCATTACTTTGTCACTATACATGATTCTTTCTCCTTATGCCATTATCGGGGACATATCCCGTAAAGTATTTACAATCCCTGGCAATACGCGCAGGACTTCATCGATATCTTCTTGCACAGTCTTGTCCGAAATAGAAAACCGCAGGCTGCCGTGCGCTATTTCGTGCGGCAAACCAATGGCGAGCAGCACATGGGACGGGTCCAGTGACCCGGATGTACACGCGGAACCACTGGAAGCGGCAATGCCCGCCATATCGAGTCTCAACAGCATCCCTTCGCCTTCAATAAACTTGACGGAAAAATTGGCATTGCCCGGCAGGCGCTCAGTGGGGTGTCCATTGAGACGAACATCCGGTATGGTCTTAATGACACCTGCGATCAAACGATCGCGCAAAGCGCTGATTTTCGCCGCTTTCTCTTGAAGGTCCTTTGTTGCCAGTCTGACGGCCTCTGCCGTACCGACGATGCCCGCCAGATTTTCGGTGCCCGCCCTGCGGCCGCGCTCCTGTGCGCCTCCGTGAATGAGCGGATCCACCCGCACACCGTTCTTGAGATACAACACGCCCGCGCCTTTGGGCCCGTGAATCTTGTGCGCGGACATGGATAGCATATCGACACCCCACTTCACCACATCAACCGGTATCGCGCCCATCGCCTGAACGGCATCGCTATGGAAGAGTGTTTTGTGATTGCGCGCGACTCGACCGATCTCCTCGATTGGTTCCAGCGTGCCGATCTCATTATTGGCCGCCATGATCGTTATGAGTATGGTTTCAGGCGTGATGGCTGCTTGCACCTGTTCTGCTGTTACCCTGCCAAATTCATCCACGGGCAAATAAGTGACTGCAAATCCCTTCTTTTCCAGATACTGGCAGGTGTTAAGCACAGCGTGATGTTCAATGGCGGTTGTAATAATGTGCTTTCCCTTGCCGGAGTTGGCATACGCAGCCCCCTTGATGGCCCAGTTGTCGCTCTCCGAGCCGCCTGCCGTGAAGTAGATTTCATTGGGCTTAGCCCCAATCGCGGCCGCCACCGTTGCGCGCGCGTTTTCCAATGCCTTCCTTGCTTCGCGCCCCGTCGCGTAGATGCTGGAGGCGTTGCCGTAGACATCGGAAAAATATGGAAGCATCTTTTGTAGAACTTCTGCGGCGACCGGCGTCGTAGCAGCATTATCAAGGTAAATGCGATTCATGAGTTACTCTCCTAACTGTTAAATGGAACGTTGCTGATGATATCCGACAGTGTGATACTGTGCATCAAACGATTGATGTTTTCTTCAAGGTACGAGAATGCGTTTTGTGTGCAGCAACTGCCGCTTTGAGGACACGCGTTCTCCTCGCCATCGCACGCGGACATCTGGACGGGGCCTTCTGTGGCTTCCAGAATATTTGCCACAGTGATTTCTTCCGGCGGCCTCGCTATAGCATACCCGCCCTGCGCACCCCGAACTGTTGTTACAAGCCCGTTGCGCCTGAGCTGTCCTAATAACTGCTCCAAATATTGCGCCGGCATCGTATCCCGCGCAATGGTGGCGAGTGTCTGCGGCCCCATATCGCTTTGACTCGCCAAAAAAACCATAGCGGACAAAGCATACCGACCACGCGTCGACAGTTTCATACCATTCCCCTTTCTCTTGGACTGAATGCCGACTAAATCAGTCGGGTATCAAAGCGATGATAACACCGGCCGATCCATCTGTCAATCGCTTTTTTTGATCTATTCAGTTCATAGCGGCGTTTTCCAGCGCCGTGCGATACTTGTTGACGGCCGTTTGCTCAAGCTGAATTCTCTCAAGGTCCTCTTGCGGCAAAGCAACGATGCCTTCAACACATGAGCGCGTTTCTTCAATCAGCTTAAGGTCAGTAACGCCATAGGCTTCCGGCATGATGCGGCCGTGCTGACGGGTTCCCAGAAATTCACCGGGTCCCCGCAAATCCAAATCTTTTTGGGCGATGACAAAACCATCATTGGTTGCGCACAGTGCCGTTAAGCGCTCATTGGGTTCACCAAGAAGAAAGCACCAGCTGGGCTTCTTTCCGCGCCCCACGCGCCCCCGCAGCTGATGCAGTTGCGACAAACCAAACCGGTTCGCGTCCTCAATCACCATGATAGTCGCGCCGGGCACATCAACGCCCACTTCAATGACAGTCGTTGACACCAAAACATCCATTTCCCCGCGGGAAAAGCGCGCAATAGTCTCTTCCTTTTCTGCAGACGGTTGGGAACCATAGGTCAGGCCGAGCCGCAGGTCTTTCAGTGCGCCGGTACGAAGGTCCTCATACATGTCGGTTGCATTCTTCCCTTCTGACATGAGGCTTTCTTCCACCAGAGGACACACCAGAAACGCTTGTTCGCCCCGCGCCGCAGCTTCACGAATGTAGCCGTAAAGCTGCCCGCGCTTGTTATCAGGCACGATGCGGGTTTGTACCGGCGTCCGGCCCGGCGGCATGCTGTCGATCGTGGAGACATCCAAATCTCCGTATAGAATAAGCGCCAATGTGCGTGGAATGGGTGTCGCGCTCATCACGAGTACATGCGGCCGGATGTCTCCCGCCGCCTTGTCGCCCAGAATCTTACGCTGCCTCACACCAAAGCGATGCTGTTCATCGGTTATCACCAAACCAAGGTTGCGATATTTGACGCTGCCGCTGATGAGCGCATGCGTTCCTATGACTAATTGCCATTCGCCCGATTCGACATTAGCCAGGGCTTCACGCCGCTCCTTCGCTCGCATTCCGCCCAAAAGCAGACCGCAACGGATACCCATAGGAGCCAGCAGCTTTTCCGCTGTAGCGACATGCTGCCGGGCCAATATTTCGGTCGGCGCCATCATGGCGGATTGCAGCCCGCTCCTGAACGCCAGATAGACAGCGCCAAACGCAACGGCCGTCTTGCCGGAACCGACGTCCCCCTGCAGCAAGCGATTCATGCTGCGTCCGCAGGTGAGATCGCAAAATATCTCTTCCAGCGTCTTGCTTTGTGCGCTGGTCAGCTCAAAGGGAAGCGCCGCACGGAAAGCGCTCAAGTCTTTCGAAGTGACGTTCAGTCTGTGTCCCGCTTCCTCGCGCTTATGCGTCAGACGTACCGCCAATTGATAAAACAAAAGGTTTTCAAACCCAATACGTCTTTGCGCCGCCGCAAGAGTTGTGCAGTCAGTGGGGCGATGGGCCTGAATTACCGCTTCATTCCTTGAGGAGAGCCCGTAGTCATCCAGAATGCGCTGCGGCAGCGTCTCGGGGAAATATCCGTCGATATGGTCTATAGCTTGTGCAATAAATCCTGCAAGCACCTTGCCGGGAACATTTTCAATCGCGGCGTACTTGGGCGTCAGCGCTTTGAAAGTCACCCTCTGAGGGTTCAGCATGCACAAGCTTCCGCCGTAATTCTGCACGCGTCCGTAAAACACGACCGCTTCATCTTTATGGAACTGCCGCGCCATCCAAGGCTGATTAAACCAAGTGAGGCGCAGGGGGGCTTCTCCATCCGTAAACTGCACCTGAACGATAGACAGTCCCTTAAGATACCTTAGGCGCGGGGCTCCCTGCAAACATCCCTCAACACAGGCCTCATGCCCCTCTGCAAGGTCTTTCACTCTGACAGGCGAAGTTGTATCCATGTAGGACACCGGCATGATCCCCAGCAGGTCCTTTATGCTTACTATCCCCGCGCGAGTAAGGGACTGCAGCCTAACCTTCCCCACGCCTTTGAGGTCGCTAAGTTCCATAAGGCTCCTTCATCAAAACAAGCCGCCGAATTGCCGGCGGCTTGAAAAATGTACCCCTAAATCACTCGACTGACAGAAGATAATAGTATAGTGGCTGGCCGCCCATGTGCACTTCCACATCGCAAAAATCGTATACATCGGCGATTTCCTTGCCCAAGGCTTTGGCATCTTCTTCGGTTACGTCAGTGCCGCCATAAACGGTGATCAGCCCATCATCATCGGTAACGATTTGACGCATCAGTTCCAGCGCCACTTCATGGATAGAATCTGAATTAGCCGTCACAACGCCGTTATTAAGACCGATTATACTGCCTTCGGTGATATGCAAATCTTCAATATCGCTGTCCCTCACCGCGAACGTGATCATGCCGGTGCGTACCCTGCTTGCCGCTTCGTTCATGCGCATTTCGTTTTCTTCAGGCGGCAGCTCCGGCTGAAAGGCGATCACCGCCGCGATGCCCATGGCGACGTTCTTGGTAGGCAGCACGATAACATTCATTTCGCACATTTCTGCGACTTGCTTGGCCGCCAGCGTGATATTACCGTTATTCGGCAGGATGAAGATATTTTCGGCGTTGACGCTATCCACCGCTTTTTGCAGATCCTCAATGCTGGGGTTCATTGTCTGGCCGCCATTGACGATGGCGTCCACACCCAAATCTTTGAGGATTTGGGAAAAGCCTTCGCCCAGCGATACGGCCACAATGCCGTAGGGCTTTGGTGGTTCCTTGTTGGTGCCCGCGCCGGGCTGCATGGTTTCGCGGTGTTGCTGCAGCATGTTTTCAATTTTCATATTGACAAGTTCACCCAGGCTCGTTCCGTATTGCAGTGCCTTGCCGGGATCATTGGTATGCACATGCACTTTAACCAAGGCGGCATCACCCACGACCAAAACGCAATCCCCTATGCGGTTAAGACGGCGGCGCAAACCGGCTACGTCTACCTCGTTGGTTTCTTCTTTCATGTTCTGAATGGAATATTCTGTACAATAGGCAAATTGGATTTCACCAATAGCTTCATGATCATCAACAAAGGGTGTTTCCGCTGCCACATCACCGGACATATCAACATAAGTGTCTTCGATGTGTTCGCCGCGAAGCACCGCCGCATACCCTGAATATATCAGCAGCAAGCCACGCCCGCCCGCATCCACTACTCCGGCTTGTTTGAGCGCCGGAAGCATCTCTTGTGTCCTTGACAGTATTTTTTCCCCGCTGGAGAGCATCACGCGAAACAGACTTTCATAATCATCCGGTTCGGCCTGCACTTGCCGGGTAGCGTCTTCCGCGATGACCCGCGCCACAGTAAGAATTGTACCCTCTTTGGGCTTCATGACCGCCTTATAGGCGGTATCCGCACTGTTTTTGATGGCAGCAGCGAACTGCACAGGCGTGATAGTCTCCAAACCCTCCAGAGATTTCGAAAAACCGCGGTACAGCTGCGACAAAATGACGCCGCTGTTTCCGCGCGCGCCACGCAAAGCCCCTTTCGCCAGCGCCTGCGTTGCTTCGCCCACCGACGCAAAATCTTTGCTATTGATTTCACGCACCGCGGACACCATAGTCATTGACATATTTGTTCCGGTGTCCCCATCAGGTACCGGAAAGACGTTCAGTGCGTTCACTGCGTCACGGTTCTTCTCGAGCAGAGCAGCACCCGCATTGACCATTTCGCGCAGCATCATCGCGTCAATTGTTTTGACCTCGATCAAAAAAAACTCCTCCGTTTCATGCAGCGCTTAAATGCGGATGCCTTCTACCGTAATATTCACATTGCGTACTTTGACGCCCGTCATGCTTTCCAGCTTGTACTTGACTACTTCCTTGATTGCAGCACAAACGGCCGTGACAGAAATACCATATTCCACGATAATGTACAGATCCACGTCGATCATATCCTCTACCGCGCGAAGCTGCACACCCTTGGACAGATTTTCCCGACCCAGCCATTCGACGATGCCGTCTTTGGCGCGTTTGGAGGACATGGCAACAATGCCGTAACATTCAAGCGCGGCATAGCCGACGACTTTCAGCATAACATCCTCTGAAATGTAAATCGTCCCTATATCGTTCTTTATCTTAAACTCCATCCGAAAGAACCTCCTCACAGGCAATGACCGACCGGCCTTCATGCATTATAACGTGTTTCGGCACCTGATGCAACCGCAACATAACCCGCTAACAGCTGCAATAGCGCCGCGGTGGCACGCGTTCCTCACACCTCGGATATAAGAAGCGGGCGGCGCGGCGTAGGTCGCGCCGCTAAACACATCAATCAAAATCCGCTCTGCTTGTTAATGGCATCGATTTCCGCTTTGCGAAGTGGAGGATTGCAGTATTTGCAGGGGGTCAGTTTCTGGTGTTCGGCATTCTCTATTTCCGCATAAGTGAAGGAACCTTCCAGAGGCAGCCATCTCTTCTTGATGCTCGAGCAATTCTGATCCAGATGATAGTAGGATCCGCCAACGGGGTTGAAAAACAGTTTAAGATCCGGGTCGGGGTATTCAGTGAAGCGGCCGGGCATATCGTCCCACACCAGCACTTTGGTATTCACCTTGATATTGTTCCATAGCCATGTCATGTTAAGACCGTCATCGTTCTTCTTGCGCTGCACACGGATGCAGCCATGGCTGGCCTTTGTACCCAGTTTTGCTTCTTCAGAACTGTAGTCTTTGTAATTGGTTGCTTCATTAAGAATGTACGGCACTTCGTGTATCAGCGCACCACCGTTAATGCGCATAGCCATATCACAATACAAGTTGCCTGCCCAAAAACCGCCCGTCCGCGAAACCATCAGGAACTCACCCGAGGGCGTCTCGTTCCAAGGCTGCTTCTTGGTAGGTATTCCGGTGGAAATGACGAGTTCTGAAAACATCTTTCCTTCACGAAAGATATACAGTCTTTGGGTGTGTTTGTCTATCAGCAGACCGTAATCCGTGCGAGGAGTGATGACTTCCAGCCGATCGGTCTCAACATAACCTTTGATCAGCTCATCTGTGTTGCCCCAGCCGGGACGCGTATCACAGTCCGGACCGTAACTCGAGTTGAATATTTCGACCAATGACCACCCATTGTCCAGCGTTTCCAACACGTTGACGCCCTGGGCTTCGCCGGTAATCTCGCCGATGATGTTGTCGTCCGTCAAGCTGGCGTCCGGCCGCAAACGCAGTTTGTATGTCTCTTTTTGCGGTTGTTTGGTGACGCCGTTTACCACCGTAATGGGCTGCATCATAACATCCCAAATAGCCTGTTCATCCCATTTTCCGACAGGCAGCGTCCAGTAATTGCTGCCGAGGTCTTCGGCGGCGACCGTATCAGCCGTGGGCGGTTTGTATGTCATGGGCGCGGCAGTGGGCTGGGGTGATGCAGTGGGGGCGGCCGTCGCTTCGGGAGTCGATTCCGCTGCGGGTGCGTCGTTTATGGCTACGCCGATATAGTGCGGGTTGCTGGCGACGCCTTCTTCGTCTGATAACGCAAGCGCGATCATTTGGGTACCCGAAGGCGCCGGAGTACCGTTGATGGTGCCATCCCAAACGAGTGTATTGTCCCCCTCCTGCGCCTGAACCTTAGCCACTGTTGTACTTTGCCCATTGGCACTTAAGCTGATGGACAGTTCGCCCGCCATGTTGGCATAGGCAGTCACCTTCCACTGTGCGCCCGGAGTGATAACGGCGTCGCTTACGCTGAAAGACTGGATGGCGGGCCCTGCGTCGCCCACATTCAGGGGGATGCTGCTCGCGTAATCGCCTTGGCGTATCTGCAGCGCATAGGTGCCTTTATCTACGGGAACGCCGCCCGGACCATAACCGTTCCATACGAAATGGTTAACGCCGGGAACTGCGGGGTACTCGGGAAAAATGGAGAATAGCTCACCGCCTGAAACATCGAGCAGAGAAATGCCGACACTTTCGCTGCTGCCCGACTCAAAGCTGAAGCGCTCGGTCTTACCGGGCCGCACGACTTGGGGAGGATCCGTAATCAAAAGCTCTTGCGCTGAAACTGCTGTAAACATTAGGGATAAAATAGTAAACAGGATGGTCAACCGTTGTATCATGGCAGGCTCCTTCGTAAAAGTTAATGTAAATGATAACAGATGACAGCGGCACTTTCAAGCAAAAATGTGTGCATATTGTAATAACATTGTAATAATTAGGCCGCTGCGATATAATACGACTGAAACATTAATGAATGACCGGGGGAAACAATGGGAGACATGCAGCGCATAATCGGCGCACTTTCAAACATGCGGGCACCTTTCGCGTCCGAGGAAATGGACCTGCATCAAATGTCCCTGAATGCCCTTGAACAAGCGGGAATTGCGTGCAAACATGAAGTCAGCGTCGCCAAAGGGTGCCGCGTGGATATTGTGGCGGACAGCGTTGGCATTGAAATAAAGCGCGGGCGTCCAAACAAAACACAGCTCATGAAGCAGTTGACCCGTTATGCGGCTTCGGATCAAATCAGCGCACTGATCATTTTGTCTGAGCAGGGACTGACGCTTCCCAAAGAAATTGAGGGCAAGCCGACATTCGTCCTGAGCCTTTACCGCTTGTGGGGCGTAGCTAATCCACAGGGTAAACCCAAGGAGCCTGCAACGGCGACGCCGCTCATCGCAATGGATAAACCTGAACCGGTCCCTGTGCTGGAAGAAGGCATTGCGGATTATACTCTGCCTTCCTACCTGCAGACCCCAACGCCGGGCAGTCACCTTTATGGCACTCTCAGCTATAACCGCAAGCGAGACAGCTGGGTCATCAAGGCTGAACCCTGCGTTACAGAACTCGCCAAGCGGCTATTTCCCGGTTCGGACAGCGGCCGCAGGGGCACCGCGCGCTTCAGCGCCCACAGACGTACCGTGGGTGAGCTTAACTGGCTGATGCAGCGCTATCCGCTGGAAATATCGGCGCGGGATCTGGACCGGTGGCATAAACAGATAGAAGATGCCCGCGAGCACGCCGCAAAAATGGCACAAATGCGCCACGCCCCCGGGGTCATGACGCCGCCTGATGGTTCTTTTCAAGGCAAGCTGCGCAACTTCCAGCAGATCGGCCTTAATTGGCTCTATAACAGCCCCCGGGCGCTGCTGGCGGATGAGATGGGGCTGGGCAAAACGGTGCAGGCTCTGGCTTGTTTGGCGGTACTGAAAGCTTTTCCCGCCATTATCGTCGTGCCTGCTCATCTTGTGCGTAACTGGTGCGGCGAGATTTCGCGCTTTTTGATGATTCACGGGAGTGCGCCGCGCGTGCATGTGATCAAGGGCCTTAAGCCCTACGCGCTGCCGGAAGCGGACATTTACGTGATGCATTACTTACTGCTGCGCGGCTGGAAGGAATCACTGCCCGCCTACCGCTTCAGCACGGTCGTTTTTGACGAAATACAGGAACTGCGCCACAGCGGGACGGAGAAGTACAGCGCGGCATCACTGCTGGCGGAGAGCTGCCAAAGGGTTATGGGACTCAGCGGTACGCCCATATACAACCACGGTGGCGAAATATGGAATGTGGTCAATATTCTGGATTATCATCTGCTGGGCGATTGGGAATCCTTCACCCGTGAATGGTGCTATGGGTATGGCAACAACATCGTCGCCAAGCCCGACCTGTTAGGCGAGCACCTGCGCCGGGAGGGGTTGATGCTGCGCCGCACTAAAACCGAAGTGCTGCCGGAACTGCCGGACAAAAGGCGCCTGGTGCAAGAGATAGACTGCGACAGCGCCGTGTACCGCGCCATGATGCGGCCGGTTCTTGATAATCTGAAGAACTGGTACGAAAATACCGACCTGACGCCGTCTGAACGCGCATTGCTGGAGGGGAATATTTCCCAAGGCGAAAGGCAGGCAACGGGGCTTGCAAAAGCGCCCTATGTGGCGCAGTTCGTGCGTGCCCTGCTGGAGGGAGGCGAAAAAGTGCTGCTCTTCGCGCATCACCACGCGGTTATGGATCTATACAAAAAAGAGCTGCACGTCTTCTCCCCCGCTTTCATCACCGGCCGTGAAACAGGAGATCAAAAAGACAAGAGCGTCGAACGCTTCATGGGCGGTAAAACCAACCTGTGCTGTATTTCGCTCAGAGCGGCTTCAGGTCTCAATCTTCAGCGAGCGGGCTGCATTGTCTTCGGAGAACTGGACTGGTCCCCCGCCGTTCACAGCCAGGCTGAGGACCGCGCCCACAGGATCGGCCAAAAGGATTCGCTGTTGTGCTACTATCTTGTATCGCCTGAAGGTTCGGATGCTGATATTCAGGAAGCGTTGGGGCTGAAAGTCAGCCAGTTCGTGGGTCTTATGGGTGAAGCGCCTGCAACGAACGCGGAAAACGTCATGGGCGCGGGCATCGCCAAACAGCATGTGGAAAAGATGATATCGCGTTGGCTGGGCTATGATCAAGCCTCGTCAGCGGTTTGACAAGACAGGCGCGATAATTTAAGATATGGTGAACTCAGGAGGAAGCATGCGGATATTGGGAATCGACCCCGGCCTGGCTACAATGGGTTGGGGTGTTATTGAAACGGAGAGAGGAGACAGCCGCTATATATCGTGCGGCATTGTTTCCACCGCTGCCAATATGCCCTTTCCGGAGCGCTTGCTGTCCATCCGCACGCAGCTTAGGGAAATTCTGGAAGAATATGCCCCTGATGAAATCGTGTTCGAAGAATTATTTTTCTTCCGCAATGTGACCACCGCATTTACTGTGGGTGCCGCGCGGGGCGTGGCGATCGCCGTCTGCGCAGACTTTGCTCCCGACAATCTATATGAGTACACGCCCATGCAAATCAAGCAGGCGGTGGTAGGCTACGGACACGCGGAAAAGCAACAGGTACAACAGATGGTAAAAATGATACTGCATTTGAACGATATCCCCCGCCCTGACGACGCGGCGGATGCCGTGGCAACTGCCATCACCCATGCCAACGCGGGCCGCGCCCGCTTCCAGTTTAAGATGAAATAACGGAGGCCCTATGTACGCATACATCCAAGGTGCTGTCACGGACAAAACCGCTTCGACGCTGGTTATTGATGCCGGCGGCGTGGGCTACGAGATACTTTGCACTGCTTCCACCCTGTCGGGCGCGCCCGCTCGCGGCGAAATCATGCGGGTCTATACGTGGCTCAGCGTTCGCGAAGACGCCATGGAGCTTCTGGGCTTTTGCTCGTATGAAGAAAAGGGCATGTTCTTGCGCTTGACCGCCGTATCGGGCATCGGCCCGCGCACGGCATTAGCCATTTTGGGCAGCATGCCGCTTCGTGATTTGACCATGGCCGTCATGACAAACGACGTGGCAACATTGATGCGCGCGCCCGGTATCGGCAAAAAAACGGCGCAAAGGCTGGTGCTGGAACTTAAGGACAAATTGTCTGCCGATGATCTGGACGGCGCGATTCTTCTGCCCGGAACGCAGAGCGACGACACGCCCCCTCAAGGCGCCGTGGGCGAAGCCATTTTGGCACTGCAATCGCTTGGGTACACCCAGAGCGAAGCGGCGCGTGCCGTATCGGCCGCCTGCAAGGCCGGAGGCAGTGAAGAGCGTGCGGATGAGCTGGTGCGCCTGGCGCTGCGCGGCATCATGAAAGGATAAGTATGGAAAACGAACGCCTCGTGACGACTGAATTGCATCGCGACGACGAAGATTTGGATACGTCGCTCAGACCACGCAGCCTTAAGGAATACGTGGGACAGCAAACGGTCAAAGAGAACCTTGGCATATACATTAAGGCCGCGCTGAAGCGGCGGGATGCTTTGGATCATATATTGCTTTACGGCCCGCCCGGATTGGGCAAGACCACACTGGCAGCCATTGTCGCCTCCGAAATGGGGCAGAACATCCGCGTTACCTCCGGCCCTGCCATTGAGCGCCCCGGCGATCTGGCGTCTATTTTGACCAATCTGTCGCATGGAGACGTTCTCTTCATCGATGAGATCCATCGCCTGTCGCGCACGGTGGAGGAGGTCCTTTACCCTGCCATGGAAGATTACGCGCTGGATCTGATGATCGGTAAGGGACCCACGGCACGTTCCATGCGGCTGGATCTGCCCAAGTTTACACTCATCGGCGCCACTACGCGGGCAGGCCAGCTGTCCGCCCCGCTGCGCGACCGATTCGGTATGACTTTCAGGCTGGAAATGTACAGCCCCGAGGAACTGGCACAGATCGTCACGCGCTCCGCCCGCATCCTGGGCATGCAGGGGGATCAGGAAGGCATTATGGAGATCGCCCGCCGCAGCCGCGGCACGCCGCGTATCGCCAACCGGATGCTAAAGCGCGTGCGAGATTTTTCGCAGGTGAAAGCAGACGGTCGCATCACGCTGGATGTGGCAAAAGAAGGCCTCAGAATGCTGGACGTGGATGGTTTGGGCCTTGATCGCGTGGACAGGACGGTGCTGCTGACAATGATCGACCGATTTTCCGGCGGCCCTGTTGGCCTTGACACCTTGGCGGCGACGACCGGGGAAGACGCCATCACCATTGAAGATGTATACGAACCGTACCTGCTGCAGCTGGGGTTCATCCAGCGTACGCCGCGCGGGCGCATCGCGACATCCCACGCTTACGAACATTTGGGACGCACATTGCCCGCTGCCGCCAGCCAAAACTCCGCCGAACAGGTCGCTTTCTTCAATGAAGACATCTGATTTCAACTATGATTTGCCCGAAAAGTTGATAGCGCAAACGCCCATCACCCCGCGTGATGCCAGCCGCATGCTGGTATGCAACCGGGAAAACAGCGTCAGGCAGCACCGCATTTTCCGCGAGCTGCCCGATTTTCTGCGCAAGGGCGATGTGATGGTCATCAACCATACCAAGGTGATCTCCGCTCGGCTACTGGGCATCAAGGAAGATACCGGCGTCCCGGCGGAAGTGCTGCTGCTGAAAAGGCAAAGCATCGATATGTGGGAAACACTGGTGCGCCCGGGGCGTCGGCTGCACACGGGCGCGGTCGTCACATTTGGCGACGGACGGCTGAGGGCGGTCATCGGCGAAACGACCGAAGCGGGCGGCCGCATCGTACGGTTCATTTACAGTGGTGTGTTTGAAAC
>LFTR01000234.1:26054-26785 GCA_001513425.1 Clostridiales bacterium DTU024
AATGCACAGCGAATACTACGAAGTAACCAAGGATGCTGCGGATCGTATCAACGCAGCGCGACAAAGCGGCGGGCGTGTGCTGTGTGTAGGAACTACGTCCGTCAGGACGCTGGAGACCGTTGCCGCGCCGGATGGCACGGTTTTGCCGGGAGGCGGCATGACCAACATTTTCATAAAGCCCGGCACACCCTTCAAAGCCGTCGATATGCTGCTCACCAATTTCCACTTGCCCGAAAGCACGCTGCTGATGCTCGTCTCGGCTTTCATGGGCAAAGAAAACGCCCTCGCCGCTTACGACGAGGCCGTTCGGAACGAATACCGCTTTTTCAGCTTTGGCGATTGCATGCTGATCGGCAATGGGTTGAACGTGCCATGATGCGGTTTGCCATGAAATATATCGCGGGATCGCTGGCGCTGCCCCTGGCCGATTATCTTCTTACCGGCTTTTGGTGCCAATCGACGCAAATCGCCATACTGGCGGGCGCGGTGCTGATGCTGATGTACATGATCGTGCGGCCTCTTCTGCGCCTTCTGTTGGGACTGTTCAATGTACTTACCCTGGGGCTGCTGTACGTTGCACTGGACACGGCGCTCATCTATCTGCTGACGCTGCTGTTCCCGGGTGCCATTGCCTTTCAAAGCCTGTTGTGGGCAGTTGCGGCATCCCTCGTGGTGAATGCCGTCCGGCTGGTCGCCGGCATGGTCTTCGATAAAAAGAGATAACACGATTC
>LFTR01000058.1 GCA_001513425.1 Clostridiales bacterium DTU024
GGGTGGTACTGCACGCCGATGTAGAAGGGATGGACGGCGCTGGGCAGTTCTACTGATTCCACCAGCCGCCCGTCGGGCGAGGTGCCCGAGAGCATCAGGCCGTGGGCGGAAAGGGTATCGCGGTAATCATTGTTCAGTTCATAGCGGTGGCGGTGCCGCTCGTGGATATCCGCTGTCCCGTACAGCGTCTCCAGCAGGCTGCCCTTGGCCGCGCGGCAGGGATAGCTGCCCAGGCGCATGGTGCCGCCTTTGCTGTCCACGCCGATCTGGTCGGGCATCAGGTCGATCACCGGGTAGGGTGTATCCGCAAACTCGGTGGAGTTGGCCTCTTTCAGGCCGCAGATGTTCCGGGAAAACTCGATCACCGCCACCTGCATGCCCAGGCAGATGCCCAGGAAGGGCAGGCCGCTCTCGCGGGCATAGCGGCAGGCGGCGATCTTGCCTTCGATGCCCCGTCCGCCGAAACCGCCCGGCACGATCAGGCCCTGAGCGCCCATCAGCTTCGCGGCCACGTTGCCGCCGTTCACTTCCTCCGCGTCGATCCACAGGATATCAGTGTCCGCTCCCCTGGCAAAGCCCGCGTGGTGCAGGCTTTCGATGATCGACAGATAGGCGTCGTGCAGCTCCACATACTTGCCCACGATGGCGATGCGCGCGGTTCTGCTCTGCTGATGGATGCTGGCGACCATGCGCTTCCACTCCGACAGATCAGGCTCGGGCGCTTCGATGCCCAGCGCCCGGCAGGCCACCCGGTCCAGGCCGTTGTCGTGCAGCATCAGGGGGGCGGCGTAAAGGCTGGGCAGGGTCAGGTTTTCGATCACGCAGTCGGGCTGCACATTGCAAAACAGGGAGATCTTATCGGTGATGCCGGGGCTGAGCGGCTCATCGGCCCGGGCGATGATAATGTCCGGCGCGATGCCCATGCTCTGCAGTTCCTTCACCGAATGCTGCGTGGGCTTTGATTTGTGCTCGCCCGATCCCTTCAGATAGGGCACCAGCGTCACATGGATGAACAGGCAGTTTGTCTTGCCCTGCTCAAGCGCCACCTGGCGGATAGCCTCCAGAAAGGGCTGGCTCTCAATATCGCCCGTGGTGCCGCCGATCTCGGTGATCAGCACATCCGCGCCGCTGCTTTTTGCGCCGGCGTAGATGAACTCCTTGATCTCCTGCGTGATATGGGGGATCACCTGCACCGTCTGGCCGAGATAGCCGCCCTTGCGCTCGCGGCTTAATACATTCCAGTACACGCGGCCGGAGGTGATGTTGGACAGCTTCGTCAGGTTCTCATCGATAAAGCGCTCGTAGTGGCCCAGGTCCAGGTCCGTCTCCGCGCCGTCGTCGGTCACAAAGACCTCCCCGTGCTGATAGGGGCTCATGGTGCCGGGGTCCACATTCATGTAGGGATCCAGCTTCTGGGCTGTCACCTTCAGGCCCCGCTGCTTTAACAGCCGCCCCAATGAGGCCGCCGTGATGCCCTTGCCCAGTCCCGATACCACGCCGCCGGTCACAAAGATATACTTGGTCATGCGCTTTTCCCCTTCAACTTTCATAGGTTTTCAGTATTTCCTCGGCAATGGCCCGCTTGGTGGCGCGCATATCCATTGCCTGCTTTTCGATATAACGGTGGGCCTGCGCCTCACTGAAAGCGAGGTGGCTGATCAAGAGCATTTTGGCCCGGTCGATCACCGCGATGTCCTCCATCCGCTGCTTGAGGGTCTCGTTTTCATCCCGCATCCGGCGCATGCCGGCCCCGGCCGCGCGCGCCAGCTTCAGCGCCGACCACAGAAGCGCGCGCTCGATGGGTTTTGATACGCACAGCACGCCGGCCTCCTCGGTGGCAAGCGTCACCGCGTCAAAGTGTTCATGGCGCGTAAGCAATATCACCTGGCTTTGGTTTGACGCGGCGACATCCATCGCGAACGCCTCGCCCGACTCATCGCTGAGAGGCGCGTTGATCACCACCAGCTCAAAGCGCTGGGACAGCAGCGTTCTGCGCGCCTGCGCGCAGCTTTGAATCGCGGTGATCTTTCCGTAGCCGGCAGTGGAGAGCAGGCCGTACAGCGCGTCGCTGCTCTTTTTGCCCGACGAAACGATCAATACGCTCTGCATCTGCCTGCCTCCTTTCCGGTCCGGCGTTCCGGCGGATCTTTATCCATCCGCCTTCATGTGTTTCGAAATCAGATCTCTTCCCTTCCGCCCTGTTCCCTCTTTGCCCGGATATAGCGATTCAAAAAGCCTTTTCCCAGCACGGAGCGCACCAGCTCGCTCCCCTCTGCCAATGCTATCGCTTCTTCCAGGCTCCGGGGCAGGCGCGGCAGACCATCCGTCACCTCATCCCCCGCGCTGAACAGATCGATATCCATGGGTTCGGGCAGCTCCATCTTCTGCTCGATCCCCTCCAGCCCCGCCGTCAGGATCAGGGCGAAGGCCAGATAGGGGTTCACTGAGGGGTCGGGCGAACGCAGCTCCATGCGCTGGCGCGGCCCCGCCGCGGCCGGCAGCCGCACCAGCTGGGAGCGGTTCTGCCGCGACCAGCTGACATAGGCCGGGGCCTTGCTGCGGCCCAGGCGTTCGTAGGAATTGTCCAAAGGATTGAGAAACAGCGTGATCTCGGGCGC
>LFTR01000179.1 GCA_001513425.1 Clostridiales bacterium DTU024
CGTCCTATACAGAGGACACGCTGCTTGAAGCGATGGAAACGGCAGGAGCCGGGGAGATACCGAAAGAAGCTGAGCGCAGGGGAATTGGAACGCCTGCCACCAGGGCGCATATGATCGAAAAGCTGATCGCGCTCGGACTGGCGGAGCGAAAGAAGCTTCTTAAGAACATGTACATCATGCCGACGCAGGCCGGAACCGCGCTGGCCACCATACTGCCTGAACAACTTCAATCCCCCCTGCTGACAGCGGAGTGGGAGCACCGCCTGCTTCTGGTTGAACGCGGCGAGCTTTCTCCGGATGACTTCAGGGCCGAGGTAGCCGATATGGTCGGGGACATAGTGCGCAACTATCAGAAGCTGCCCGGAAGCGAGGCGCTCTTTCCCGACAACCGCCCAGTGGTGGGGAACTGCCCCAGGTGCGGCAAACCTGTCAGGGCGTTCCGCAAGGGTTTTTTCTGCACTGACCGCTGCGGATTCGGGCTGTATAAGGAAGACCGTTTCTTTGCCCGCAAAAAGATCACGCTCACGGAGGAACAGGTGGCCGCGCTGCTCAAAGACGGCGCTGTCAGGATAGACGGTATCTATTCCGAAAAGACAGGTAATCTCTACAGCGCCGATGTGCTGATGGAAGATACAGGGAAATATGTGAACTATCGATTGGCCTTTGACCGGAAAGAGGAAGGAAAGGCCTGATAAGCCCCCTTATACCGGCCGCCTTCGTCCGCGGCCCTTCGCCATACCGGACAGAGCCACAGAAAGGAGACAACATGCAGGATACAAATACACAGGTATCCAAACAGCCAAGCATCAAGGAAAGAATGGCCGAACTGACGGCAGAGCTTGAGCAAGGCATCAAAGAACTTTTTCAATCGGACAAGTACGCAAACTATCTGCGCACCATGTCCAGATTCCACCGATACTCCGTTTCCAATACCCTCTTGATTCATATGCAAAAACCGGAGGCGAACCTCGTAGCGGGCTTCGAAACATGGAAGCGCATTGGCCGCCATGTGAAGCGCAATGAGCGCGGCATCAAGATCATCGCTCCAAGTACATATAAAAAGACCATTGAAGAGGATCTGTTTGACCCCTTGACGAAGCTGCCGATGCTGGATGAGAACGGGATACCATTGACTGAGACGAAGAAGATCACCATGCCGGCCTTTAAACCCGTATCCGTCTTCGATGTATCGCAGACAGCGGGGAGACCCCTGCCGGAATTGGTTATGGGGCTGGATGGAACAGTAGAACAATATGATGTCATGATCGAAGCCCTGAAAAGAAGCGCATCCTATCCCATGTCCTTCAAAGAACTGAAGGATCATATGGATGGCTGTTTTACGGGGGACGAAATCATCATTCGCTCCGGCATGAGCGAAGCGCAGACGATCCTCGCCGCCGTCCATGAAATGACCCATGCCAGGCTTCACAGCCCCCAGCAGCGGGATGATGCCCTTGTGGCCGGAGAAGCGCCGAAGGACCGCAGGACGCGTGAGGTGGAAGCGGAGAGCGTCGCATATGCGGTCTGCGCTTACTACGGCATCCAAACGGGCGGCAACAGCTTCGGCTATATCGCTTCCTGGAGTCAGGACAAGGATTTGAAGGAACTGAAGTCCTCTCTTGATATCATCAACCGAACGACCTCCGGCATCATTTCCGATCTGGATCACCATCGGCAGATGATATGCCGTGAACGCGGCCTGCAGGCCCC
>LFTR01000090.1 GCA_001513425.1 Clostridiales bacterium DTU024
CCTGTCAAGCTCCACCTTTGTGCCCAAGCCCTTTACCCCCTTCCAGTGGGACGCGCAGGACGATATGGAGACGATTGCAAGTAAGCTGGCCCTTTTGCGCCGGTCACTGAAGATCAAGGGCGTTTCCTTCAGCTGGAACGATCCCGAGCTGAGCCGCATGGAGGCCTGCATCTCCCGGGGCGACCGCCGCATGGGCGAGGTGATCTACAAGGCCTGGCAGCGCGGCTGCAAAATGGATGGCTGGCGCGAGCACTTCAAGTATGACCAGTGGATGGAAGCCTTCCGCGATGCGGGGCTTGACCCTTCCTTCTATGCCAGCCGCGAGCGGGCCAAGGATGAGCTGCTGCCCTGGGACTTTATTGACTGCGGCGTGACCCGCCAGTACCTGTGGCTGGAGCGCGAGCGCGCGCTGAAGGCGACCGTGACCCCCGACTGCCGCGGCGGCTGCGAGGGCTGCGGACTGAGGCGTTTTCCGGGGGCATGTCCGGCATGAAGATGATCGTCGTGTTCTCCATTCGGGATAGATTGAAGTATATCGGCCACCTCGACCTGATGCGGGCGATGCAGCGGGCGCTGCGCCGCAGCGGACTGCCCGTCCGTTACAGCCAGGGCTTTAACCCCCACCTGCAGATCTCCTTCGCCGCCCCCCTGTCCGTGGGCATGGAAGGGCTGCGCGAGGTGATGGAGGTGCCTTATGACGGCGATATCAGGCCTGATGAATTTATCGGCAGGCTGAACGATGCCCTGCCGCCGCTGATCCGCTGCATCAGCGCCAGGCCGGTCGATGAGAGCCACGCGGCCCCCATGGCGCTGCTGGCAGCCGCGAACTTTGAGATCAGGCCGCTGGAACAGGGGGAGGCCTTTTGCGCCGCTCTGCCGGACCTGCTGGCGCAAGACAGCATCATGGCCATGCGCAAAACAAAAAAGGGCATGGTGGAAACCGATCTGCGGCCTTTGATCTACAACGCCTTTATCAAGGACGGCGCGGTGAAAGCCCTGCTGGCCCTTTCCACCACCGGCACCTGCAAGCCCGATCTGTTCATCCGCGCGCTGAGCGAAAAAGCGGGGCTGCAGGAGCCTGTCCCCTGCCAAGTGACACGCGAGGCGCTGTATAACCCGGCCTTTGTACCGCTGGAGGAAGCGTGAGCAGCATTCTGCTGATCAAAATAGAAGGAGCCAAACGCTCCATCGCCCTGATGGAGGATGGCAGGCTCCTTGAATACCATGAAAGCCGTGACGCGGGCGAGCTGAAATCCGGTGAAATCTACCTGGGCCGTGTCAGCCGGGTCATGAAGAACCTGCAGGCCGCCTTTATCCGCGTGAGCGGCGACAAGGAAGGTTTTCTGCCTTTTGATGAAATACCGGATGGCCAGCCGATGCCCGGCGACAGCCTGCTGGTGCAGGTAAAAAAGCCGCCGCTGGACTTAAAGGCCGCCTACATGACCGCCAAAATCGCCCTGCCGGGCAGCTGCTTTACCCTGCTCACACAGGAGCCCGGCAGCAGGATCAGCAAGCGAGTCAAGGATGAGCAAAAACGCAAAGCGCTCTACCGCCTGGCTGATGAGCTGTGCCCGGGGGGCATGGGCATATTGATGCAGGAGGCCGCCTTGTCCTTGGAT
Organism: Clostridiales bacterium DTU024; assembly: GCA_001513425.1. Taxonomy (GTDB): domain Bacteria; phylum Bacillota; class Clostridia; order Christensenellales; family Aristaeellaceae; genus DTU024. The sequence goes on from LFTR01000090.1 coordinate 1,620, forward strand.
AAGGCGAGCCTGAAAGCGGAAATCGGCGCGCTGGCGCGAATGTGGGGTTTAACGCGGGAAAACGCTGCCCGCCTGAGCCCGCCGGCTCTGGTGGAAGGGGCGCAGGACGCGGCGCTGAGGCTCTTAAAGGACTTGCCCCAGGCGCCTGAGAAGATCATCTGCAACAAGCCGGATCTGCTGCCCGATTACGGGCTGCCGGTTATACAGGCAAACGACCCGATGCAGCTTTTTGAAGCAGATCATAAACTGCGCAAGGCATTGCGCCGCGTGCAGCACTTAAGGAGCGGCGCCACGCTCGTCATCGACCCCTGCGAGGCCATGTGGGTGATCGACGTGAACACCGCGGCCAATACAGCCGGCAAGGACCGGGAAAAGACACTCCTGGCCACCAACATTGAGGCGGCCGAGGAGATCGCGCGGCTGCTGAGGCTGCGCCGGGCGGGCGGCATCGTACTGATCGACTTCATCGACATGAAATCAAACACGGACCGCGAAGAGGTTTTATCAGCCTTCCGCGCAGCCTTAGCAAAGGACCCGGTCAAGACAGCCATCCACGGCTTTACCAGCCTGGGCTTCCTGGAACTCACAAGAAAAAAGGCGGACGTCCCGCTGACGGGTGAGACCCTGCTGCCCTGCCCCTTTTGCCGGGGAACAGGCATGATACACAAAGAGGAGAATGAGGATGAAGCGTGAACCCATCGTTCACATAGACCCGGATATGATCCAGGCGCAGGAAAAGTACGCCGACATCGTCCGCGAACACCCGGATCGCCCCAAGAGCTACCATATCGTCACCTTCGGCTGCCAGATGAACAGCCACGACTCGGAGACCCTGGCGGGCACGCTGAGCCATATGGGCCTTGTGAAGGCCGAAGACCGCGAGCAGGCCGACCTGGTGCTGTTCAACACCTGCTGCATCCGCGACAACGCGGAGCGCAAGGCACTGGGCAACATCACCTGGCTCAAAGAGGTAAAAAAGCGCCGGCCCGGCATGCTCATCGGCATCTGCGGCTGCATGATGCAGCAAGAAGGCATGGCGCAGACCGTATTGCAAAAGTACCCCTTTGTGGATCTGGCCTTCGGCACGGGCACGCTTTACCGCCTGCCCGAGTATCTCTACCAGGTGGTGGATGAAAAGCGCCGGGTGATCGACGTCAGCCGCGAGGAATCCACCATCGCGGAGGGCCTGCCCATCCTGCGCGATTCCTCCTTCAAGGCCTACATCAACATCATGTACGGCTGCAACAATTTCTGCTCCTACTGCATTGTCCCCTATGTGCGCGGGCGCGAGCGCAGCCG
>LFTR01000170.1 GCA_001513425.1 Clostridiales bacterium DTU024
CGCCACCCCGCCGCTGACAGTGGCCTTTGGTCCCGCGAAGAGTTGCTGTTTTCTATCGCTTCTATGATGCGCTCAGATATTTTGCGCGCCGCGGACAGGGTGGTGTTCGGAAAGATGACCATAAATTCATCGCCGCCATACCTCCCTGAGAAATCAGTTTCGCGGTTATTGTTTTTGGTAATGGACGCAAAATCCGTAAGTACCTGATCACCGGACGCATGGCCTTGCGAGTCATTGATACTCTTGAAGTCATCCACGTCAAAAAGGGCAAGGGACAGCGGGTCGCCTGTCCTCTTTGCGTCCGTCATTTCCACTTGCAGGTGTTCCATCAGCGTTCTGTGATTGCCGATTTTTGTCAGCCCGTCTATCAGGGACATCTCAGACAAGATCCTGTTTTTGCCTTCCAGCTCCATTTGTGTTTCCTTCTTTTGGGTGACATTGAACACGATACCGGCCAGAAAAACCGGTTTCCCCGTCGGGTCTGTTTGCGTGATCCTGCCACGGTCATAGAATCATTCATACGTGCGTTTTTCGCCTTGATGCGGTACTCAACCTCATAGACATCCGATTTTCCATATGGATGATCGCGCATGGGACTCAAGGACGCGCCGGTCTCCGGCGTTGTAGTGAAGCGTCCCAAATTCGGAAACGGGCGCGTTTCAAGTGGTGTATCAAGCTGCGGCTTGGCCGCACGGTGAGGATCACATTTTTGCCATATCCTCACAGTATTTCTTGAAGTTGTTGAGGATCGCCTGCCATCCCTCTCGCTGGTATTCCAGGGGATACGTGTTTTCCGCATCAAATACGATGTTGACGTTGGTGGCAGCGAGGCTCTCGTCAAATGTGATGTGCACCTGCCGCCCGTCCGGCATGGTGTAGGCGATTTCTTCATTTTTCCTGACTGTGTCATAGACGCCCTCAAAGTCGAACCCGGAAGAGCCGTCCCTGGCTTCCATACGCGACACGAAGCGGCCGCCGACGCGCAAGTCATTTTCCGCGCGCGGGGTGTGCCAATCCGGTGACGCGCAGTTCCATTTCATAATGTGCCCGGGGCCGTTGTAGTATTCCCAAACCGCGGCAACGGGTGCTTGGATCAATGCCGCAACACTGATTTTTTCTCTGTTTGTCATCGCTGTGCCTCCTTTGGCGCTTAGATCGTTCGCGTCTTCTTCGCCATATTTTCGCAGTATTGCCTAAAGCTCTTTAAAATCGACTGCCAACCATCACGCTGTGCTTTTACGGGATGGTCGTCATCCGCGTCAAACGCGATCCTCACGTCGACAACGCCCAGTCCTTCATTGAATGCAATGTGGACCTTGCGGCCATCCGGTATGGTGTAGTCGATCGCTTCCCTTTCATTGATCAAGGTGTATACGCCTTCAAAATCATATCCGTATGAGCCGTCCTTGGCTTCCATGCGATACAGGAATCGCCCGCCGACCCGCAGGTCGTTTTCCGCAAGCGGGGTGTGCCAATCCGGCGTCGGGGAGTTCCATTTTTTGATGTGTTCAGGGTCAGTGTAGTATTGCCATATCAAATCGATCGGCGCTTCGATCAGCGCGGAGATCTTGATTTTTCCGCCAATTGACATTGTTTTTCCTCCCTTGATGCGGGGGTGTTTTCAGCCCCTGCACGCTGAATATACCCTCTCTCAGGCTTCTAAACTTTCCCGCAAAAGAAGGAAATAAAGGGCGCCGCCCCTTGTGGGAGCGGCGCATTATGCGATGGGTGGATTTTTCTCCACTTAAATCATTCCTTATCAGGTCGTACCCTTTACTGAGAACATTGGACTGTCCTCCTTGTCTTTTTTTACGGGTGCGCCACTTCCAGGTTGGCTTCGGCGATGAATGTCTTGCCGTTACCCGGCGCTCCTGCCTTGTTGATGTGCCACTGTCTGGTCCTCATCAACCACTTGGGTATCAATAGGACCGGGCTTGTGGCGTGCACTTGGCGCGCTGTAAAAGTTTTGATTTTCATCACCTCCTTGGGATCACACGATTTTGTGGTGATAAAAGGTGTGTAACCCTCTGTTAGTAGTATACCCGCCTGTTCGCCGATTATTCACAGGGGACGATACGCGCAGGACATTAACCGCAGCGCACAGTGATATTTGTTGTGCCGCAACGCTTTGGGCGGGATTCGTTTCCTTTTTCCGGTCGGCAGGTTTTAGGAGGCAGCCGTCCAAAAAACCACGCGTCCAGGGCTGCTTATCGGAGAAAACCGCGCGCTTTATCACATTCTTCATGGCTGTTCGCCTTTTGTGTTTGCTAAAGAAGGGACATGTTGGTATAATCCCACTGTATGTTGATTTAAGGAGTGTGGTTCCCTTTTATGGATGACCCTGCGGGCAGTAGTATTTTTGGCGCGATCTTCCTGATTTTAGTACTTACCCTTCTCAACGCTTTTCTGGCCGGGGCAGAAATGGCTTTCGTGTCATTGAACCCCGCCAAGATGAAAGAGTGGGCCGATGCGGGCGACAAAAGAGCCCGCCGCGTGCAAAAACTGCTCGGCGACTCGGACTCGTTCCTCTCTGCCATTCAGGTGGGCATCACGGTGGGCGGGTTCTTCAATTCTGCTTCCGCCTCACAAGCCTTCGTCAGCCGCATCGCGCCCGCTTTTGGTGCCAGCCAGGCCGCGGAAACGATCGCAACGCTGCTTGTCACGCTGATCATTTCCTACATTACTTTGGTGCTGGGGGAACTGTACCCCAAACAACTGGCACTGCAAATACCGGAAACCTATGCACTCAGATCCAGCGGCTTTATCATGGGCATGCGAACGGCGTTTAGACCCTTCATTTGGCTGCTCAATTTTTCGACGGGGCTGCTCAAGAAGATCACCCCCATCGACTTCACCAAAAAAGAGGAAAAACTAACGCGCAGCGAAATGAAGGCGTTGCTTAATTCCAGCCGCAACGATGGCGCCATCGACACTGAAGAATTCCAGATGATGCGCGGTGTGTTGTCGCTGGATTCGCGGCTGGTCACCGAAATCATGGTGCCGCGCGTGGATGCCGTCATGGTGGACGTGCAGGATCCGCCCGAAGCAACCGTGGGCAGACTTCTCAAGGGTAAGCATTCGCGCGTGCCGCTGTATGACGACGACAAGGACAATATTATCGGCATCCTCAACCTTAAGGATGTTTTGGCGAACCGCGATGCCTTGCGCCGGGGTCTGAAAACGCTGCGCGATGTGGCGCGGCCGGCGCTTTTTATCCCTGAGACGCTCAACACTGATGAACTGCTGATCAAGTTCCGCAACGCCCGCACACAGATGGCGGTTATCGTGGATGAATTTGGCGGCGTGGAGGGTCTGGTGACGCTGGAAGATCTTATGGGGGAGATCGTCGGCGAGATCGTTGACGAGTATTCCGAAATCAGCGATGATATGGTCGCCGTGAATGATTATGAATATGTCCTCAAGGGCAGCCTGCCTTTATCGGTAATCAACCGCCACTTCGATATTGAGATACTCTCAGAGGATGCGGACACCGTTGCGGGTTGGATGCTGGAACAATTGGGTTACATCCCGGCGGCAGACGGCGACGAAAAGGTCACATTCGACAATTACAGTTTTACTGTTGCCAAGGCCAGCCAGACCCGCATCGAACAGGTGCGCCTTACCATTTCGCCGGATATCGACCAGGATATCCCGCAGGAGTAGCGATGAAAAACGCAGGGCGGTCCGCGCAAAAATGGGATGGGCCGATCATGGTGGCGGCGGCGCTGCTGGCGGCAGTGGGCGTTTATTTTTTCCGCTTTCCCAATAACTTTTCCTTTGGCGGCGTGACGGGCATTGCGGTCATCCTGGGTGCCTGGCTGCCGGGCATTTCGCGCACCCTCATGAGCAACGTCATGAGCATCGCGCTGCTGCTCGTCGGCATCCTGGCCCTGGGCAAAAGCTTTGGCCTGAAAACAGGCATTTACACTCTCCTGTTTGCCGGGATGATGTGGGCGTTGGAGGCGCTGTTTCCCCTCACCGCGCCCCTGACCAATGAGCCATTTATGGAGCTGCTCATCGGCGTTTTGCTGCCTTCCATCGGGTCTGCCATGTTGTTCAATATGGGCTCTTCTGCAGGCGGCACAGATATCATCGCCATGATCATCAAAAAGTACTTTAGGGTGAATACCGGCACGGCGGTGCTGTTTGCCGATGTTACCATTGCTCTGATGGCTTTCGTCGCCTTTGGCGTGCCGACAGGCATTTTTTCCCTGTTCGGCTTGTCCATCCGCGCCGTCATGACCGATTCGGTGCTGACCAGCCTCAATCAGAGGAAGTACTTTCATATCATCACGACGGATCCCGAGCCGATCCAGAAGTTCATTACCGAAAACCTGCATCGCAGCGCCACGCTTTTTGATGGCGAGGGTGCTTACACGGGCGAAAACCGTACGCTGATCCTGACGGTGGTCAGCCCCCGCCAGGCGGTGGAACTGCGAAACTACGTGCACGAATTATCGCCAAGCAATTTTCTGCTGATCACCAATACCAGTGAGATCATCGGGCGCGGGTTTCACAGCGTCTTTTAAGGGAGGCGGTCAGATCATGCTGTTAGGGCTCGAAAACAAGGCAGCACTGGTGATGGCGTCGTCAGAGGGGCTGGGCAAGGGCATCGCAAAAGAACTGTCCCGCGAGGGGGCCGATGTGATGCTGTTTAGCCGCAGCGAAGACAAACTGCGCAAGGCGCAGCGAGAAATATACGATGAAACCGGCAGAAAGCCGCGCTATACCGTCGGGGACGCACTCAAAGCCGACGATATCGCGCGAGCCGTTCATAACACGGTTCAGGCCTCTGGTCACCTGTATGCCCTGGTCGTCAATGCCGGCGGTCCCCCTCCCGGCGCCTTTGACGATTTTAACGATGCTGCATGGCAAAAGGCGTATGAACTGTGTCTTTTGTCCGGCGTGCGCGCCGTGCGCGCGGCGAAAGAACACCTCAAAAAGGCAGGCGGCCGCATTCTGTTTTCGACTTCCGCGTCCGTCAAGACCGTGCCCGACAATTTGATCCTTTCCACCGTGTTTCGTTTGGGCGTTACGGGACTTTCCAAGACGCTCTCACAAGAGATGGCGGGAGACGGTGTGCTTGTCAACGTACTGGCACCCGGCAGGATCTTTACGGAGCGCATCGATCAGCTGGATCATTTCCAGGCGGATAGAGAGGGCATATCACTTGACCCGGTCCGGGGGCGCCAGCATGCGCACATTCCGCTGGGCCGCTATGGCACGACCGACGAATACGGACGCATGGCCGCCTTCCTCTTGTCGCCTGCCAATTCGTACCTGACCGGCCAAATCATCCTCTTGGACGGCGGGCTGGTCAAGAGCTTCTAAAAGGGGCTCTGCGCAGGGACGACGGGGTGTCGGATAATGGTCTTCATTTTGTCCGGCTGCATCTTGCGCGGGTCACCCAGATAAATTTCGTGGTGCTGGCGCAGGCCTTCCATACGCGTTTGGTACCCGTTAGCCAGGATGAACGCATCCAGCACAGCAATAGTGCGCGGTTCCTCGTCATAGGGGCCGATGTGCATAACCTGCGCGCAGAGACCTTCAGTGATGTCCATCAGTGTTACCGGTGTCAGATCGACGTCAGGCTTCTTCCGGGCGGCGATCGCTTTGACCGTTTCCAGAACGTCATTTGTCACAAAGTCGGGCATGCGCAGCATCATGATCCAGGTGAAATCGTCTTTTCGGCCTGAGACGGTGCCGTCAAACGGCTTGCCGGAGAGCCACCAAAGGCCCTCCGGCGGCGGAACGACAAAATCGAAGTATCCCCGCAGCGGTTCTTTTCCCGTTTTGCTCATTTTGACCGTGTAGGCGATGGCGTACAGGGCGGGGAATACGGAAGCATACTCGGCCGACGTATTCGGATCACCGCTTCCTTTTACAGCAATGAAGCGCATGGCGGGAACGTCCACCAGCACCGGATGCGTGGGCGGATGATAGAGTTCTTTTGATTCCTTTTTGAAATCCAACGCTGCCATCGTTTTTCTTCCTCCCTTTTCGGTACGCATTTGAATTGAAACCATTTTTGTCATGATACCACAGCGGATACGATCGGGAAATAACCGATAAACGATAAAAATTGATTGACAAACAATAAATTGCGTGTTATTGTTCAGCCATCGGATCGAACCGATGGAAGGAGCGGATCACGTGTTATCGAGTATAAAAGCGGACAGGTTCCTCAAACCGCGCGTAGTGCTTATCGCCCTTGGGATGCTGGTTATTATGGCGGTAACGGTGTTTGTCGGTATCATGCTGGTGCCCTTAAGTCAAGACGTGGCGAGGCTCGAAGTGGCAGTCGCGTACATGCGCGTCCCCGTGCTGATCCTTATCGAATCTGTGGCGGTTTTGTTCCTCTTTGCGTGCGGGCTGTCGCTTGTATTGCTCGCGTATATCCTCATGGGGCGGATATACACAAAAAACGCGGTGCGCATTGCATATGGCATGAGCGTAGCCTTCTTTCTGATGGTGCTGCCGCTGTTGGTGCTGATCGTGTATACCCAGTCCCACGTGAAGGGTTCCATTACCAACGTCTATTGTGTGCTCGGGATCGCGGCAGCTTTTGTTGCCGGCAATATTTTCGGCTTGTTCGGGTCGCTGATCGCGCAGGCTGCAGCGCTCAAACAAGAAGTTGACCTCACGGTATAGGAGACAGTATGGCCATTATCATCAATCTGGATGTTATGCTCGCGCGCCGCAAGATGTCTCTGACGGATCTGGCGGGGCAGGTGGGCATTACCGTCAATAACTTAAGCGTGCTCAAAACCGGCAAAGCGCGCGCCGTTCGCTTCAGCACCCTGGACGCAATCTGCAGTGCGCTCAATTGCCAGCCGGGGGATATCCTGGAGTACCGCGAGGTGGAAGAGCCAGGGGGAGGAAAATGAGAATGCCACCCGAATCACAATACACGGCGGACATCGCCGTGATCCTGTCCCACGGACACGATAACGGCGCGGACTACTGGACGACGCAGGACCGTCGTCTGCTGGTGGGCTCGCCGTGGAGCACGCTGCAGAGTGTCATGCTGCTGCACGAACTGGGGCTGACGGCAGCAGATCCGTTCGTTAAGGGCGCGGTTGATTTGATCTTCGCGGCATGGCGGCCGGACGGGCGCTTTCGCGTCGCCCCCAAGGGCGCCATCTATCCGTGCCATACCATCCACTGCCTCAGAGCGCTGTGCGCGCTGGGGTTTGCGAAGGATGAACGCGTGGTTGAAACTTTCCGGCACCTTGAAAGCATAAAATGGCCGGACGGCGGCTGGCGCTGCAACAAGTTTTCCTTTGGCCGCGGCCCGGAGACCGAATGCTCCAACCCCCATCCGACGCTGGTGGCGCTGGACGCGTTCCGTTATCGCGAGGCACGGGACAATTTCCCGCAACTCGATAAGGCCGTGGCATTTCTGCTTGACCATTGGACCGTTCGCCGTCCTATAGGTCCCTGTCACTACGGTATCGGAAAACTGTTTATGCAAACGGAATACCCCTTTGGCAACTATAATCTGTTTCTCTATGTGTACGTTCTGTCATTTTACCCAAGCGCACGGCGCGACCCGCGCTTTTTGGAAGCGCTGGCGGCGCTGGAATCAACTATGCAGGATGGTCAAATCGTCGTGCAGCGCACGGTGCCCGCACTGAGCAAACTCAATTTTTGCCGCAAGGGCGAAAAAAGCGATCTCGCGACCCAAAGATATCGCGAGATCGTGAGGAACCTGGCACTGTAGCGTTGCCCGCGGCGATCATCCCTTGATGCCGCCTGTAACGCCCGCGATGATTTTCTCCGACAGGAACAGGTACATGACGAACGTGGGTAGGAACAGGATCATCACGGAGGCGAACATTCCTGCCCAGTCGCCTGTGTAGCGCATGGAGTTTATCATGGAGTAAAGCCCGACCGCGACCGGGCGTGTTTTGTCGCTGTTGGCAAAGATGAGCGACATGAAGTATTCATTCCAAATATTGATGAAATTAAATATGCTCACCGTGATAACGCCCGGTTGCGCCAAGGGGAACATGATGGTCCAAAAGGTGCGCATGGGCGGGCACCCGTCGATGGCAGCCGCCTCCTCATAGGAGCGGGAAATATTGGAAAAAAACGACAAGAGGAAGATGGTCGTGTAAGGGACATTGATGCCGATGAACAGGAATATCATCAGCATCCGTATGGTGAAAGGCTGCTTCAACAACTGCATTTGCGTTACGACCGAAAACAGCGGCAGTATTATCATCACCACCGGTACCCCCATGGCGGCGACAAAGCTGTTCTGGATGGGATGATTCAAAAAGAACCTGAAGCGGGAAAGGACATACGCCGCCGGTGCGGCAACCAAAATGAGTAACACCGAGGAAACGGACGCATAGAGCAAGGAGTTGCTGAAGAACACCGATACGTTCTGTGAATTCCAGGCCTTGATGTAATTGCTGAAATTCAGGCCATTCTTGGCGATACTGAATACTTCTCCTTGATAGATGGCGCGGGTGGAGGACAAGCTGGCCGCCGCTACCCAACCCACCAACACAAACGTAAAGATGACCCAGATGAAGATCAGGCTATAGCCGGGCAGCAGCCTGGCCTCCCTGCGCCAGTTGATGCGCCTGCGGTGCGTTGCCTCGCTTTTTTTCGTCTTCATACGCATCCTCTCGCCCTAATATTCCAGTTCGTCGTTGTGAATAAGCAAGTTGGTGACAACAAATACCAATACGACGCACAGCCCCAGTGTTACGCCCACAGCCGCGCCAAGTCCGGCTTCCCGGGCGGTTACGGCGTTGCCGGCGGAAAAGACCTGCAGATACATGTAGACCATCGGTGTGATCGTATCCAAATCCGTCGTCACCGTGGAAAATAGCTGCGACCAGATGAAGAATCCCACCGAAGTAATAGTCCACATAGTGATATTCGTTTTGATAACGCCTTTTAGCATGGGAAACGTGATGCGGCGGAACTGCGCGACGCGGCCGGCGCCATCAATCGCGGATGCTTCGTAGTATTCCTGCGGTATTTTCTCTATGCCGCTGGAAAAAATCAGCATGTGATAGCCCACCATGCCAAAGCAGTAGGCGAAGGTCATTGCCCAGAATTTGTTGCCCGATGCTGTCCACTGCGTGGCTGCCAGTTCTTCCAGGCCGACCCAGGAGAAGAAGTTGGTCAGCATGCCCCAGCGGTTGGCAAAAACGTATTGCAACCACATGGTTGCCAGCGCAACGGCGGATACGATGTTGGGAGCGTACATCACCGCGCGGAAGAATCTCTTGAAGCGGATGCCGCTGTTGAGAATAACGGCAAAAAGCAAAGCCAGCGCCATGACAACGATGCCACCAGCTGCCCAGATGCGGAAGATGTTCCACATCGACTGCCAGAAGAGCGATGTCTGCGCCAGGGTTATGTAGTTTTTGACGCCGGTGAATGTCCAATCCCGGATAGGGGACGTAACGTTTTCTACACTGAACAGACTCATGGCGATGGTCCTGATAATGGGATAAATGAATATCAGACAGAAAAAAATTACAGCGGGCGCCAAAAAGGCGACCACCATTGTTTTGTTCTGTTTCATACGAACCCTCCGTTCAAAGGATACCTTCCAACGGGAAACGAGCCGGGCGGGATCCATCCGCCCGGCTCAAATGATTATTTGGAGGCAGTCTCAAGGGTTTCCACGAATTGTACGGCAGTGATTTGGCCGCCGCACAGCTGTTGGAATGCCTGCTTGATGTAGGGAGTCATGTTGACGTTGTTTTCAATGCCTGCCGCCCATGAGAAGCGGGTGGCGAGAGAGTCCATAACGTTTTTGACGGCACTAAGCATGGGGGGCCATTCGGTGTTGCTGCTGTCCGCGGGGATGCCGATCGATTCTTTGCTGAGCAGCGCGTCAAATTCGCCTTTGGTGATGACTTGGATAAGGTCGAAGGTTTCCTGCGCCACGGCGCTGTCCTTGTTGATTGCCAGCACCTGCGCACCGAAGTTCGAGGCTTCCACGCCGTTGATGCCGTTTTCCACAGAGGGGTAAGAGAAGCAGCCCCATCTGAAGTCTGGTCCCGTCATATCCTTCACTTCGTTGGGCAGCCAGGAACCGTTGAGGTAGATGGCAGCTTCGCCAAAGGCGAGTTCGCCGTTTTGGTTGGACGGCCACACAGCGGATCCGATGGTGGGTGACAGATATCCCTTTTTTGCCAAATCTTCATAGGCTTTTGCGGCGGTCAGTACAGCGGGCTCTTCCGCCCATTCGCCGTTGTCCACTACGCGGCGGACGCCCTCTTCGCCAATCAGGCGTGCCAGGTGATAGCCAAAATTGGTGATGATATAGGCATCATCGGAGGTAATGGGAACATAGCCTTTGGCCTTGATCAGTTCGCATGCCGCCAGAAGTTCGTCCCACGTGGCGGGCACTTCAGCAATGCCGCATTCTTCGAATATGGCAGCGTTATAGAAGAAAGCGAATACAAAGGGCTGGTAGGGGATGGATTTAAGCGTGCCGCCGGCAGCTTCGCGAGCCGCGGCCATAAGGCCGGCATTGGAGGTTTCTTCATAGTTTGCGGCAGCCGCCAATTCTTCCAGATCGCGTGTGTAGGCGCGCCACGTGTTGTTGACGCGGTCCAGGTCTTCATCGAAAACGTCGATCGTGGTGCCTGCATCCAGTGCGGGCTGCAGGCCTTCGCGCATGCCTGTACGGCCCTTAAATTGCAGATCCACCTTGTTGCCACTGCTCGCTTCGTATGCTTCGGCTGCCTGCTTGAGCACCTTGCCCTGCGGTTCTGTGGATTCCCACATGGTCCAGTAGACGACGGTTTTGCCTTCAGCACTTACGATGCCCGCAGTGCTAATGAGCAGTGCCACCATCAGCAACAGTGAAATGAGTTTTTTCATTTTGTACCTCCATCTTTTATTCGATTCTGCGCTGCGCATTCGTGCGTTCTTAGTCACATTATAATCGAGCAAGCACTGAAATGATAGAAAAATCATTCCGATGATAGCAAATCCTTCCTGTATTGTGAAAAATGAGCTATAATTCAGGCGGAGGATAAGGACAATGCTAAATAAGGCACGGCTGTATGAACTGCTCGGCTATCTGTATGATGTCAGGCGCATCCAATGCTCCGTTCACAGCTTGGACGGCACGGAGCTGCATTCGTCTGAGTTCCGCAGCGCGTATTGCGACTTAATCTGCTCTATCCCCAGGGGCTATCAGCATTGCCTTCAGTGCGATCGTACTGCTATACAGCGTGTGCAGCAATTGCGCGCGCCCTTCCAATACCGGTGTCACGCGGGCGCCATTGACGCCGCCATTCCCGTGATTATCGGTGGGGACATCGCTGCCGTCATTTTGTTTGGGCAGATGTTGGATGATTCCCCTGTGGATAAGCAATGGGAAAAGGCCCAAAAAAACGTCTTGTGGTACCCCAAAATGCAGGAACTGCGCGAAGCCTTTTATCATTTGCCCCGCCTGACGGGCAGGGAGATCAAAGGCTGCTACGAGTTGGTCAACGCCTGCGTGTCGGAAACGCGGATGGAACAATTGAGCGCCCGCAACACGTCGGGGATTGCCCAGTGGCTGGCGCTGTACTTGAGTGAACATTATGCGGAGCCGCTTACGCTTGGCGCTTTGTCCCACGCGCTCAATTTGAGCGTCAGCCGTTTGTGCGCTTTGGCCAACCAAGTGGCGCCCGGGATGACCATCGGAAAATTGATCTCACAGCACCGCGTGAACGCCGCCAAACACCTCTTGGTGACAACCGATCAGAGTATCCGCGATATTGCCGCGCAGGTGGGGATCTGTGATTACAACTACTTCACCAAAGTATTCAAAAAGCTGACGGGGAAGACGCCCAGCGCTTACCGGCGGGAAACCGCCTTACGGGACCCAACCTGATTCAAGGAGGATCTTTCTATGAGTCTTCGCATGGATACTCTGCTCATGCCCGTTGCCCCGGTGGGGCGCGACAGTGTTTTGCCGTCCATTTTTCAAGAGATGAACGTGCAGACGGGGAAACGCCCCGAACTGGATGAAACGGATGAGATTTTTTTCGACGTGGGGCGCATTCACAACATGCTGCCGTATCCCATGAAAAGTTTATACGGCAGGACGCGAACGATGCAAAAGGTGCCCGCGGCGGTGCTGGAAAATGATCATCTGCGCGCCACCTTTTTGCCCGATTACGGGGGCAGACTGTGGTCTCTGTATGACAAAAAGGCCGGGCGGGAACTGCTGTATGTCAACGATTGTCTTCAGCCCTGCAATTTGGCGCTATGCAATGCGTGGACAAGCGGCGGGGTAGAGTGGAACATAGGCATGATTGGGCATTCGCCCTTCACCTGCGCCAAAATGAACATGGCGGAGGTCATGGTATCGGACGGCAACAGTATCCTGCGTTTTTATGCCTATGAGCGTTTGCGCGAAGCAGTGTATCAGATGGATTTTTCCCTGCCGGAGGGATCTCCCGTCCTTCTTTGCCGTATGCGCATCAAGAACATTCGCAACCAGACTATTCCCATGTATTGGTACAGCAATATTGCCGTCAAAAAACAAACGGGTGCCCGCGTGATAGTGAAGGCTGAGTTCGCGTATTTCAGCGACAAGAACCGGATAGCCAAGTGCGGCGTCCCGTTAGGGGAAAAGGGGCAGGATATCACATACGCCGAAAATTCCCTGTCGTCTGTTGATTACTTTTTCAATATTGCAGACAACGCCCATAAGTATATCGCATATGCTGGTGGGGACGGCCGGGGTTTGTTCCAGACATCTACCGGCCGCCAGAAAGGACGTAAGCTGTTTGTGTGGGGCGAGAGCACGGGCGGCAAGCAATGGCAAAAATGGTTGACAAATCAAGCGGGCGATTATGTGGAAATCCAAGCAGGGGTGAACCGCACGCAGTATGAGTGCCTCCCCATGCCGCCCAATGCCGCGTGGGAATGGATGGAAGCTTATGGGCCCCTTAATATGGACGCTCATTTGGCGCACCGCGATTATAAGGCGGCGGGCGCTGCCGCCGAAAATGCAATAAAAAAACTGATCACCGTAGCGCAGATGGAGGCTTGGCTTAAGGAAAGCCGCGAGGTACCCACAAAAACGCCGGGGCGCGTCCTGCAATACGGCGATGACGCGCCGTTTGCCGCGCTCGAAAAGGAGCGCAGGCAGCATGATGGTGAAGACGATTTCGAAACCCACCTGGATTTTGGTTTGTGGGGAGCTAAGCAGCGTCCGTGGTTGACGCTGCTTAAGCAAGGGTACATGCCTGTTCCTCCCCTTGAAGAAATGAGCGCTTTGATATCTCCCGCGTGGCAGCAGAAACTCTTGGCGTGCGACGAAAAGGACAATTGGTACGTTCCCTATCTTTTGGGACTGCTCGCTCTGTTCAACGGTGATGATCCCGACGCGGAACGTTTGTTTAAGCGCGCAATCAGGCTGAACAGTACACCCCTTGCGCATTATGCGCTGGGAATCTGCTTTTATTCTGCCAAAAGCAAAAAAGCGATCGCAGAGCTGCGCCTGGCATCGGAGGGCTTACGCGGCTATCCGGAATTTGACCGCGAACATATGCAGATATTGTGTGACCTGAGTGCCTATTGGGAAGCACTCGATACTGCGCAACACTTGCAGCCTGTGACACGCATGGACGGCCATGTGCGTTACTTTGAAGCCGTGGCGCTCGCGCACTTGGGTAAACTAGACGCGGCGGAAAGCATCCTTATGGAGCGAAACACTTCTGAAATGCCCGCCATGCGGGAAGGGCCGGAGCCGCTGAGCGAACTGTGGTTTTACATTCAGGAGCAAAAGGCGCTTCTGGCAGGAGAGTCCTTTGACAAAGACGTTTGCCCATTGCCCGCGGTACTAGATTATCGCATGAACGCTTTTGATGCCCGGAATAACCATTAAATGCGGCGGAATGCGGATCAAGCACGGAAGTAGGCAGGGGGCCACACAGAACGCGAAATTGCCTGCAATACGGCCGGTAATACAGTGGCAAGAAGAAATGAGCACGAGGAGGAAGTCAAGTGGAACCAGCCCATGTTCAGTCATCACGGTACGTACATCATCGCCTTTAGTGTATCCAAAGAACATATTGCTGTGACGCCCGAAACCGCGGCCATCCGCACGTTCGAAAAGGACATCCAAAAGGCGGGCTATTCGTACAGCACGATGATCTTCCGCATCAAGTGGACGGACGATGTGGACTTCGATTTGTTGCGCACACTGGTCGCTTTCAATATGGAAGACAAAAAGGACATGACAAGTTTCTGGCGCAAGGCATAAGTCAACCCATCCCAATGACGCTGCCGGCGTGACCCGGGCGCTTCCCTTGCGCCGCCCCGCCGTTTCGGGTACAATAATCGCAGAAACGAGGGCATCGTGATGAAGAGAACGTGGCTATTGGCTTGCGCTGCACCCTTTGGCGCACCCTGCGGGATAAAGGAGAATACAGGGGCTATTTTGGCAACTATCAAGCGGGCGCAGGAGCAGGGCGCGCGCCTGTTGGTTTTGCCGCGTCTATGCATTACAAGCGGTTCCTGCGGGGATCTATATTGTGATGAAACATTGCTCGCCGCATCGTGCGCGGCGCTGGACACGATCGCCCTTGCCAGTGGTGACATGCTGACATGTGTGGGACTGCCGATGAAGATCGACAACTGCGTGTACGATATATGCGCCTTTGTGCGCAGCGGCAAGGTGGAGGGTCTGGTGCCCTTCATTGACGCGCCCCCGCCGTTTTCCTCGGGCAGAAACCTGCAGGGCGACAACAAAGGCACGCCGGATGTGGGGTTCACATTTAGGCTCGGAAAGAAAAAGGTGGTACTGTACCAGGGAAGGGATTCTTTGGAGGGGGACATCTATTGTTACCCTGCGCTTTTGTCGCTCCACGCGGGCAGTGGGCGGGAGCGGCTGACGGACATCGCGGCGTTATCCGAAAAACTGGACGCGGTTATTCTCTTTTCCAACGCGGGCGCTGCGGAGTCCACCACCGACAGGGTGTACGGCGGCGGATGCGCCGCCGCCAAAAAGGGCAGCATCCTTGATTATGTCCCGCCTTTTGAAAGCGACAGCTACTTGCTGGTAGCAGGTGATACGCGCGGCGCCGATCTTATGAGGACGGACGAAGAGAGCGACCCGCGTTTCCCCTATGTGCTCCCGCCGCGCGCCACCTGGCTGCGCGGTTGTATTGAGATCCCCGCGCACGCGCTGGCGACGCGCATCAAGCGTATCAACGCCAAGACCGCCATTGTGGGCGTGTCGGGCGGTCTGGACAGCGCGATGACGCTTCTGATCGTCAAAAATGCATTGGAACTGTGCGATTTGAACAGCGACGCGCTGATTGCCGTTTCCATGCCCGGCCCGGGTTCGGGCGAAAAAACGCAGCGAAGCGCGCGCAAGCTGTGTGATGCGCTGGGCGTCACAATGACGGAGATACCCATTACCGGTGCCGTGATGCGGCATTTGGAGGACATCGGGCACAGCGTGGACAATTATGATACCGCCTACCAGAATGCGCAGGCGCGCGAGCGTACGCAGATCTTGATGGACCTGGCCAACATGCACAGAGGCATCATGGCGGGCACCGGCGATATGAGCGAACTGGCGCTGGGTTTCACCACCTTTGGGGGCGACCATTTGAGCATGTACGGTGTCAACGCGGGGCTTCCCAAAACCGCCATACGCCTGGTCTTGCAGGACATTGCGGACAGAACGCAGCGCATATTGCTGAAAGAAGCATTGACGGATATCTTGCGTACACCCATCAGCCCGGAACTGCTCCCCGGCGGCGCACAGGCGCAGCAAACGGAAGACATTCTTGGACCGTATGAACTGACGGATTTTTACTTGTGGCACTACTTGAATGATCATGCCGCGCCCGCGAAGCTGCTCTCTTTGGCACAGGATGCCTTCAAGGATGCCTACACCGCACAGGAACTGCTCACGCACATGCGCGAATTTTTCAAGCGCTTCTTTGCCAGCCAATTCAAGCGCAGCTGCATGCCGGACGGGCCGCAGGTATTGCCCGTGTCGCTGTCGCCGCGGGGCGGCCTTATCATGCCTTCCGATGCCGATGGCGGCATCTGGCTGGACGCTGTCGACGATCTCTTAGCAAAGGAAAATAACCATGCGTAACCTGACAATGATGACAGACCTTTACGAACTGACCATGATGTATGGGTATCTGCGCGAAAACATGCAGGACCGCCGCGCGGTATTTGACATGTTCTACCGCGGGCAGCCGGACAAGCAGCGCCACGCGGTCATGGCGGGCGTGGAACAGCTGGCGGATTATATCCGGGATCTGCACTTTTCTGAGAAGGATCTGGGTTATTTGCGCAGCCTCAAGCTGTTTGATGAAGACTTCATGGCAGCGCTCAAAAACTTCCGATTCACCGGGGACATCCAAGCCGTGCCCGAAGGCACCATTGTGTTTCCGGGCGAACCGCTGGTTCGTGTGGAAGCGCCTTTGTTCCAGGCGCAGCTGGTGGAAACGGCGCTGCTTAACCTGATCGGCCACCAGATGCTCATTGCCACCAAGGCGAACCGTATTGCGCGGGAAGCGCAGGGCGACACAGTGATGGAGTTTGGCCTGCGCCGCGCTCAGGGGCCCGATGCGGGGACGTGGGGGGCGCGCGCGGCGGTGATCGGCGGAGCGGCGTCCACCAGCAACGTGATGACAGGCCTCTTGTTTGATATTCCCGTGTCCGGCACGCACGCGCACTCTTGGGTGATGAGCTTCCCTTCCGAACTGGAGTCCTTTCGCGCCTACGCCCGCTGTTTTCCGGATACGTGCCTGCTCTTGGTGGATACCTACGATACCCTCGCTTCCGGTGTCCCCAATGCCATTACGGTATTTAAGGAGCTGCGTGCCATGGGGCATGAGGCAAAGGGAATACGCCTGGATAGCGGCGACCTGGCGTACCTCTCCATTCGGGCGCGCAAAATGTTGGACGAGGCGGGCTTCCCGGATGCCCTGATTGCGGCCAGTGGCGATCTGGATGAGTATTTGATACGCGAGCTTAAGACTCAGGGCGCCCGGATCAATCTTTGGGGCGTGGGCACCAAGCTGATCACCAGCGCTGACATGAGTTCACTGGGGTGTGTGTATAAACTCAGCGCCATGGAAGACACACATGGCAGTATGCAGGCCAAGATGAAAATATCGGACAATATCGCCAAGATCACGCTGCCGGGCAAAAAGGATCTGTGGCGGCTGTACGATCCAAACGGGATGGCGATCGCCGATTATATTACGCTGGCCGGCGAAACACCGGACGATAGGAAGCCGCTGACCATTTTTGACCCGGATGAAGTATGGAAAAAGATGACGCTGACCGAGTTTACGGCAGTAAAACTCCAGCAGCCCCTGTTTAAAAAGGGTATATTCGTGGGGACCAAGCGTACACCCAAAGAAATAGCCCTATTCAGGGCTAAAGACGAGAAAACCCTGTGGGAGCAGTATTTGCGCACCCAAGCCCCCCATCGGTACAAGGTAGACTTGTCAGACAGGCTATGGGCGCTTCGGGCCGATCTGCTTGAACAAGCGGGCGGCGACAATACCTAAAGGAGGAGACACCTATGAAAGACATCCTTCGCGCCGAACTCTGGGGCGATTCGATTGGCAGAGGCGTTATCTATGACGAACAGCGGCGCCGCTACGCGGTGGGACGGCCGAGCTATGCCGATATCCTGCGGGAAAACGATCTGGTGGATATCCAGAACCACGCACGTTTCGGCGCTACGGTTGTGGAGGGCCTGGCCGATTTTATGCAGGCGGGCGACCTGATCGGCACCAGTGTCCTTATCCAGTACGGCGGCAACGACTGCAATTTCGCCTGGGAGCAGATCGCGGAAGCGCCCGAAGGCGCGCACTCGCCCAAAGTGCCGCTGGAGCTGTTTGAAGAGACGCTCCATCAGTTCGTCAAGGCGGTCCGGGCAGTGGGCAAGCAACCGATTTTGGTGACGCTGCCTCCGCTTCATGCCGACTCCTTTTTTTCTTGGGTGACGCAGGGGATCGATGCTGACAACGTGCTTAAATTTCTGGGCGAAGCGGCGCACGTCTACCGCTGGCAGGAGCGCTATTCTTTGGCTGTACTGCGCGTCGCGAGAGCCGCCGGCGTCAAGGTATTTGATGTTAGGGACGCGTTCCTGGCCGCCGATGATTTTCCTGCCCTGATGTGTCCGGATGGCATGCACCCAAACCTTGCGGGACATGCCCACATTGCCGCAGCGGCACAGCTGGCGCTGCCGTCCCTTCTTCGCCAGGCAGAGTAGGGGACGGTCAGTCGGGCAGCGAAACGGTTACCGTTTTTCGCATGGCTTTCATCAAGGATATGTGTTATAAACTGTGTGATGTAGTATTTGGAGGATAAATGGACGGAAGACTATGGATCAGGCTGGTAAAAAAGAACAAGATCTCGCGTGATTTGACCGTTGCGTGCGACCGCGATACCTGGCAGGAGGCGTTGCGCGAAGCGTGCCACACACTGGATTTGAGCGTGCCTGTCATTGTGCCCCGCCACCTGAGGGACTGGGATCAGTTTATGCAGACACGCTTTTTGCCGGGGGACTTCATGGAAGCCGTCCATTTTGACCGTATGGAAGCGGAGTATTTTGATGAAAATTTCCCGCGCAGCCGCGACAATGACCCGAGGAATGCCTGATGCCTTACGCGTGTTACTTTTTGGACGCCGATGATACCCTGATCGATTTTCCTGTCTGTGAAGAAATCGCTTTTCGCGCCGTGCTTAAGAACGCGGGTTTGTTTTTTTCGCGGGAACGTTTCCAACGCTATCAGAACATCAACAGGGAGTATTGGCGGCAGCTTTCCCGGGGAAAAGTGACGAAGGATCATCTATTGGTGCAGCGGTTCAAGGATTTTGCCCGGCAGGAGGGCATTTCCCTTGACGCGAAGCAGGCCAACACCGATTTCTTGAATCATCTGGGGCAGCAAGGTCCCACCATGCCGGGCGCAAGGGAGCTCGTACAGGCGCTGCACCAAAGGGCGCAGGTCGTTATCCTTACTAATGGCGTCGCCTTTGCGCAGTACGGCAAGCTTCGGCATTCCGGCCTCATGCCCTTTATTGACTATGTAATCATTTCGGAAGAAATCGGCGCGGAAAAGCCGCTCCCTGCCATTTTTGAGGCTGCTTTGTACCGCGCAAACGTCACCGACAAAAGTACTGTCCTGATGGTAGGCGATTCGCCTGAGAGCGACATACAGGGCGCTGCCAACGCCGGGATCGACAGCTGTTTGTATGATCCCTTTGACAGATACCCTGATGTGGATTGCACGTATCGCATTAAGCATTTGTCTGAGGTTTCCGCATTGTAAGCTTCACCTTAAGGATACGAAAGGGAGCGATTACATGGAAAAAGCTAACATCATGATCAGGATTCGGGAAGGCATACCACGCATGTCCAAGTCCAACAAGCTGATCGCCCGCTTCGTGTTGGATAATATCAGGCGGGTGCCTTTTATGACGATTACCGAAATGAGCGAGGAAATAGGTGTCAGCACTGCTACCATCAGTCGTTTTTCGCACGGGATGGGCTTTGGGGGATTCTGGCAGTTTCAGAAACAGTTTGAACAGGTCCTGGTGGGCCACGTGCCTCCTTACGATCAGCTAAAAAGCTCGGTAGACTGCAACGGTACGCACTGCGAACTGTGTTCCGCCATCAATGATGCTGTTTTTTCGCTCTCAGGTCTTTACAGTGAGGATCTGGCCGCCGCCGTTGATGACACCGCGCAGATGATTCTGGGTTCCCGCATCGTGTTCATCATGGGGGCGCGCGCCGCGCGCGCTCCGGCGCTGTACCTGTATTACGCGCTGAAGGAAACTTGCGCAAACGTTTTTTTCCTTGAAAATGTCAATGACGATATTTCCTTTAAGTTGCAGCACGTTGACAAGGACGATCTGCTGCTTGCGATCACCTATCCCAAGTATTCACGTTTCACCGCCGCTATGGCGGAGTTTGCTCAAAAGCGTGGCGCGAGGGTGGCAGCCATGACCGATGAGTTGTCCGCGCCCATATGCAAGTATTGCAGCGTTGTTATGCCGATTAGAAACAGCGGGCAGGCATTTGCCTGCGTCAACACCATCGCCGCTATCAACGCGCTTGTCAAAACGCTCAATAAGCTCAGGAACACCGAAGCCCGCGCCCACAATCTTGAGGATGCCATCGCTCAAGGGCTCAATCTCTGCTATGACTTGCAGGAGGGCACGTATGACACGCATTTGTCGGCCCTGAGCTGAAAGCCGAGTCAGAACAGCCGAAACGCACCCCCAAAGTAGGATCCGGGCCAACTTTGGGGGTGCGTTTTGTGCGAANNCGCACAGACTGTCTTGTACCACCGGGCAGAATCCTTGGGAATGCGCTGCTGCGTCTGGAAGTCCACATACACCAAACCAAATCGATCGGCATAGCCCTTGGCCCACTCAAAGTTGTCAAACAGCGACCAATGGAAGTAGCCCGCCACATCCACGCCGCCGTCTGCGGCGCGCATGAGCGCTTTTAAGTACCGATGCAGATAGTTGATGCGTTCCGCGTCATGCACTTTCCCGTCCAAAGAGACCGCATCCAGTGCCGCCATACCGTTTTCTGTGATCATGATAGGCAACTTGTAGCGCTCGTACAGGAACCGCGGGCCCCAGTACAGGCAATCCGGTGTGACGGACCATTCACTGCCCGTCTTGGAAATGCCGGCGGGATGCGGCACCTGTTCCCATCCCAACTCATTGTGAGCTGCACGGATAACACTGCCCTGGTAGATATTTTGGCCGTACCAGTCCAGTTGCTGCCGGATGACTGGCAGATCCTTTTCCCATCCCGTTGGGAGATATTTTTCATACGACTCCAGGCCCTGCCGGGGATATTCTCCCATAAGCACCGGGTCACTCCACCAGGAGACGTTCCAAAACCAGCGGTCTTTTTCCTCCGGTACGTGAAAGTAGGCTTTTCTGGCGGCGGCGATGTCTTCTGGGGAATCCGATAAAGGGATGGCGGGATTGGCGCAGGGGGCATAGCCCAGCCGGGCGCCGGGCACCTTTTCGCGCAGTACGTTACATGCTCTTGCGTTGCTCAGGAGCACATTGTGGCTTATCGGGACAGTCGCGTCCAGAGGAAGCTTCAGCCCCGGCGCGTGTGCGCCCGCGACATGTCCCACGCCGATAAAGCACTGCGGCTCATTCAAGGGGATAAAGTCTTTCACTCTGTCGCCAAAGCGGTCGGCGCAAAGAGCGGCAAATTCCTCAAACCAACGGACGCTGTCGGGGTTTTCCCACCCGCCTCTTTTGAGCAGTTCTACGGGATAATCCCAGTGGAAGAGCGTCATAAAAGGACGGATGCCCCTTTTGATAAGGCCATCGATCAGGCGGTTGTAAAAGGCGACACCCGTTTCATTCGCCCGGCCGACGCCTTTCGGCAATATGCGCGGCCATGAAACGGAAAAACGGTAATTCCTGATGCCCATTTGGCTCATCAGGTCAAGGTCCTCTTCCAAATGATGGTAATGGTCACATGCCACATCGCCCGTGTGCCCCTCAAATACTTTTCCGGGGGTATGACTGAAGCGATCCCATACCGAAAGGCCCTTGCCGTCTTCAAATGCCGCGCCTTCTATTTGATAGGATGCCGTTGCCGCGCCCCATATAAAATCTTCTCTAAATGCCATGATTGTCTCGCTTTCCGTTTATTTTGAAAGGGGCGGATCATTCCTTCAGCCCGCCCGGCGCCACGCCGCGGATAAAATACTTGCTGAGCATGCAGTAGACAACGAACAGCGGCAGGGCCAGATACACCGTTCCATGGTCTGTTCGCACTTCCTCCCTTGGCGACAGTATCGCCTGCAAGCAGACGAGTCGTTACCCTGACAGGGGGTTTCATCGGCCGCCGGGGGTCTATCAGACGCTGGATCCACATTTTCGCGGCTTCCCGCGCGGCGCTCGGGCTGTTGTGGAGGCTTTCGACCGGATATTTCTTTGGCGGCGTGATACCTGCTGCGACCATGGTTTCCACAAAAGCGGAAAGCCGCTGCCGCCGTATGCGTTGAACATCACGCCCAGGGTGAAGGTGCGCCGGGTCCTGGGTGTCCTGGCAAGGGCATTGGACGGTATCCCATCTTTTCGGCGGCAGTCAGCACCTTCCGCCGGGTCTCCTCGCTGACGTCCGCCTGGTTGTTCAGTGCTTTGCTGATAGCCAAGGGCGATACTCCGCAGTATTCGACAGTTTTTTGATGGGACCGGCCATGCTGCTTTTGCCTCCCATCGCCTCTTGAAGGATGTTTTTGCAGCTAAATCGATGGATCCATGATTACCGTTCGCCCGACGTTGGTGTAACCACTCCAGCCCTTTTTTTTCTGCTTGCACTGATGCCAAGAACAACGAAGGAAATGATGACCCCCGGAACAGCTGAATCAATGACGGAGGGGAACAGTATCTGGCTTAGGGCCATCACGGCAATACCTGCCAGAATAGCCGCCAAAGCGGCCCGCGGCGATATGCGTTCCGGGAAAAATAGCGCCGCCGTGAGGACGCCGATGCCCCCCACGCCGCGTAGGCCCATGGAGAGGAAACTGAGATCCAAAATCAATCCTCCCGTGCTGAACAGGGCGGCCACTGCTGAGAGCAGCAGCGTCAGTGTGAGCGAACCGCGCCCCAAGAGAAGCTTGCGCCTATCGTCCGATTCGCTGCGCGCACGCGGCTTGAGTTCTCCGGCAATGATATTGCTGACGCCAAGGCCCAATCCAGCGCCGGTGGCCACCACGGTTACCAGCAGCGCAGACAGCATGATCCCCGCTATGAACCCGGGCACCTCGTTTATAATGAACAGGGGCATGGCAAGGCGTGATGCGATGCCCGGATTGACTGCCCGCATATAAAGCCCAATGATAACGCCCGCGATTCCCATGACGGGCATGATCAGGGCGGCGATCGCGCTGCCCCTTTTTGCGGCGGCATCGCTGCGTGCAGAAATGATGGCCGTCATGGTGACCTGTGTCGCCATGAAACCAAAGACTGTGGACAGTCCGGCACCCGCATCGGTCAAGAAGCCCCTGGCAAAGAGGTTCCCGAAAACTTGTTTTGGGAGCGCCGGATGGCCAAAGAGCGCAGCGGGTCCGCCGGCGCGGCTGAGCGCCAGTGCGGCGCAAAAGAGCAGCGCGGCGCCCACCAGCAGCATTTTCAGCATGCCCACATAACCCGCGCCCAAGGCCCCGCCAAATACGACATAGAGAAGCATCAGCGCCGCGATAAGGATCTCACCCGTCGCGCCCCCTGTCCCCGTCAGCGCCGCGAGCAGCGCGCCGCCCGACAGCACCTGGGTCACAATGGCGATGAAACTGCCCAGCACGTTGACGAAAGCCAGTGTGGTGGCGGCCCCTCCCCCGAAACGCGCGCGCACCAACTGCGGGAGCGTGTCCGCGTTGCCTTGTCGCATCGGGATCACGTAGAAAAAGGCCATCAGCAACAGGCCAATCAGGCCTCCCAGTGTAAACCACAGCGCGGAAAAGCCATATTCATACGCAAGCTGCGCAGTGCCGATCGTCGCCGAACCCCCCACCATGGTGCCTGTCAGCGCACCGGCGACCGTCGCCGCGCCGGCGCGGCGCCCCGCGCTGAGGAAATCGTCCGCGGTTTTGACTTGGCGGCCCGAGAGGAACGCCGCGGCAAACACCAGCGCCAGCGTGAACAGGGCACCAAGGCCATGCAAGTAGGTCATGCCTTGAGAAGGTCGTCGGCGGCAGCCATCAGATGTTGGTTAAGCGTTTCCGCTTCTTTCAGGCTTTGCGCCCGGGTGTTGACGTAGAGTTTAATTTTGGGCTCGGTGCCGCTGGGACGCACGCAGAACCAGTGTCCGTTTTCGAGTTCAAAATAGAGTACATCCGAAGGAAGATACGGAAGTTTTTCCGCCACGCCTTCCTGTGTGCGCGTGCCCTTCAGGTAGTCGCGCACAGCTGTGACCTTGAACTCTCCCACCTGTCCCGGTGCGCTTTGGCGCAGGCCGTCCATGATGCGCTTAATTTTTTCCACGCCGTCCTTGCCGGGCAGGGTAACGGACTTGACTTGTTCCGACCAAAATCCGTATGTGCCGAAGATCTCCTGCAGACGGTCATACAGCGTGATGTTTTCGTGCATGCACACGCAGGCGGCCTCGGCTATCAACAGGGATGCGTTGACGCCATCCTTGTCGCGCACGGCGGTAGAAGAGAGATAGCCAAAGCTTTCCTCAAAACCAAACAAGAAGGTGTGGGAACCTGTTTCTTCAAACCCCTGGATCTTTTCGCCGATAAACTTGAAGCCTGTCAGCGTGTCAAAAAGCATGACGCCAAACCCCTCACAGATGGCGCGCGCCAGCTCGGTCGTGACGATGGATTTGCATACCGCGCCATTCCCCGGCAGCGTGCCCGCCTTTTGTTTGGCGGACAGGATATGATGAAGCAGCAGGCACCCAATTTGGTTGCCCGTCAGTGTGTGGAACACGCCCGCGCCGTCGCGCACGGCAACGCCCAAACGGTCACAATCCGGGTCGGTGCCAAAGACGACGGACGCATCCACCTTCTGCGCCAAAGGGATCGCCAGCGCAAACGCACCGGGGTCTTCCGGGTTTGGTGCTTTAACGGTGGGGAAGTCGCCATCTGGCAGTTCCTGCTCCTTGACCACCGTTACGTTTTTGATGCCCGACTCGTCCAGTGCGCGGCGCACCGGTACATTACCTGCACCATGGAGCGGCGTGTAGACTATGCTGAGTTTGCCGCCCTCCTGCCTTAGCAGCTCCGGCGTGACGGACAGGCCGCACACCATGCGGATATAGTCGTCATCCACCTCTTCATTGCCGATGTATTGAAGCAATCCCGCATCCAGTGCATCTGATTCTTCCATGGGAAGGCACTGCGTAAAGCTTATGCACGAAATGGCTTGGGTCACGCCGTGCGCGGCTTCAGGGGACATCTGCGCGCCGTCCGCACCGTACACCTTGTAGCCGTTGTACTGGGCGGGGTTATGGCTGGCGGTGATGACCACCCCGGCGGCGCACTTCAGGTGACGTACCGCGAAAGACAATATAGGCACGGGGCGCAGATCATCAAAAAGATACGCCTTGACGCCGCGGGCAGCCAACACCAGAGCGGTTTGACGCGCAAATAGGCGGCTGTTGTTGCGGCTGTCGTATGCTATGGCGACGCCTTTTTGCGCGATGTCGGGTGTACGCTTTAGGTATTCCGCCAACCCTGCCGTGGCGCGCCGCACGGTATAAATATTCATGCGGTTGAGGCCATAACCCATTATGCCGCGCATGCCGGCGGTGCCAAAGGCCATTTCGGTATAGAAACGATCCTCCAATTCCTTGGGATCGTTCTTAAGCCCGGTCAGCTTGGCCACCAGCTTGCTGTCCCCGGCGAACATGTCCAGCCATCTCGTATATTCCGTCATCACGTCCATATAGCACCTCCGCAGCCTTTTGTTTAGCATTATAAGCAAAATCGCGGCGTTTCGCAAGACATTGCTTTCTGGTATACTGTACCTATCAGTACCTGAAGGAAAGGAGCGAATAATGCAAAGCCAACCCGGCGGCGACCGCGTCATATTTCACTGCGACTGCAACGGTTTTTACGCATCGGTGGAAATACTGGACAGGCCGGAGCTGAAGAACGTGCCCCTTGCCGTAGCGGGCAGTCAAGACGATCGCGCGGGCATAGTATTGGCCAAGAATGAGCTGGCCAAAAAGTGCGGCATCTTTACCACGCAGACGGTATGGCAGGCTAAAAAGATGTGCCCCGGCTTGGTATTTGTGCCACCGCGCCATCAGCGCTACAGTGAAATATCCGCCCGGGTCAACGCCGTTTATGAACAGTTCACCGACCAGGTGGAACCTGCCAGCATTGACGAAAGCTATCTGGATGTAACAGGCTCGCTTCCCTATTTCAAAACGGACGCCGCGACCCTCGCGGACCGCGTTAGGCAGAAAATACGCGAAGAGATCGGCATCACCGTCTCGGTGGGGGTATCGTACTGCAAGATCTTCGCCAAAATGGGGAGCGATTACAAAAAGCCGGACGCCACCACCGTTATCACCAGAGATAATTACAGGGATATCCTGTGGCCGTTGCCTATCGGGCGCATGCTGTACGCGGGTAAGAGCACCTGTGATGTGCTCAGGAAGCATCATATCCTGACTATCGGTGATCTGGCGCGGCAGGACGCGGAGCGCATTGAGAAAGTCTTGGGGAAAAGCGGCAGAGGGTTGTGGCTGTATTGCAACGGCGTGGACGACGCGCCCGTGCTGCGCCCGGGGGAAACGGCAGGCGCGAAATCCGTGGGCAACGGCATGACCTTTCGGCGCGATATTTCGGGTGAAGTTGAAATCAGGAAAGCGTTGATCGCGCTGTCGGATCAAGTGGCGCAGCGGCTGCGCGGGATGGACAGGAAGTGCCGCACCTTACAAGTGCAGGTCAAGGATGGCGCGCTCAGAGTGATCAGCCGGCAAATGACGCTGCCTCGCTCCACTTGGCTTCAAAAGGAACTGGCGGACGCGGCGATGAACATTATACTCAGAAATTGGGATATGCGAAAACCGATCCGCGCCCTGACTGTCACGGCGGAACACCTGGTGGAGGCTGACGAAGCGTTTGAACAGCTGAGCTTGCTGACCCCCCCAAATGACGCGCAGCACCAAAAAAGGGAGAAGCTGGAAAGCGCCGTATCCCTTATCCGCCAACGTCTGGGCGAGGGCAGCGTTCACATGGGCATGCCGGAAGATGAGGAATTGGGGATCAAGAGGAACGAGTAGAGCGGCTGTGCTGTCAAGTCTGCTCACGCTTATGGCGCATTGAAAGCGAGCTCAGGCTTTGGTGGTCGACCGGGGAGAGTAAAAACGTTAAGCCATAGGAAGCCTTGCAGATGTTTGTCCATACCGGTGCCGGACCCCTGCCGAAGACGCGGTCAATCATCAAGCGGCGGATGATCCGACCCGCGGACGTGAAAACATGTCTGAATATCGCCCGTGGGTCATTATGGCGTGGCGGGAGCCATCGGGACTGCGTGACTGTGGCATTTTTCGGGCTGTAAAAGCTCAGATCGTGCCCTGCGTGGCTGTCGGGATACGCCGGTTTGCGTCAAGCTGCATGGTTTAGCGATCAAGCGATACGTCGAAAACATCGGAACGGCATAATGTGATTGAGCCAGAATGGAGAGAGCACTGTTGGAATTCGATCAAAAACTGCAGCAGTTGAGAAAAATGCGCAATTTGACGCAGGAAAAACTGGCGGAACAACTCTTTGTTTCGCGAACAGCCATTTCAAAATGGGAATCCGGGCGTGGCTACCCGAGCATTGATTCCCTGAAGATCGTCGCAGAATTCTTCCACGTTACGGTGGATGAGCTGATCTCCGGGAGCGAGATCGTGAAAATTGCTCAAACGGATATGGAGGACAAAATAAAGCGACATGCAAGCCTGCTTTGCGGGATACTGGACTGCCTGACGATCCTCCTTTTGTTCCTTCCTTTTTTTGGGCAGGTCAAGGGGGACGTCATAGCAGTTGCACCGCTTTATTCCCTGACGGGGATTTCATTGGGCATGAAAGTGGCATTTTTGGTGTTTGTCATCGCCACAACACTGAACGGATTTGTTGCCATAGTTATCTTCAGCTTTGATAAGCCCTCATGGCAGAAACATCGCCTTTACACCGGTATCGGATTGTCGATTATCGGAACGCTTCTGTTTATACTCTCTCGGCACCCTTATGCCGGCTCGTTTGCTTTTTTTATCCTGGTCGCCAAGGGACTTCTGCTAACAAAAAGCAAATGACACGATACGTGTCGGGCTTGTGACAGGAAGGTTCTTTCCATGGCAATATCATCCCTGTAGGCTGAAAGCACAAAAGCCTCTTTGAAAGGATGATCATTATGGAAAGAAAAGGGAAATGTGTGTATTTCTGCCCGGCGATAATGGCATCGTTATCGGCCATATGGGTCGTACTTGTTTTAGAGGTTGATGTCCAGCCTATCGGCCCTCAGGGCTCGCTCGTAGGCCTGGCGAGCATCAACGCGTTCTTCTTCAGCTTGTTGGGCGTTAACATCCTGTGGTATCACATTACGGATTGGCTGGGCATTGCTGCCATCATGGTGGCCATGGCCTTCGCGGTAACGGGCTTGGTACAATGGGTCAGCCGCAGAGATGTCAGGAAGGTGGACCGCAGCATACTGGCGCTCGGAGCGATATACGTCATCACAATCGCGCTGTATGTGTTTTTTGAAAAGAATGTTGTGAACTTTAGGCCAATCATCATGCCGGGCTGCACCAAACCGGAAGCTTCATTTCCCTCATCCCATACAATGATCGTGTGTGCAATCATGGGAACGGCCAAACTTGAATGGAGACGACGCGTCAGCAACTGTCGGTTACGGCGGCTGTTGGAAGGGTTTTCTGTCGGCATTATGGCAGTCACTGTGATCGGCCGCTCTATTTCCGGCGCGCATTGGTTCACTGACATTGTTGGCGGAATTCTGATCAGCGCAACTTTCGTGAGTTTGTACCATGCGGTAATTGCCCTTTTTGCAGGGGATTAACATTCCCGGCTGACAACGAAAATTCGCAGAAAGAGTGAATAACGACCATGGATATTGAACGATTAAGGAAAATTGACGATGAGCTGGAACAGATAAATCAAACCTACTCGATTTTTGATGAAGACACCCGCCTGAAACGTTCTGCGGCGACAAGGGTCGAGTTTTTGACGACCGCCAAATATATCCGGAAGTACCTGAAGCCGGGGATGCGCATCCTTGATATCGGCGCCGGTGCCGGCGAATACAGCCTGCACTTCGCAACGAATGGTTATGACGTCGACGCTCTGGAGCTTTCCGACAACAACGTTCAGGCGTTTGCGCGGAAGATACAACCGGGCATGCAGGTGCGGCTGCGGCAGGGCAATGCGGCAGATCTTTCGCACTATGACGATGAGAGCTTTGATGTCGTTCTGTTGATGGGCCCCCTGTATCATTTTCACGGTAAGCATGATCGCAGCAGGTGCATCCGCGAAGCGAAGAGAGTGTGCAAAAAGGACGGCACGCTGTTCTTTTCGTTTATCAGCCACGATATGGTTTTCATGACTGAACTGGCATATGATCCCAAATACTTTTCTATCGGGGATTACGATCACGAGACGCTGCGGCTGAACGATTTTCCTTTTGTCTTTTTCACTCCTCCGGAGTGTCGGGAAATGCTGACGGATGAAGACATCAGGATCCTGCACGAAGTCGCTTCTGATGGTGCCAGCGAATTGATGGGGGAGAAAATCAATCGCATGGGCAAAACGGATTACGCGCAATACTTGCGCTACCATTTCTATCGCTGTGAAAAACCGGAAATGCTTGGTTTCAGCAATCATCTGCTTTTTGTGGGGCAAAAACGCTAAAGGCGCGTGTATACTGGTATGCACGGACAGAAGGCGTGACCAAGGTTTTTTTCGCGCTTTGGGCGAAATATACGCGCAAAAGGAGTAGCGAACGTGAGAAGAATTATCATTACAAACTTTACGGATCCTGTCTGCGTGTGGTGCTGGGGGACCGAGCCTGTCTTCAGGGCACTGGAGACCCATTATCCCGACCAGATAGAATTCCGCTACGTCATGGGCGGATTGGTCGACAATATCGACAACTTTGCGGATCCCGGAAGCGGCATTACTGCCTCCTCAAAACGCGCCAACGATCAGATCATGTCCCACTGGCTTGAATCGTCGTCGCGTCACGGCATGCCCATCAATCCGGAAGGGTTCCATCTTTTCTCGAAGGAATATCCCTCTACCTATCCACAGAATATCGCGTACAAGGCGGCACAGCTGGCGGACCCTAAAAAGGCGGACGCTTTTTTACGAAGAATTCGCGAAGCTACCTTGACTCAGGGAAAAGTGACGAGCGAAGCGGACGTACAGCTGGAGCTGGCGAGCGAAGTCGGCATCGAGCTCGCTGGGTTCATCAAAGCCTTGCGCGGCGGCGAAGCGGAATTGAAATTCAAAACGGACCTGGCGATCACCAGGATCAGCGGCGTCACGGGTTTCCCGAGCTTCTCGATCAAAACCTCCCAGGCCCGCGAGGCGTTGGTGAGAGGGTTCAAGACGTATGGGGATTTTCGGGAAGTCATCAGCTATCTGACGGATGATTCCCTAGGGCCCGTGGAGGTAAAACCTTCCTTTGAAGCGCTCAATGATTTGATGCAGAGCAATCCCAAACTCGCCCTTGAAGAAGTGCGCCAGGCCTTTGATTTCGCATCGCAGAACGAAGCCGAAGAATGGCTGGAACCGTTTATTGGGGACAACATCCTCATTAGGGAAGAAGCGGGCACAAGCTATTTTGTCCGGAAGGGAAGCGCGCGGACATGCGATATCGCGAGCGGTATCTACCGTTAAACAGCGGGTGCCGCACCGGCGAATACCCGCGGGTTCCAAAGGGCGTTTGCCAAGCGGTCGAATTTCCCGCGCGATAGTGGTATACTCCCAGGAGAATCTCAGGATTGGAGCCCGAAAGATGTACACATTCCTTCGTTTGAACTAAAGGCATAACAACCGGATGTTTTGTTGTGCCTGTATGCTCTATAGTTGTTGTTAGTTACAGGAGGACAAAGGAATGTCGCAAATAAAGGTTTCCAATCTCACATTTGGCTATGAGGGCAGCTATGATAACATTTTCGAGAATTTATCCTTTCAGATAGACACCGATTGGAAATTGGGCTTTATCGGCAGAAACGGCCGTGGGAAGACGACGTTTTTGAATCTGCTTATGAATAGGCATGAATACAGCGGAACGATCACCTCCTCTGTTATTTTCGATTATTTTCCTTTTGGCGTAGAAGACAGGGCCCTCAACACGACAAGCGTGGTGGAAAACATCAGCGCTGACTTTCACCCTTATCAGCTTGAAAAAGAGCTGTCCCTGCTCGACGTTGCAGAGGATGTACTCTACCGGCCCTTCAGTTCGCTCAGTCACGGGGAGCAGACAAAGGTTTTGCTTGCTGCGCTTTTCCTGAGAGGCGACCATTTTCTCCTAATCGATGAACCCACCAACCATCTTGATATGAATGCGCGCAAGATCGTCAGCGATTACCTCAACACGAAGAAGGGATTCATCCTCGTATCCCATGACAGGACATTTTTGGACAATTGCATAGACCACGTTTTGTCCATCAACAAAACGACCGTTGATACTCAAAGCGGCAATTTCACGTCCTGGTGGCGAAACAAAACCCTTCAGGACAATTTCGAAATGGCGGCGAACAAGAAACTCCGGGGCGATATCCAAAAAATGGCGGACGCGGCGAAACGCACATCCGTGTGGTCAGACCGGGTGGAAAAGAGCAAGATCGGCACCGGCGCATTGGACAAGGGATATATAGGGCATAAGGCTGCCAAGATGATGAAACGCTCCAAAGCCATTGAATCAAGACGGCGGAACGCCCTCTTTGAGAAGTCAAAGCTTTTGCGGAACATTGAATCATCTGACGATCTGTCCTTGTCACCCATCCCGTATTTCACATTTCGCTTGGCCCAAATGAAAGACGTTTCCGTTTTCTATGATGAAAGAGCAGTATGCCATGACATCAGCTTTACCATCAAACGGGGCGATCGGATCGCTCTGACCGGGAAAAACGGCAGTGGAAAGACAAGCATTATCAAGCTGCTGCTGGGCGAGAAAATTGCCTATACCGGCAATATCGAAGTGGGAAGCGGGCTGATCGTCTCGTACGTGTCGCAGGATACGTCTCATTTGAATGGCGATCTAAAAGACTTTGCCCGGGACAATGGCATTGACGAAAGCCTCTTTAAGGCGATCTTGCGAAAACTGGATTTCTCAAGAGTGCAGTTTGATAAGGATATGGTTGATTTTAGCGGCGGACAGAAGAAGAAAGTGCTCATAGCGAAAAGCCTTTGCGAAAAAGCGCATCTCTACATTTGGGATGAGCCACTTAACTACATCGATGTCCTGTCCCGCATGCAGGTAGAGGATTTGATTGTGGAACACAAGCCCACCATGCTGTTTGTGGAGCATGACAGTGCTTTTGTGAGCGCTGTTGCCACCAAATCCGTCACACTGTGACCTTAAGCGTTGCTTAGCGCACGGTGA
This sequence comes from Clostridiales bacterium DTU024, assembly GCA_001513425.1. GTDB lineage: Bacteria > Bacillota > Clostridia > Christensenellales > Aristaeellaceae > DTU024. The sequence goes on from LFTR01000170.1 coordinate 32,077, forward strand.
TTTGCAAACTTGGATAAGTTGAGGGGAAGGGGTAGAATGCTCATGAAAGCGGAACTTATCGCGCCCTGCGGGATGAACTGCGGCTTATGCATTGCGTATCAATTTATGCAAAATGAATTGAACAAACAAGGTTTCCACAAGGCTTATTGCTCCGGCTGCATATCAAGGGGAAAAAACTGCACCTACATGAAGGATTCGTGCGAGCTGCTGGGAAAGGGAAAGCTCCGATTCTGTTTTGACTGCAAAGATTATCCTTGTAAGCGACTAAAAGCGCTGGATTTGCGCTACCGAACAAAATATCATATGAGCATGATAGACAATCTCAATTCTATCATAGAACAGGGGATGGACAACTTCCTTGAAGAACAGGAAGCGACGTGGAAGTGTCCCACGTGCGGCGGCACGATCTGCTGCCACAATGGACTGTGCTTAAAGTGCAGCATTGATAAGTTGCGCCGCAACAAGAAGTATCGCTGGGAAGAGGGGTAACGCCATGGAATCTTTGAATGGTCACATTAGTGAATACACAAAACAGCTGAAAATTGGCAGCATCCAAAAAGCCTACAGGGGCATCATGGGATTCATGTCAGCACTCAAGAGCGACATGGAAAGCAAGTATCCTGGTTACACTTCAAGCGCGCTTTACTTCGGATATATGGATATGACGTATTTTGCTTTTACGCCTTTGGAACTCAAGAAAAAAAGTCTGAAAATCGCCATTGTGTATTTGCACGAAGAGAATAGAATTGAAGCGTGGCTGGGCGGCGGCAACAGAAAGGTCCAGGCTGAATATATTGAAAAATTGAGACACAGGGATATCGGGAGCTGCAAACTCTCGCGTGTCAGTCCGGGCGTTGATTCGATCCTTGAAATGGAGATACTCAAGCAGCCGGATTTTGACCACGTGGAAGATTTGATGCAAACGATAGGGAGTAGGACGATAGCGTTTGCGGAAAGTGTCTTGTCAATTTTGGACGAATGACGGGGAGCTGCTTCGTGGCATCAGGACGGCATATGAAAGGCGAAATGAAGTCAGGGCGATCAGGGCGGAAAAATCATCAGGAGGCAGAGGATGAGGAACGGTGATTTAACCATTCCGGCAGGAGAGGGATTTCTCAATATTCGCGTCGGCGCCATCATTATGCAAAATGGGAAGTTTTTGATGGTAGGAAATGAACGCGCGAACTACTACTATTCTGTTGGCGGTCGTGTCCGGTTTGGTGAATCGACCGAAGAAGCTGTCGTGCGTGAAGTGTTCGAGGAGACCGGCGTCAGAATGACGATCGACAGGCTCGGCTTTATCCACGAGAACTTTTTTATCGCCGATATTTACACAACAGGCAATAAGCCTATCTACGAGATCGCCTTTTTCTTTTACATGAATGTTCCTGATGATTTTGCGCCCGTCTGCGCCAGCGTTGCCGAGGACGACTCCAAAGAGAAGATCTCCTGGATCACACCGGACTGCGGAAAGCGGTTCTATCCCGATTTTTTCAGGACCGAACTCGCCTACCCCTCACAAGCGATCAAACACATCGTTTCGCGTTATTCCGATTAATGATTTTTCCTGCCGCCGCAGGCAAAATCCTTGCCGCTGCGACGCATGCAACCGGCGGTTGCGGATGTTCAAGGTACAGTTGATAGTATCGCAACCGCATCGTTGGTAGGATGGGGTAAACAATGCAAGGAGGAAATGATCATGAAACTGCAGGACAAGATTCTGTATTGTAGAAAGAAGGCCGGACTCTCTCAGGAACAACTGGCGGAGAGGATCGGTGTATCGCGTCAGGCCATCAGCAAATGGGAGACCGGCGATGCCGTGCCCGAAATCAGCTAGCTGTCAACAATAAGCAATACATTTGGTGTGTCCATCGACTGGCTTCTTTCTGAAAGTGAGCCGGAAGAAGAAAGGGCGCAGGAAGCTGAAAAAACGGTTCTTCCCGTGAGTTCGTCCTGGGTCGACGTTGTCCCCGGCGTGATCGGCAGACTGCTGCGGCAGCATGGCTGGCTATTTGGCGTTTATATTGCCATTACCGGGCTGGGACTAACGGTTATGGGCGCACTGGCGAAGATCTTGACGCGCAGCATGTTCTCCATGGATAACAACATGTTTGGCGGCGGGACCATTTGGTATGATGAGCTTGGCAACCGCATAGGCGATCCCATTGGCGAAACCTTCCCGGGCTTTGCGGTAAACAATCCGGTAAGCACAATGGGAACGGCCATGATTGTCATTGGCTTGGTGCTGATCACAGCCGGCATCGTGCTGGCGGTTATGTTGAAAAAGCGCAGCAAGCAATAGCGCGGGATCACGGATCAAACATTCTAAAGGTGACAGCGCGCGATCTGCCATTTTCATTATGCGGGGAGGAAGCACAATGGCGACGTCAAAAGAGTTCCATGACTACGTTGTGGAATGCCTATCAAGAGCGGGGGATGTGACCACCAAAAGGATGATGGGCGAATACTTGGTGTACAGCAGAGGAAAGCTGATCGGCGACCTGTGCGATAACCGTTTCCTTGTCAAACAGACGGATACATCAAGGAGGCTTCTTGCGGATTGCGCGCTGGAATACCCTTATAATGGCTCAAAAACGCTGATGTTTGTCGTGGAAGAATTTGAAAATGGGGATATAATGAAGGAACTGCTGGAAGGCTTGTATGATGAACTCCCGGAGCCCAAAGGAGAGAAGGGAAGAGCCGGCAGCAAGCCTTGATCTTTCGGGAATACAAAGCACTCCCATCGAGGTTCAACAACTTTTGGAAGGAAAAGAAGATGACAAAGGATGACTACACCATTCGCCCGGAAAGGGAAGAAGACTTCCGGGAAGTGGAGAACCTGACACGCGAGGCTTTTTGGAATGTTTACGCGCCGGGATGCACGGAGCATTACGTGCTGCATTGTTATCGCCCGAAGGAAGATTTCGTCAGGGAACTGGATTTGGTGATGGAAAAGGACGGAATCATCATCGGCCATATCATGTATGTGCGCTCACACATCCTTTCGATTGACGGCAGGATCGTTCCCACCATGACCTTTGGTCCCATCAGCATTGCGCCCGCACATAAGCGCCGGGGCTACGGAAAGATCCTTTTGGATTACTCCATAGAAAAAGCCAAGGAAATGGGCACGGGCGCGCTTGCCATTACGGGAAACATCGCGTTCTACGGCAAGTCCGGTTTCGTGGCCGCCAAAACGAAGGGTATCACGTACCAACTGGATCCCGATGGGGACTACTTTCTTATCAAAGAACTGGTCCCGGGGTACCTTAACGGCATTAGCGGGACGTTTAAAGATCCGGACGGGTACACGGTAAACGATGCCGATTTTGAAGAATATGACAAGCAGTTCCCGCCCAAACAGAAACTGAGACTGCCGGGGCAGCTTGTGCCCATTGAACACAAGGAATGAAGCCGGAAAACGGGGTGAAAACATGATCTATGCTGCCTTGCTTCGCGGCATCAATGTCGGCGGAAACAATAAGATCGAGATGAAGAAGCTGAAAGAGAGCTTCGAAGAAGCCGGGATGAAAAATGTCGTTACCTATATCAACTCCGGCAATGTCATTTTTGAAGACACGGTACATTCCAAAGGCGAACTCGCGCAGTTGCTGGCAAGAGCCATAATGCGGGACTTCTCCCTGAATATCGACGTATTGATCCTGAGCAGGGACGGTTTCCAGAGGATCATGCAGGCTCTGCCCCTTCATTGGCGCAACGACGATATGATGAAGTGCGACGTAATGTTTCTGTGGGAAGAGATCGACGCGGAAACAATATTGGATGCGTTGAATATCAAGCCGGGGATCGATACCGTATTGTATGTGCCCGGCGCTGTACTGTGGTCCGTCAGCAGGGGAAATGTCACTAAGAGCGGTCTCATGAAGCTGGCAGGTTCCAAGTTATACGGAAAAATGACCATCAGGAATGTCAATTCCGCACGCAAAATTTATGAACTCATGCAAGCCGCGCTAAAAAACGATTCTGAAAATTAGCGTTGGGTTTGGGGTTAAACGGGTATGCTCAGCTCTCCTTTGGGGGGATCCGATATCCGCACATCCCGCGATAAGAGAACCGCTGAACGATTCTTACCGGCTGGATATCTCTGCGGAACTGCCTTTGGAAGGGCGGTCCAAAGACCAAAGCGCCTTGCCCTTGTATTATATAAGGGAAGGTGCTTTTTGCTTTTTGCGCACGTCAAACCTTCAGCACGGCGCGAAAGCCTCTGGCGGAATAATAGGATTCCGCGCCGTTGTGGTAAACGAATACCGTGTCATAGCGGCGGTCACAAAAGAGCGCGCCGCCAAGCGTTCTGATGTTTTCCGGGGTTTTTATCCAGCTGGATGATTTCAGGTCAAGCGGGACACGCTGCTGAAGCTTGCGGTATACGTCTTCCGACAGCACTTCAATGCTCATCTTTTCCGCCATGCTCATTGCGTTTTCCGCCGGTTTGTTGGCCTTTCTGGAGGCAAGCGCGGCCGCGTCATAGCACAGGTTTCTGCGGCCCAAAGGGCTTTCCTTGGAGCAGTCGAAGAAAAGATACTCTTTCGAATTCTCATCAAGTAACACCAGGTCCGGTTCACCCCCCGTTTTTTCCATTTCATTCAATGACCACAGCTTTTCCGGGCTTTGGAGAAGCCTTTTTTGAACGTCGCCCCAGCGGATCCCGGGGTGACGATCCATGTTTATTTTGAACCGTGTTTCCAGTGTGGCCAGCAGCGCCCGGCTCTCTTGCTCCGTCAGCGCTTGTTTTTCGTTGTTTGTTTTATCTGTCACAGCGAACCTTCCTTGCCGCCTGTCAAAGTACTCTCAACCGGTGTCTCCCCGGTTACGGGATGAATATACCCGGATAGATGGGGTGTGTTGCGAACGTGCCGACACGTGGGAGTACCGGCGGATAGTGACCCGAACGCCCCGCAAGTGTTGCCGCAAAGCAAAATGGACCCGGGCGATCGAGTCCATTTGTCTTGCCGGGCAAGCGAATTACGCCTCTGTTTTAACGCTTTCCAGATACTTGTAAACGATTGCTGCCAAAGCGGCGCCCGCCAGCGGGGCCACGATGAATACCCAAAGCGATGACAGAGGCGCCGCGTTCCCCGATAAGGCGGAAACGACGGCAGGTCCTATGCTGCGCGCAGGGTTGACAGAGGTGCCCGTGAACCCGATACCCAGAATATGGACCAGCGTCAGCGTCAGGCCGATGACCAAACCGCCAAACGAGCCATGTCCGGCTTTTTTGCTTGTGACGCCGAGGATCGTCAGGACGAAGATGAACGTGAGGACAACTTCCACCAGCAGGCCGGCCCCGGCGCTGCCGCCAACGCCCGCCAGGCCGTTGGAGCCAAAGCCTCCGGTCATATCGACGACTTTGCCAAGACTGAAGATGCTGCTGAGGATGCCTGCGCCCGCCAGAGCGCCAAGGCACTGGGACACCACATATCCGATAAAATCGGAGAATGTCATGCCGCCTGTTATGAGCACGCCAAGCGAGACGGCGGGGTTAATGTGGCAGCCTGAGATATTGCCCACGCAATAAGCCATGCCCACAATAACCAGACCGAACGCCAACGCGGTCAGAAGGTATCCGGATCCGTTCACGCTGTCAGTTCCGACCAGCATGGCCGTGCCGCAGCCCATGATGACAAGGACAGCCGTTCCGATGAATTCAGCGATGTACTTTTTCGTTTTCATACTTAGCCCTCCCATTGTTGTTAGCCAAGCGCATTATAGCACCCATTTGTCCCAAACAACAGAAGTCCGCGCCTCCATCAAGTGGAAGCGCGGGAGGGGAGAATATCTGTATGTAAAGGCAGCAGCGGCGCGTCCGTCGCACGCAGGGCGAATGCCCCTTCTCAGAAACGGGATTTTATCCTTCGCGAAATAGTTTTATGATCATTTCCGCCGCGAGGTCCACTTGCAGCGGCAGCAGCGCCGCGTCGCCCTTTTCCAAAGCCGTGTGGACTTTCTCACCCGCGATGCCCAAGCCATCCAGCACGGGGATGCCGGCTTGCGCGGCGATGGAGATGTCGCCCGCGCCGCCCGTGCTTTCCAGTATCAGCTCTCTGCCTTGCTTTTTGGCAATTTCCTGCGCCGCGCTAAACAGCGCCAGGCTTTCGGGCGTTTCTTTGCACGCGGGGTGCGTTTGCCCATATGTGAGCGTGGTGGTTGTGCCGGGTATGCCCTTTGCGTTACATATATCCGCCACTTTTTGCCGCAGTCCTGTCAAAACGACAGGATCAAAGGAACGGAATTCCCCCGTGGCAAACGCCTTGTCCGCCACAACGTTTTCTGCCGTGCCGCCACCAATGACGCCGATATTGAGGCTGACGTCCTGCGTGTCATCCCTAAGTTCATGCAGTCTGTTTAAGACTATGATCAATTGCTTGATCGCGCTGGCGGCCTTTTTGTAGTCCGAGCCCGCATGCCCGCCGATGCCCGTGACGTCAACGCGGAACGCCGTTACACCTTTGCGCTGCACGGTGAGCGCGCCACGCTGGCTGGGCTCAAAGCTGAGCGCAGCAAAGGCCTTGTTGGCGGCGGCGAGGATATGCGGGGTGCTCTCTTCGCTGCCCACTTCTTCATCCGCATTGATAACGGCGATAAGCCCCGCTTCGTCCGCATTCAAAAGCGGCAGCACCCTTTTGACGGCATGCACCATGACGGCGATGCCGCCTTTCATGTCCACCACGCCCGAGCCGGATACGCTGTCCCCAGATATGCTGAAGGGCCTAAACCGCTCGCGGGGAAACACCGTGTCCATGTGCCCCATCAGCAGAAGCTTTCTGGCCCCCTGTCCCCACGAAGCGACAATGGTGGGCGCGTACGTTTTGCCCGGCATCTGATTGACTTTAAACCCCAACGCTTTGAAGTCCTGCGCGATGCGGTCAGACAGGCGCGATGCGTCGTCTTTGTCGTGGCTGAAGCTTGGCAGATCCACATAATCCTTGAGTGTGTCGAGTATCGTATTCATATTTCACAGCACCTTGCGCAAAAAATCCTGCGTCCTTGGGTTTTCCGGCGCGGAAAACATCTTGTCCGGCGGACCTTCCTCCATGATAATGCCTTCGTCGATGAACAGCACGCGGTCGGACACTTCCCTGGCAAAGCGCATTTCGTGCGTCACCACCACCATCGTCATGCCGTTTTCCGCCAGCGCTTTCATAACGTCCAGCACCTCGCCCACCATTTCCGGGTCCAGTGCGCTGGTCGGTTCATCAAAGTAAAGGATGTCCGGGTGCATCGCCAGCGCGCGCACAATGGCGGCACGCTGCTTCTGCCCGCCGCTGAGCTGCCCGGGCCAGGCTTCATATTTGTCCGCAAGCCCCACGCGCGTGAGGAGATCCAGAGCCTCTTTTTCGGCATCCTGGCGCGACATCCCCAGCACTTTCATCGGCGCCAGGGCAATGTTGTCTTTCACCTTCAGGTGCGGAAAAAGATGGAATTGCTGATACACCATACCCATTTTGCGGCGCACGGCGGGCAGCTGTTTACGCGGCAAACGTGTTATGTCCTGCCCTTCAAAAATAACTTGCCCGGCGGTGGGCTGCTCCAATAAGTTCAAGGACCGCAGGAGCGTTGATTTGCCGCTGCCCGACGGGCCGATGATGACGACCACTTCGCCTTTTGCAATATCAAGGTCGATCCCTTTGAGCACTTTGAGCTTGCCGAAGTTTTTTTCGAGCCCTCGGGTGCTGATGATGATGTCAGGTAGTTTCTCCAAGACGCATCCTCCTTTCCAAACGGGCGAGGAGCTTGGAGACAACAAAGGTCATCACGAAGTACACGCCGGCGGCGATCAGCATCGTTTCAATATAGAAGTAATTGGTGGACGCCAGTTTATTGGCCTGGTAGGTCAATTCGTACACGCCCACGGCATACATGATGGACGATTCCTTAATAATCGCCACAAACTCGTTGCCCATGGCGGGCAAAGTGACCTTCAGCGCCTGCGGCAGGATCACAAAGCGCATTGATTGGCCGCTGGACAGCCCAAGCGTGGCCGCCGCTTCCCCTTGCCCGGCGTCGATGGACTGGATGCCCGAGCGGATGATCTCTGCCATGTATGCACCGCTGTTGAAGATAAGGGCAATATTGCACATGAATAGTTTGCTGAACTTGACCCCCATCAGAGCCGCCACATTGGGTAATATACCGTACACCAACAGCAGCGTCTGCACCAAAAGGGGTGTGCCGCGCGTGAAGGCGATGTAGGCGTTCATCAGCCACCTCAGTGGCGCTGCATGACTGCGGCGCAGCAGCGCTACGATCAAACCCAGCATCGTTCCCAGCAGTACCGTAAAAAAGGCAAGGCGCAGCGTGATGCCCGCGCCCTGCATAAATGACGGAAACTTGCCCGTCAGTATCTCAAAGAGCTTGTCAAAACGAATCATCTTTTCTCCCGAAAGCCGGGAGGGCGGATAACCGCCCATCCCGGCGCAATTGTTACTGCTGCGTCAGCAGCAGGCCGTTGATCTTGTAAGCTTCATCGATCCATTGATCAAATGTGCCGTCGCCCTTGACCAATTCAATGTATTCATTGATGGCAGCCAGGAAGGTTTCATTGCCGTCGCCCTTGGCGATGGCAGCGCCGACGCCGGCGGAAGAGTACTCAACCTGGATCTCGGAAATCGCTACTTCCGGGAACGCGGAGGAGAAGGAGGCGGCCACGCTGTCGGCCAGGATGACGCCGTCAATGTTACCCATCTTAAGCTCCATGACCAGCACCGCGATGTTGTCCAGCTGCATGGCTTCCGCTTTGGGAAACTGCTGCGCCGCCAGATCCACCTGCAGCGCGCCTGTTTGCACACCAAGCTTCTTGCCGTCCATGCTTTCGGGCGTTTTGTAGGTGTCCAGTTCCGCGGTCTTTACCAGCATCACCTGTTTGCCGTTGAAATAGGGGATGGAAAAATCCACAACTTCAAGACGTTCGGGTTTCATGGACATGCCGGAGGTGATAATGTCGATGGTGCCGGCGCGAAGTTCCGTTATGAGCCCCGAGAACGCCTGGTCAGCCAGGACAAATTCCACGCCAAGGTGTTCCGCCAGCCCCTGCGCGAACTTCATTTCGAACCCCTCCAGGGTCTCTTCTCCCGTTTCGGGGTCTGTGTACCAGAATTCATATGGCGGGAACCCGGCGGACGCGCCCACCACGAGCCTGCCCGATGATTTGATGTCGTCCAGCTTGTCGGCGGAAGCCGCAAGCGGCAGCAGCATTATCAGCATTAAGGCAAGGACGATCGCTTTCTTGCCGTATTTCATGAGTCTCTCCTATTCATCCGCCTGCTGAAGCAGCACGCCGTTGATCTCGTAAGCTTCCTGCGTCCATGCGTCCAGTGTGCCGTCGGCCATGATCATCTCGATGTATTCATTGACGGCTTTGAGGAATGTGGCATTATCTTCGCCCTTGTTGATCGCAGCGCCCATGCCGTCAAATTCCCATGCGATGGGCATTTCGCTGACGGCGATCTTCGGGTGTACTGAGGCGTAGGAGAAGGCGACCGTGTTGTCCAGAAGCAGGCCGTCAATATTGCCCATTTCCAGTTCCAGCACCAGCAGCGGGATCTTGTCAAGCGCCAGCATTTCGCTGTCTGTAAACTGCGTTTCGGCAATTTCCTGCTGGAGGGTGCCCAGCTGAACGCCGATGGTCTTGCCCGCCATTGTCTCTACAGCCTTGTACATATCCAGTTCATCCTTTTTAACGACCATGACCTGCGTGCCGCTAAAGTAGGGGACAGAAAAGTCCACCACTTCCATGCGGTCGGGTTTGATGTTCATGCCCGACAAAATGATGTCAATGCTGCCGGCGCGAAGTTCGGTGATGAGGCCGGAGAATGCCTGGTCTACCAGGACAAATTCTACGCCCAGGTTTTCCGCCAGGCCCTTGGCCAGAGCCATGTCGATGCCTTGAAGCGTTTCTTCGCCCGTCGCGGGATCCGTATACCAGAATTCAAAGGGCGGGAAGTCTGCCGAAGCGCCCACCAGCAGTTTGCCGGAAGATTTGATATCGTCAAGTTTATCCGCCGAGGCAGCAAGGGGCAGCAGCATCATAAGGGACAATACGATAATTAGAAACTTTTTCATGGGATTCCTCCTGTTGATTACGTTGATTTGTTCAGAAGCTTAGGCGAGGGAGCGCCGCGGCGTATCGTCGTCGCTCCAAAGGCCGAATTCCCGCGTTTGCAGTTTGTTCGTCCATCGCGCCCACCCCCTTCGTTAATAATAATGCAATAATACTAATAAATATGCATCCTGTCAAGCCTCTTTTCAAAAAAAGTTTTTGCGGCGGCACAAAAAAACGGCCCCGGGCATTCGGAGCCGTCAATATTGATTTTTCGCTTACTCATCCCCCAAGTGATCCAGCAGGATCGCCCGCGCGGGTGCGCCGTCCGCGCGGGAGATCTTTAGCGGCAGCGCGATGAGCAGATAGTCACCCGGGACGACGTGACTTAGCCGGATACCCTCCAATATTACGATATCCTTTGCAAGCAGCGTCTTGTGCGTACCATGACCCGGCTGGTCGCGCTCAATGCCCAAGGTGTCGATGCCCACGCCCCTGACGCCGATGCGCGCAAGGTATTCGGCGGCGTCAGCGCCCAAATACACAAAGTCGTTACGGTATTCATTATCAAGGGAGTTGCGGGTTTTGAGCAACACAAAATCCCCTGTTTTTATCGTGTGCTTTTCCAGATCCGCCCTGCTGATGCCGTCCTTTGCGCTCGTCACATCCAGCACCTTAGCCGGGGTAATGAGCTTTTCCAGCGGAATGCTTGTCGTGGGCGCACCGTTTTCCAGCATGTGCAACGGTGCGTCGATGTGCGTGCCGGTATGCAGATTCATGATGATGGACGATTCGTTGGCAGTGTCGCTTGGCATGCTGCTTTCAATAACGCGCTTGGGACGTTTTTCCGGCCGGCTCTTGTAGGTGGCCATATTTTCATGGATCGCCATGGATATATCAATAATCTTCATACGTTTTTCCGCCTTCTTCACTTACTTTATTTTGCAGTCCGATGCGCTGCACGGCAGTTCAATTTCCCACCAGCGGCGGCCGTCTTCCCGTATCATGCGGTCGGCGGCCTCCGGCCCCCGCGAGCCCCCCGCGTAATTGGGGAAATGTTGCCTTTGTTTGGGACAGGTGTTTTCGATGCTTTCTTCAAATCGCCAGCTGTATTCCAACTCGTCCCAGCGCGTAAACAGGGAGGAATTGCCCAGGAACGCTTCCAAAATGAGCTGTTCATAAGCCTCCGGCACGTTGCCGTGGTACCGCGCGCTTTGCGAATAGTTTAGTTCCACCCTTTCCATCTGGAAAGCGTTGCCCGGACGTTTGGCGTTGATCTGGAAATACAGACCTTCCGCCGGCTGCACTTCAATGACCAAAAGATTGGCGGGCAGTCCCTCAAATTCCTTGTAGTAGTTGATGCCGGGCAGACGCTTAAACTCCACCACGATTTGCGTCAGGCTGCGGTCCAGCCGTTTGCCTGCGCGGATGTAGATGGGCACGCCGCCCCAGCGGAAGTTATCCACATGCGCGCGCAAGGCGATATAGGTGGGCGTGAGGGAAACGGGATCCACCGCTTCTTCCTCCCGGTAGGCGCGAAGTTGCTTCCCGCCTTCTTCGCCTTGCCCGTATTGCCCAAGCACGATACCGTCGCATTCACCTTCAGAGGGGAACAGGCGCAGCGAACGCAGGGCTTTCACCTTTTCGTCGCGCACGGACTCGGGCATCAAATCGACCGGCGGCTCCATGGTGATCAGCGACAGCATTTGCAGCAGATGGTTTTGCAGCATGTCCTTCAAAATGCCCGACTGTTCATAGTACGCGCCGCGGTTTTCAGCGCCCAGCGTCTCGGTGGACGTGATTTGGATATTGTCGATGTAATTATGGTTCCACAGCGGCTCAAACAGGGAATTCCCAAAACGGATGGCCATGATATTGCGTATCATTTCCTTGCCAAGGTAGTGGTCGATGCGGTAAACCTGCTTTTCTTCCAGCGCTTCGGTAATGGTGTTGTTGAGGCTTCGCGCTGTTTGCAAATTGGAACCAAAGGGCTTTTCGATCATCACCCGGTGCATCGGGTCGCCCCGGTCACACAAATGATTATTATGCAGACGCTGCACGATGGGCGCAAAGTGCTCCGGCGCGACTGCGAGGAAATAAAGGCGCACCGCTCCCGGGCGGTAGAGCCGTTCTTCCTCTTCCAGCCAGGAGCGCAAATCTCCATAGCTGCTCTGGTCATCAATAAAGGCCATTTGTCGGTAACGCAAATGCGCGACAAAATCGGACAAATGCGCTTCATCGACCCCGGTGCGGGAGAACTTCGCGATAGAAGTCCGCGCGTCCGCCCGGTAGCTTTCATCATCCATGGGGCGGCGGCCTACACAGATAATGGAGGTCTCCTGCGACAGACTCTTTTCACTCATCAAATGGTAAAGCGCCGGCAACAGCTTGCGGTGGGTCAAATCGCCGGTGCCGCCAAAGATGATCATCAGCAGTGCGTTTTCCTTGGCTTGTTCTTCTCCCTGGTACACTATTGTCTCCTTTTGCAGCCTGTTGTTTTCACAAAGGCGCGCAGTTTTGGCACGATATATCCATAATATGGTGCAACGTGTGCACGATTCTTTCTCCGTAAGCCGTTAACAGGTATTCGCTGCTGCGGCGGTCCTTTGCGAGGCTGCTTTTCCGGATCAGCCCGCTGTCATGAAGCGCGCTTAGCTTTCGCTTAAGTTCCGTATCACTTATATAGGG
>LFTR01000197.1:0-1450 GCA_001513425.1 Clostridiales bacterium DTU024
CCGATATTGACAAAGGGGACGACTGCCGTACGCAAATTGAGCATGGCATAGCCGTCCTTCTTTTGCATGGCGTGGCCCGCTTCGTGCGCCGCGATACCCAGTGCCGCGATGGAGTTGGAACCGTACACACCCTCCGACAGGCTCAGCGTTTCCTTGCGCGGGTCGTAATGGTCCGTTAGCGTGCCCTGTGTGGGCACCACTGCCACGTTTTGAAGGTTGTTGTCGGCGAGCATCTTCCCTGCCGCCTGCGCCGCCGAACCGGGAAAAGATGAAATGACCGTGCTGTATTTCGCGTAGGCGGATTTGACTTTTGCCTGCGCCCAGAGGGACAAAAGCAGCGCGGGGATCAGCAGCAAAAAAGTGGGGTCATAGTAGAACATGTCCAGGCTCCTTCCATTGGCTTCCTTATGGGACATTATACCCCGCCGGCCATAAAAAGGGCACCCTTGCGGGCGCCCTTCTTGAAATATTGCGGAAATAGTGCCGGTTAATTAGGGTTCAATGCTGGTGTACATGAAGTACTTGTAGCCCAGGGGGTTCGAATAGAAGCCCTTGACGTTTTCGCTGATCATGTACAGGTCCGTGTAGTAGTAGATCGGGGTGATGCAGCCGGACGCCATGAGCATATCTTCAGCGATATGCATCATCTGGAAACGGGCTTCGGCATCGGTTGAAGATTTTACGGCGGCAATCACTGCGTCGTAGGTCTCTGCCCAAGTGCCGTTTTCCACCTTCACATCCGAGCCAAAGGGCGTCAGGTCGAGGTTGTACATGGCGATTTCGGCATGGTCGCCCTTGCCGAACTGCACGTCGTTATTGCCCGATCCGCTTGTCCACATATCCAGGAAGGAGATGGGATCATTGTAGTCGCCCAGCCATCCGTTGCGCGCAACATGGTAGTTGCCCTCTTTGCGGGTGTTAAGGAACGTGGCCCATTCCTGATTGGTCAGGGTCATCGTAATGCCGACACCGGCGAGCACGCTCTGCAGATATTCGGCGATTGCCTTGTGGCCCGAAGAGGTGTTGTAGATGTATTCAACGCTGGGGAAATCGGTGAACATACCGGTAGCTTCGTCATAGGTGTAGTACTTCTTCAGCGTTTCGAGTGCGGATGCGAAGTTGGCTTCATAGGCATCTTCGGCAACGTTGAAATAGCCGTCAAAGTCCGGGGAGAAGCCCGTGTTCTTGTAGAACTCGGTGATGCCGTCGGCATCGGTCAGGCCCATTGCTACGAAGCTGGAAGCGGGCACCTGTCCGCCCTGAGCAACTTCTGTGACAATGTAGTTGCGATCAAACAACAGTGCGATCGCTTTGCGGACCTCTGCGTTGGCGGCCTCGGCCTCAACGCCGGTCAGGGTGCTGCTCTCGGGCAGCAGCGTGCGCGTAACGTTAAAGTTGACATAGTAGGTGCCGATCTGACCCGCGATGACAAATTCGTTGGGGTAGTTGG
>LFTR01000197.1:1516-2855 GCA_001513425.1 Clostridiales bacterium DTU024
GTGACCTTGTCCGCTTCATGGTAATTGGGATTCTTGGTTAATGTGATGACGCTGTTGTGTTCCCAACCGGACATGGTGTAGGGACCGTTGTTAACATAGGTGGACGGATCTGTTGCCCAGCCTTCGTTGACCACAATATCCTCGCGAACGGGGAAGTAGGTGGGGAAAGCGAGCAGCTCGTTCCAGTAGCTCACCGCGTTGTTGATGGTCACTTCCAGGTTTTTGTCATCCAGAGCCTTGACGGCGAGTTCTTCGCCGTAGCCCTTGACGATTTCAAACATGTAGCCGTAGTCGGCGCCAAGCTCCGCGGATGCGGCGCGTTTCCAGGCAAACTCAAAATCCTTCGCGGTGACGGGCTGGCCGTCAGACCAGAGCAGGCCATCACGCAGTGTGTAGGTGTAGGTGACTGTGCCGTCGTCGTTGAGTACGCCCTCAGGCAGGTCGGCCGCAGAGTCGGGGACGATCACGAATGCGCCCGATTCATCCAGTGCCCAGGTTGCAAGACCGGAGAACAGGTGTGCGAGCATCGTGGCGCCGTCAACAGCAGAGTTGAGGGCAGGGTCCAAGGTGTCGGGTTCGGAAGACAGACAGACTGAGATGGTGGATGTTGCTTCAGCACCGGCGATTCCGGTCATCGAGACGAGCATGACCAGTGACAGTACCATGGCAAGCAGCTTCTTCATGTGTGAGTTCCCCCTTTGAAAGAATATTTTTCAAAAATGCGCTTCGGCGCATTTAGAAACGAATAAAAATAACTAAATTTCCCGCACGCGGTGGCACGCGACGAAGTGATTGGCCTCCACTTCTTCAAACGCCGGCATGGACTGGGCGCAAATGTCTTTGGCGTAGGGGCAGCGGGTGCGGAATGGACATCCGCTTGGCGCGTTGAGAGGACTTGGGATATCGCCGGTCAGCACGATACGCTTATTGGCGCGCGCGCGCCTGGGATCGGGCTGGGGTACGGCGGACAAAAGGGATTTGGAATAGGGGTGTAAGGGATGGTTGTAGATTTCTTCGGCCCCTGCCAATTCGACCAATTTTCCCAGGTACATGACAGCAATACGGTCCGAAACGTGCCGCACTACCATCAAATTGTGCGCAATAAAGAGATACGTGAGATTAAGCCGCTCCTGAAGGTCGACAAACATGTTGATGACCTGTGCCTGGATGGATACGTCCAGTGCAGAAACCGGCTCGTCACACACAATGAATTCCGGGTTGACAGCCAGGGCGCGGGCGATGCCTACACGCTGGCGCTGGCCTCCGGAAAACTCATGCGCGTAACGGCTGCACTGTTCGGAATTGAGGCCCACATGGTCCATCAGCTCCACCACCCTGT
>LFTR01000106.1:0-4946 GCA_001513425.1 Clostridiales bacterium DTU024
TCAAAATGCGCGATCACTTATACAAAGAGAACTTTGATTTGACGTGGTCAGAGTCCCCCGGCGGTCACACATGGGATAGATGGGATGAACAGATACGGGCGGTGCTGCGTTGGCTGCCGTTGGAAAGGGGGCAGTAACATTATGTGGATACAGCTGAACTTCTTTTCCAAGGCGCTGGGGATGAATGTCCCCGTGAATGTGCTGCTGCCCTCTTCGGGGGTTTCGCAGCGCGATCTGCCCGTGCGTCCCGTTCTGTGGCTGCTGCATGGCGCATACGGTAATCAGGACGACTGGATCAGACGCACGGCGATAGAACGCTATGCGCAGGAATATGATCTGGCGGTCGTGATGCCGGCCGCGCACCTGAGCGGCTATGCGGACATGGCGCACGGCGGGGCGTTTTACACCTACATCTCCAAAGAGCTTCCCAAAATGATGCGCGCCTTTTTCCCGCTGTCTTCAAAGAGGGAGGAGAACTTCATCGCCGGGCTGCCTCTCCGCCGGCATGGCCGCCCCCAAAGGCATCGTGGCGGATAATTTGATAACGGGCGATGGGGATTATCGGGAAACCTACCTCGATACGCGTTATCAGGCACAGCGCATCGTTGCATCTCACAAGACTGCTCCGCGGGTATTT
The DNA here is from genome assembly GCA_001513425.1 of Clostridiales bacterium DTU024. GTDB lineage: Bacteria > Bacillota > Clostridia > Christensenellales > Aristaeellaceae > DTU024. The sequence goes on from LFTR01000106.1 coordinate 638, forward strand.
GTTGCCATCGGGGAGGATGATTTCCTTCTGGAGTCGGCAAGAGCGACCCGCGTCTTTTTTGACGCCATTCCCGGCAATCCGTTCCGCTTCATCTACCGTGAAGCGCCCGGCGGGCACACATGGGCTTTCTGGGATGAACACATACGGCATTTCCTCACATGGCTGGATCTGCCCAAGGTGCCGGGCCTTCGCTAAGCCGCGCTGATTAGCGCGTAGGGCCTTGAAAACGGCTTGCCAAACTTGACCGGCCGTGATACAATCACACGGATAACGCACGCGGGGGAATTGGCCGCTTGTGCCCTTCGGGGTGGTAGGCCAGCAGAACTCCGCGGAGGACAAAACAAGGGGGAGTATTATCTATGGCAGTCGTCTCTATGAAACACCTACTGGAAGCGGGCGTACACTTCGGGCATCAAACCCGTCGCTGGAACCCCAAAATGGCGCCCTACATATTTACCGAGCGCAATGGTATCTACATCATCGACCTGCAAAAGACCGTTCGCAAGATCGACGAAGCGTATATGTTTGTGCGCAATCTGGCGATGGAAAACAAGTCGCTGTTGTTTGTAGGCACCAAGAAGCAGGCGCAGGAGAGCATCGAGCAGGAAGCAACGCGCTGCAACATGTTCTATGTTAACAACCGCTGGTTGGGCGGCATGCTCACCAACTTCCGCACCATGCGCACCCGTATCGATCGCCTTAACGCCATTGATAAAATGGAACAGTCCGGTCAGTTCGAAGTCCTTCCCAAGAAAGAAGTGGCAAAGCTTAACCACGAGCGCGACAAGCTTCAGGCTAACCTGGGCGGCATCCGCGAAATGAAGGGCCTGCCCGGCGCACTGTTTGTGGTGGATCCCAAAAAGGAACACATTGCTATCGCCGAAGCGCGCACTCTTCATATCCCCATCGTCGCCATCGTGGATACCAACTGCGATCCGGACGAGGTGGACTATGTTATCCCCGGCAACGACGACGCCATCCGTGCCGTCAAGCTGCTTGCCGGCAAAATGGCAGACGCCGTGCTGGAAGGCCGTCAGGGTTCCCAGTCGGGCGAAGCAGAAGAAGCCGTGGTGCAGTAATTTTACATTTTTTTAGGAGGAGATCCCATGGAAGTCACAACAGCGATGGTCAAGGAGCTGCGTGAGCGCACCCAGGCCGGAATGATGGATTGTAAGAAGGCGCTTGTCGAAAGCAACGGCGATATGGACAAGGCTATTGAATATTTGCGTGAGAAGGGTCTCGCTGCCTCTGCCAAGAAGGCGGGCCGTGTGGCCTCCGAAGGCATGGTAGAAAGCTATATCCACATGGGCGGCAAGATCGGCGTCCTGGTCGAAGTCAACTGTGAGACCGACTTCGTCGCCAAGACTGATACGTTCAGGACCTTGAGCCACGACCTGGCGCTGCAAATCGCCGCCAGCAACCCCTTGTTTGTTTCCAAGGACGAAGTGCCGCAGGAGAACCTGGAAAAGGAACGCGAGATTTTGCGTGTCCAGGCGCTCAACGAAGGCAAGCCCGAAAAAATCGTGGACCGCATGGTGGAAGGCCGTATCGAAAAGTATTATAAGGAAGTCTGCCTGCTGGAACAGCCGTTTGTCAAGGATCCGGACATCACCGTCTCAGACCTTATCAACCAAGCCACGCTAGCCAGCGGCGAAAAGATCAGCGTCCGTCGTTTCACCCGCTATGAGCGCGGCGAAGGCATTGAGAAAAAGCAGAGTGATCTTGCGGCGGAAATCAGTGAGCTCACCAAGAAGGCGTAATGCCTTGATGTGTCAATTGAAGAGGGCGTGCGTTGCAGCACGCCCTCTTTTGCGGAAAGGGGAATAGCATGCACTATAAGCGCGTTATGCTGAAACTCAGCGGTGAGGCCCTGGGGGCGGATGGATGGCTGTTTGACCAGGAGAAGATCGACCTCGTGGCGGCGCAGCTGTGCCATGTGTCCAATGCGGGGATCGAGCTGGGCGTCGTTATCGGCGGGGGCAATATCTGGCGCGGGCGCAAAGGGACGGCTGAGGGTATGGATGCCGTAACGGCGGATCAGATGGGCATGCTGGCGACCGTGCTCAACTGCCTTAGCATGAAAGACGCTATCATCCGCGCCGGGTGCAAGGCACGCGTGATGAGCGCCATCGACATGCCCCGCGTATGTGATTTTTATCGCGCTGACACCGCGTTGGAGTATCTGCAGTCAGGGCATATCATGCTGTTTGCCGGAGGGCTGGGCAACCCGTTTTTCACCACCGATACCGCGGTGGTGGTGCGCGCGCTGGAGATCCATGCCGATGCGCTGCTGCTGGCCAAGAATGTGGACGGCGTTTACACGGCCGACCCTAATCAGGACAAAAACGCCGAACTCATCAAGGATATTTCCTACAGCGAAGCCCTCAGGCGCGGCCTTCGGGTAATGGACACTTCCGCCTTCGCTATGTGTGCGGATCACAGACTGCCGCGCGTGCGCGTGTTTGCCTTGTCCGAGCCGGCCAACATCCTCAAAGTGCTGCGCGGCGACGATATGGGCACGCTGCTTCACCCCTAAAGGAGTCCTATGAAATACTTGCGCCGCTTGGTGTGGTATATCGCCTCACGCCTGATGATCCTTACCATCGTGCTGGGCTTGATGACCATTGCTTTCTACTTTTCCATGAACGCCTCCAACATATTTATCATTCTTAAGGATGGTATGGCGAAGCGCGCCCAAGTGGTCATGATGGATGAAGATGAAGCTGTTCTTGGCAATTACTTTTCCGCCTCCTATTTGCGGGGGGACCCCGTGCTGGCCGCTGCCCGCAACAACACGAATCCCTATGACCGCTACAGCGTGACCGGCATGGACCATCGCTTGACCATGGAATGGATGTGGTCGTGGCCGTGGGAGGATACCGCGCGGGCGACGGTGGTGGAGTCTATTCCCGCTGTCGACGGGCGCATTCTGGGGAGCTATAAGGCTGTGCTGCCGGAAGATCAATGGCCCGTTCCCAGGTGGCAGAGCGGCCGGTATGATGTTATGTTGACACGGGAAAACGGGCGCTGGCGCATCCGTAACATGACGCTGCTAAAGCAGCTGGATATGCCATAACATGCCCGACAAACCGCTAATAGCGCTGGCGCCCATGGCGGGAGTAACTGACGCGCCTTTCAGGCTGCTTTGCAGTCAAAAGGGCGCGGATTTTACTGTGTCCGAGATGATCAGCGCCCAAGGCTGCCTGACCGCGCCGCCGTCGCAAAACGCTTATCGTTTCCTGACGCACGTGGAAAAAGGCGAAGGTCCCGTTTATGTGCAGCTGTTCGGTGCGGATCCTGTTTTCATGGCACAAGCCGCGGCAAAGCTTTACGGTACCGGTAGGTATATTGGTGTGGATATCAATATGGGCTGCCCGGCGCATAAGATCACCGGCGGCGGAGCGGGCAGCTGCCTTTTGCAGACACCGGAAACAGCGGCCGGCATCATGCGTGCTGTGCGAAAAGCGGTCAACGGGCCTGTCACGGTCAAGATGCGCCTGGGGTGGGATTCGTTTACGGCACCGCAATTTGTGCGGATGGCGCAGAACGAGGGGATGGACATGATCACCGTCCACGGCCGCACCAAAGTGCAGCAGTACGCAGGCAAGGCAGATTGGGACGCTATCGCGCACATCAAACAGATCGTTACGATCCCCGTGTTGCTCAACGGCGATGTTTTTGCGGCGGAGGACGCCGTGGCAGCGCTTCGGCATACGGGTTGTGCAGGGCTGATGGTGGGGCGCGGCGCGCTGGGAAATCCATGGCTTTTTGCCCAGATCAAGGCGGCCCTGCAAGGTGAAAACGCCAAGCGGCCAAGCCGGACCGAAGTCGTGGAGACCGCCATCGGGCACGCGGACAGTATGGCAGCGTGGAAGGGCGAACGCCACGCCGTTATTGAAATGCGCAAGCACTTCGCCTGGTATATCAAAGGCATGCACGGCGCAGCCCGCTTGCGCACGCGCATCAATCAACTGGGCACTCTGGCGCAAGTGGCGGACGCGCTGCGCGCGTTTGTTCTGGAAGCGGGCGGGGATGAGCCGCATTGACAAACAACTTCGCATTCCGTACAATCTGCGGGTACTGTATTAAGCACTAAAGGAGTAGTCGATTTCATGAATTACACACTGCATGTCGCGGGTCTGACGCGCCAGTTGCCCCTGTGCCGCGTTAACGACCAACTGTATATTGCCGCTTTCGTCATTTTCGGGGATGTGGAGCTGACCATCGCCTGCGCGCGCGAATTGCTTAAAAAAGCGCCGCCGCATGACATTCTCATCACCGCGGAATCCAAGGGGATCCCTCTGGTGTA
>LFTR01000106.1:5090-5500 GCA_001513425.1 Clostridiales bacterium DTU024
AAAATGGCGATCCTGGCGGAGGGCCCGGCGAAGGATCGCGGTGACATTATCACGCTGGAGAATCTGCCCCTGTTCAACCCCGACGGCAGCGTCCAGTCATAGACCAAAGTACTCTTACAGGCCGCTCCCAAGGAGCGTCCTGATTTTATTCTATCTTCGGGAGGGCACTTGATGAATCAGCGCATTATCATCCTTGACTTTGGCGGCCAGTATACCCAGCTGATCGCGCGGCGCGTCCGGCAGTTGAAAGTCTATTCGTATGTGCTGCCGTACAAAACGCCCGCGGAGGAGATCCGCGCCATGCAGCCAAGCGGCATTATCCTGTCGGGTAGCCCGGCGTCACTGCGCGAAAAAGAGGCACCGCTGTGCGATCCCGGCGTTTTCAGCCTTGGCGTACCTGTGCTGGGCAT
>LFTR01000106.1:5636-5944 GCA_001513425.1 Clostridiales bacterium DTU024
ACGCACTCCAGGGACGGCATGCAGATCATTGAAAACTTCCTGCGCTCGATCTGCGGCTGCCACCAGGAATGGGAGATGTCCGGCTTTGCTGAAACCGCAGTTGCGCAGATCCGCGACGCGGTGGGCGATGGCAAGGTGCTGTTGGCTTTGTCCGGCGGCGTGGACAGCGCGGTCACCGCGGCGCTCCTTTACAAAGCAATCGGGGATAATTTGCACTGCGTGTTTGTGGACCACGGATTCATGCGCAAGGGCGAGGCACAGTTGGTGCACGACGTGTTTACCGGCCACTTTCCCGTGGCGCTCACTTC
>LFTR01000048.1 GCA_001513425.1 Clostridiales bacterium DTU024
CGAAAGACGCGTCTTTCGGTTGAAAGGAGCCGTCCCGAAATGGACGCCCCGCGCTGCAAGCGACGCGGAAGGGAATGGAGGGTACGGCGACGCGATTCCTCCTTTACGTCAAAAAGCGGGCTTTTTGCCGCCAGGGACGAAGGACGGGGGGAATGGCGCGGGGTTTCGTCCCCAGGATCGAAAGACGCGTCTTTCACTTGGAAGGAGCCGTCCCGAAATGGACGCCCCGCGCTGCAAGCGGCGCGGAAGGGAATGGCGCGGGGTTTCGTCCCCAGGATCGAAAGACACATCTTTCGATTGAAAGGAGCCGTCCCGAAATGGACGCCCCGCGCTGCAAGCGGCGCGGAAGGGAGTGGAGGGTCAGGGACACAATTTGACATTAGCGCAAGCGATATGGTAAACATGGATAGGTTCTTTGGGGCGCAGTCGCAAAACGCAGTGGGAAACCGGCGCCAATGGCTAAGACAGAGGCGCCGGAAGCCGTGCGTTGGATCATGTTGTGATGGAGATCTGTAGGATGCAAGCACAGGGAAACTGGAAGAGACAATTTGCGGTGATCTACGCGGGACAGGCTTTTTCCATCCTGGGGTCTGCCGCGGTGCAGTTTGCCGTTATCTGGTGGCTGACCATCAAGACGGAATCCGCCATCACGCTGACGGTTGCATCCATTGTTGCCTTTTTGCCCAATATGCTGATCGGGCCGTTTGCCGGCGTATGGATCGACAGGTACAACCGCCGCACCGTAATGATCCTGGCCGACGGCCTGGTAGCCGTATCCAGCGTTGTTCTTGGCGCGGTGTTTCTGCTGATGCCGGAACCGCCGATCCCGCTTATCTACGCGGTCTTGTTTATCCGGGGGGTGGGAAGCACTTTCCATGTTCCGGCCATGCAGGCCGCCATACCCATGTTTGTGCCCGCGGATATGTTGACCAAGGCGGGCGGTTGGGGAAATATGATCCAATCGCTGTCCAACATGGCAGGCCCGGTTTTGGGCGCAGCGCTGATGTCACTCCTGCCGGTGTACACCATTATGGCGGTGGATATCCTGGGGGCCGCATTTGCGATAGTGTGCCTGCTGTTTGTCACTATCCCGGATATTCCGCGGGCCGGCGGGAAGACAAGCGTTTTTTCTGATATGAAACAGGGTTATCTCGCAATGAAAGCGAACAAACCCCTCATGGCTGTTTTTTTCCCCATGCTCGTGATGACCATCCTCTATATGCCCCTGGGCGCTCTGTTTCCCCTGCTGGTGCGCAGTCATTTTTCGGGTGAAGCGTGGCACAACAGCATTGTGGAGTTTGTTTTCGCCGGAGGGCTGCTTGCCTCATCCTTGGTGATCGGCGTTTGGGGCGGCATGAAACGCAGGTTTCTCATGGCCTCCTTGGCCATCGGGCTATTGGGCGTCGCGACGCTGGTCAGCGGGGCGCTGCCGCAAAACGGCTTCGCCATATTCGTAGTATGCTGCTTTTTTCTGGGCGCCTCCGGCACGTTTTTGAATGTCCCGGTAATGGCATACATTCAGGAAAGCACCGCGCCGGAAGTAATGGGCAAGGTGTTTTCGCTGCTGATGACTGCCATGACGCTTGCCATGCCCATAGGGCTGCTTATTGCCGGGCCGATCGCCCAGGTTATCGGTGTAAATACCTGGTTCTTCTGGTCCGGTGTGGCGCTGATGGCGGACGCAGTTCTTTGCCGCTTGCTGACGCGGCGGTATGACAAGGAGACAATGATGCCGCAGGCGGTGTAGAACAGGGATAGGCTTGTCCGGGAAATGTGAACGGGGAATAAGCAGCAACAACGGCATATCACTGTGTTTTTGCGGCATTCTCACAGCGTGGCGCCAGTTGCGGTCAAAGCATACATGGCGGTTGCGCAATTCGGAGATCCGCGTTAATCATTGTCTATTGTTTTGACCTGTCACCGCCACCAGCGCAAACCCTGACCCGGGGCCATATTTTTGAGAGAAGTGCCTTTTTTGCAGTCCGCAGACCGGGATTTTCTGTTTTTTCGCTGTTCTCTTTTTGCGGCCGTTTGGCGGAATTGCGCTTGCGCGGGTGTCCATTTTTTGGGGGACGGTATACGCTGTTTTGCATTGTGCATTATCGCCCTGCATTCAGCATTGCCCCTCGTTTTCAACCGGCACCGCCGCCCTCCTTCATCACCCTGTTGAACCGGTTTCAGCCGGGTA
>LFTR01000025.1 GCA_001513425.1 Clostridiales bacterium DTU024
TGCGGGAAGTCGTCCTCCTCTACTACTACCAAAACATGGACACAAACGAAATTGCGCAAACACTGGGGATCGCACGTTCTTCTGTATCAGGAAGATTACAAAGAGCACGGAAGAAACTCCGTGATGTCTTGGAAGGGATGGAAGTCGATGAAGCACAATGAACATGAAAAGCTAATGAAAGACGCAATAGATCACCGGCTCTCCGGCCTGCAAGGTGATCCCTGGCTGGCACAGCGAATCACCGCAATATCGAAAGGAGAACCCCCAATAATGAAAAAAAGACTATCAATGAGCCTGGTGCTCGCAATCGCAGCCATTCTTGTCGCTACTACCGCTTTGGCCGCGGGGCTCCTGTTCTCGCCGCGCTACGACGCCTCCAAGCTTGCCAATGAGGCACTGCTTAACAAATATGGAATCACTGACAAAATGATGACCGTGTTCTATCGCGAAATGGCGCAGGGAACTGACGGCAGCCTCACAGTCACTTATACCCCGGCAGAAGAGGTGTTCCATTATGGGGAGAACTATCTTGGCATCTACACAGTCAACGTGAATAACGGCAAGGCGGAGGCAATATGGAGCCATGACGGAGAGGACACCTCAGGTGGTTTGGATGCAAAAGCGTGGGGCGCAGGACAACTGGAAATGATGATTACAGACTATGGCACGGTCATGCGGGCTCTGCTGGACCGATCAGGCGAGCGTCCGACGCAAGACAGCAATCCTGCCGTCACACCCCCTGTTTCCATGGAGGAATACGATAAGCTCAAAGCGGAAACTCGGAAAATGGTGGAAGGCGCCGCAAAAATCACGTTGGCGCAAGCCAAAGAGAACGCCGTCCTGGCTCTTGCAAGCGAACATGGCCTGACAAACGAACAGGTTAAGCTTCTTCAGATTTTTGATGGCGATGAAACCTATCTCCTTGAAGGCGACAGGCCAATGGTGACATTGCGTTATCACCTTATGCAGGGAAGTGAATGGATTGAGAAAGATGGAATCTATGCAGTGACAGTCAATTTGGAAACCGGTGAGGTTGAAGACATCTTCTATGATTCCGGGCTCGCATCCAACGGATAAGCGGTAAATAAGGCAAGCGGCGCCACTCGTAACTGAGTGGCGCTTTCTTTAGCCCGCAGAACGCATTCGCACGATCGGAAATCGCCCACCCCAACCATGAAATCCAACCGCTTGCGCTTCCGGGCAACGATCCTTCAGTCCGGGCGCATGAACCGCAATAGGGCATGTTATAATGATTTGCCTAACAAATTTTTACTCATTGCAGTAAAACAGCCTTCAAACTACTCTTTACATATGTATCCGGATACAAGAAAACCAAGGGAGTGAGAACGTGCCCTCTGAAGACAGAAAGGCGTGGTTTGTTCAAACAGTGGAAGGCAAGAAGCATTCCCTCTATCGCGTTGCACTGACAATGCTCAGAAGCACTGCAGACGCAGAAGACGCTGTCTCCGATGCTGTGGAGGCCACCTGGAGACGATTTGACAATATGCGAAGTGACGAGGCACTTCCCGCGTATCTCTTGCGCAGCACGATCAATTTTTGCCATGCCTACTTACGTAAGCACAAGCGGGAAACGGCAACGGATGACCTGGAGTCCTTTTTACCGCCGGTACATCCTGAAACACCCGTATGGATGTACTTAAGCGGACTAAAGGAAAAGTACCGCCTGCCGTTGATGCTGCGTTTCAGTGAAAACATGCGGGATGAGGAAATTGCTGCTGTGCTGCGTATTCCCAGAGGAACGGTTTCATCCCACATATCACGAGGACTGAAAATACTAAGGAAACAAATGGAAAAGGAGGAAAAGGGCCGTGGATGAAAAGAAATTGGCGCAGCTGATTTTTCAGCAGCGGCCCGTACCTGCACAGTCGTTTGACGATAGGATCTCTAGACAAGTCGATCGATTGGCCAGGGAAATACAACCCATGAAAAAGAAGACGTCTGCGTTGGCAATCTGTGTAATAATCATCATATCATTGGCACTGTGTGGTGCTGTGGCTGAAATGCTGGGGCTCAACCTGTTTGAGATATTCGGGCAAACGGATGATCGGCTGAGGGACCTTGCGCCCAAGGCAGTGATCAATGAAGTGGCGCCTGTCACTGCCACAAGTCCCGAACTGGGCGAGGCTGTCGCCGGTATCAACAGCGCCTACTATGATGGCCAATCCCTGCTGGTAGCATATTCCATTCAAAACGGAAACAGAGCAGAGAAGTTTGTCCCAAGCGCAGAAATGCTCGCCAAGATGAGCCTGGTTGATCCGCAGTTGGGTATCATGGCCGAAAGCGAAGATGAAGCGCTGATTATGAAGGAATGGATTGCGGCTAAAGATAGCGGAACCGCCATGGGCATTGTGAGGTATTCCGTTTCTACCGGTGATCATACTGTAACAGACGATGGGCTTGACTTGCCGCCCAGTACTGAAAACCAAATGGCAGGGGAGGAGAATACCGTCCATTACATCCGCGAATATGAGAATCCGCTGCCGGAGGAAGCCCGGGACCGGGAGTATCTGAACATTTCATTCCGGCTATATCAAGGCGCAAGCTATCTGTATTTTGATGGCAAGAATACGTATACCTACTCCGAAAATATCGAACTGGCGCCGATGCGGGCAACCGCATGGCGGGCGGACGCCGAAATACGGCGTTTTAAGGGCGTTGGTTCCCACAACGGTAATCCGGTTTCCGTAGAGGTTTCTGTGTCCGCTGCCACTGCCCGTGTCATGGCAACAATGGACGGCGGTGTATTCCCCGCTCTTGCGGAAGATACATGGTATGACCTCATACTCTTGGACGAAAACGGCACCGAGTATAGAGCCAGGGAGGGAAGTGACGGAAATGTGAAGCAAATGAATGTCTCCTTCGATGGAGCGGGCAAGTTGCCTGAAAATCTGACACTTCGTATATTGCTGGTAACGGAAGGTGAATGGGATAAAGAGGCTGCCATTGCGAATGCCACGCCATTTGAACTTGAACGGATGGCAAGCGAATAGCCCGAAAACGAATCATAGGGAAAAGCGCTGCTTACTTGAGTGGCGCTTTTCTATGCATATGCAGATCAGCATTCCGGTTTCAGATTGAAGACAACATATAAGAGCCTTGACGCATTTGCGTACGCCATCATCGTAAAGAGACCTCCCGGCATTATCCGAGAGGTCCCAGCGATTTTGCCTTGAGCAAACTCAGGTTCCGTCGATTATTGCCATTCAGGTACCTGAACCCGCAAGTCATCCAGATTCGTTAACAGAGATTCTTCGCGAATTCTTGATTC
>LFTR01000088.1 GCA_001513425.1 Clostridiales bacterium DTU024
GTGCGTTATGGCGGCATCGATGCGCCCATGCCCTTCCGGGAAATCCCCCCGCGGGATCGGGAGGCGACAGAAGAAACGGTATTGGTCCAGCGCCCGCGCCGCAACATAGATGGGCGCGCCCGCATCAAAGGGCGCAGCGTCTTTGGCCCGATCACCCCGGGCAAAGTGCTTAAAGTCATCTTTGGCGTCATGGCCGCTGTCTTTGCCGTCAGCCTGGTACCTGCTGTGGGCGCGATAGCCCTGGCGATGGTCGTCCTGGGACTGGTGCTGCCCATCCTTGGCGCGACCGGGGCCGCCCTCGCCGTTGCCGCCGTCATGATGGGCGTGCTGCCCGCTGCCGCTCCTCTCCTGCGTATCATCATCTTCTTTATCGGCATCAATTTCATCGCAGAAATCATCAAACGCGTCTGGCACGCCGGCAAAAGAATGCTGTAAGCGTCGCCGGAAGTCGCTCAACCAAAATGGGAACATCCTGACTCTTTGAGTCTATGGAGGTAAGGCATGACTGAGAAATATCTGTATTCAAGCTTATTGGATAACAGGATCAATGACGGCGTAAGGGCCTTTTGCCGCGCGGAAGGACTCGATGAGAGGTCTTTCAGGTGCTGCGTATGTCAAAGGCATTCAATAAAGAACTTTCTTCGCAATATCCTGCGCATGCAAAAACGTTCCGAGGGCCGAACGGGTGATTTCTTCATTTCCGATGCGGGTCTCCCTTGGTAAGTCAAACCAACGTGCGGCTGATCGGATCCCGCAGCAGGCAGCTTGATTCCCGTGTCCTGTCGGGGGCTCCTTATTTCGCGAGAGAGTATCATTGCGTACGCTTAACACTGTTGACATGAGAGAAAATCAGGTCAACAGTGTTTTGTGTAAGGCTGTCATTCATCTTTTCTCTTATTCCGGGATTGCCATAGGACGGCATCAGAGAAAATGTCTTGGGATCAGAAACGAAGTACTTACCGCGTCAAGGACAAACCACAAAACAAACGTCCGCAGGTAAACGCCGTGATACAATTGAACAGCCTTTCCGGCAAAGTAGGTCGTGATACCGCTGCCGAAGCCGGACAAACGCTTTTCCCCCGGGATCGGCAGACGCCTGTTTCCGGGGACATGGAAAATTCCCATCCTTGGCAATGAACCAAAGTGGAGTTCTGTGCGACTATATTAGTGAAAGGAGGCTGCCATGGCGGAAGTAGACCTCTCCCTCGCGCGCA
>LFTR01000092.1 GCA_001513425.1 Clostridiales bacterium DTU024
TTTATCCAGTAAAGACGCCTATAGCCTCATGCTCAAAGATTATCCCGACGTCATGAATATTGATCAAATGTGTGAAATCCTTGGTGTCAGCACCAAGACGGGTTATAAGCTCTTGAAAAACGGTGACGTGACCTTTATAAAAATTGGGCGTAACTATAGAATCCCAAAAGCACACATCATATCGTATCTCAGAGTCGGAAATGAACAGCCGTCCATTTGAACCTCCACAACATTGCACGAAGCAACTTGCCTATGATACGTTCTAAGTGTCAACGGTAGGTAATCGGAGCTACAAACAAAGGAGGTTTTTATAATGGTAGCAGGACACCTGCAAGAAAAGAAAGGCTATTTCTACATGGTACTTACTTACAAAGACCATGAAGGAAAGCGCAAGAGCAAATGGATTTCTACGAAGTTGCCCGTAAAAGGAAATAAGAAACGGGCACAGGAAATGCTCCGGGAAACCCGGAAGACCTTCGAACCGGATATACCGGTTTCGATGGAGGACATGCTTTTCGATGAATTTTTGGGGCATTGGCTTGAGATAGCAAAAAATACGATTCAGCTTACTACCTACGCA
>LFTR01000201.1 GCA_001513425.1 Clostridiales bacterium DTU024
TTTCTTAAACCATGCTCCTCCAGCAGCTTGGGAAACGCTGTAGTAACATAGTTTGGGCGAATTCTGACGCCCAACTCGTTGACACAGATATAATCAAGAAAGTCCTTGCTATAGGATCTACCGCAAAGTTTGCGGTTGCTTTCTTGTTGTGCTTTGGCAGCCAGAAGTTTCTCCTTAAAAGCTGGCACCAATGGCAAAGTTCTCATACTGGATTTGTTCTTGGTTGAATCCGATGCATAGATCATCTCTTTACCATCAATGCTGAAGGATGTAACGGTGTGCCTGACAATGAGTGTGTTGTTATTAAAATCAATGGCACTCCATTTAAGACCGACCGCTTCGCTTCTTCTCAGCCCATAGAAAGCCCCAAGCAGTATAGGAATCTCAAGTTTCGTTCCTCTGGCCACTTCAAATAACTGATTTACTTCGTTTTTATCATAGAAGCTGCCGATGAACCGTTCCTGTCTTGGACGCTCGATCTTGCTGGCCGGATTAACGGGAATCACATCGATCTTCACAGCATATTTCAAAGACCTATGGATAATGGTGTGATAATGAATCACAGTGCTGGCCTTCACTCGTTTCAACTGGAGGGTATAGAAATCCTGAATATCCTTGGGTTTGAGATCAACCAGTTTGATCTTTTTGTCTTTGAAGTATGGAACAATAGGTGATTTGCACATGCTGGCATAGCTTGCGTAGGTAGTAAGCTGAATCGTATTTTTTGCTATCTCAAGCCAATGCCCCAAAAATTCAT
>LFTR01000189.1 GCA_001513425.1 Clostridiales bacterium DTU024
CAGATACAGCGCGCAGTTTCAACCGCAGCGGGAGGACCCTTTCCGCGTGCCCGAACATGAAAAACAGGCACGGCGGCGCCGCAGCGAGCGGCAGCGGGAGACGCGGGATGACCGCCGTGACAGGCGCGGCGGCGGTTTTGGCCGCGTGATCCGCGGCCTGTTTTTCGGGGTGCTCCTGCTTGCGCTGGCCTTCAGCTTTCTGCGCTATTCCCGGGAACAAGGCCGTTTGCAGGCGCTGCGCGATGAGCGGCAGGCCCGGATCGAAGCGCATGAGAAGGAACTTGGTTATTACGTACAGATGCGCGGGGCTTCAGGCTATGATGAGTATATCCGGCAGTTCGCGCAGGAGTTTCAGGTAGACCGGTCCTTTATATCCGCCATCATCGCCAGGGAAAGCCATTATGATACCAAGGCCGAGTCGCGCGTCGGCGCCAGGGGGCTGATGCAGATCATGCAGGATACGGGAGAGTGGGTCTCCGGCCGTCTGGCCGTACGCCCCTACAGCTATGAGCTTCTGTTTGAGCCCCAGCTCAATATCCGCTTCGGGGCCTGGTATTTGGGCTACCTCAGCGCTCAATTTAACGGCGATCCGGTGATGATCGCCTCCGCCTACCACGCAGGGGCAAACAATGTAAAGCTCTGGGCGCTCAAATATGCCCAGGATAAGCGGACACTGCGGATAGACCAGATCCCCACCGAGGACACGAAGGACTATGTACAAAAAGTGATGAATGCCTATGCGCTGTTTTACGAATATGACAGCACGCGCTGAGCGCATGGCGCTTTGGACCGCTCGAGGAGTTGTAAACCGCATGAAGAGACTATCCGCGTACCTGCTGATCCTGTCGCTGCTCTTATCCCCCTTGGGGGCCGCGGCCTCGATGGGCCGAGGCAGCCTCCTGACGCTGGGCATGGTGGGGGGCAGCAGTGATTATATCAATCCGCTCATCTCCCCCGAACGGGATATGATGGCCCTGACCAGCCTAATCTATGAAGGGCTTGTGCAGATCAATGATGACTACGCGCCGCAGGCGGCGCTGGCCGAGCGGTGGGAATCGAGCACCGATGGCAGCACCTGGACCTTTTACCTCAGGGAGGGCGTGACCTTTCATGACGGCACGCCCCTGACGGCGGCGGACGCCGAAGCGACTGCCAAAGAGATCCTCCGGCTGGCGACCGGGGAGGGCGTCAGCTACCGCGGCCCCTATGCTTCCCTGCGCTATCTGATCACGGATGTCAAGGCAACCGGCGAGCTGACGCTGGAGATCAAGACCAACCGAAAGAACTACGGCTTCCTGTTTGGGATGAACTTTCCCATCCTGCCCGCCGCGGCCATCCAGTCGGGCAATCCGCCCGGCACCGGGCCGTACCGGATGGCAAACTATGTGCCGGGCAATTATATGATGCTGACGGCCAATGGGTCCTGGTGGGGCGGGCCGCTGAGCCTGGAGGAGATCATGACCGTGTTTCACGCGGGCAACAATGATCTGGTGTCCAGCTATGAGTATAACCGCGTGGACGCCATCGTCACCCGCGCGCTCAATGCCGCCCAGTACCGCAGCGGCGTCAGCACGCTCAATATCACCTACCGCACCAAGCAGCTGGAAACCCTGCTGTTTAACTATAGTTCCTACGAGCTGGAGGACGCCAAGGTCCGCAAGGCGATCCGCTTCGCGATCAATATTGAGTCATTGGCAGGCGGCAGCTACATGGGCATGGTGACCAGGAGCGATACGCTGATGCCTGTGGGCACCTGGATGCAGGGAGGTGTATCAAGCACCCTGCGGCAGGATACGCAGCGGGCCAAAGACCTGCTGGCCCAGGCCGGCTGGGGGGATCCTGACGAGAACGGCATTTTAACCAGGATCATCAGCGGCAGCCGCAAGAAGCTCAGCCTCCGCCTGGTCGTCTATGATGAGGGCAGTGACGGGGCCCGGATGTCCACCGCCCAGCAGATCTCCCAGATGCTCAAAGAAGCGGGCATTGAGGCGCGTGTGGAAGTGGTGAGCCTTTCCAGGGCCCAGGAGCTGCTGAAGGCCGGCAGCTTTGATCTGGCCCTGGTGGCTTTCAATATGGATCCGGTGCCCGATCCCGGCTTTTTGCTGATCAGCGGCAACACGGGCAACTATATGCGCTATAAATCGGAGCGCATGGATAAGCTGTTCAAGGAGCTGCGCGAGACCATGGACAGGGAGGCCTACGCGCAGAAGCTCTATGAGATACAGGCCCAGTTTGTGGAGGACTGCCCCCTGGTCAGCCTGTATTACCGCAACGGGGCGATCATTACCAGAGACATGTTTACCTCCGCCCGTGACCTGCGCGAACCGGATGTGCTGCGCGGCATAGGCGATTAAGCCCGGCAGAAAGGGAGAAGGAATGGCATTTAAAACAATTGGGACCGGTACGCTGCTGGCGCCAGCGCCGCTTGCGATGGTCAGCTGCGCTTCGCCGGAGGATAAGCCCAACATCATTACCGTGGCCTGGGTGGGCATTATCAACTCAGACCCGCCGATGCTGTCCATCTCCGTGCGGCCCCAGCGTCATTCCTATGGCGTGATCGAGCGCTCGGGTGAGTTTGTGGTCAACCTGGTCAGCCGGGAGCTGATGAAGGCAGCGGATTTTTGCGGCGTGCGCTCCGGCCGCGACATCGACAAGTTTGATGAATGCGAGCTGCATGCCCAGCCGGCCGAGGGCATGGCCTATGCTCCCTGCATCCAGGAGAGCCCGCTGTATTTGAGCTGCAAGGTGCGCCAGAAGCTGGAATTGGGCTCGCACCATATGTTTTTAGCCGGCATCGTATCCGTCGGCGCGCAGGAATACCTGCTGGATGAAAAAGGCAGGCTGGATCTGGCAAAGGCGAATCTGATCGCCTACAGCCACGGGGAATATGTGCCCGTCGGCCAGCCGGAGGGCTTTTTCGGCTACAGCGTCGCTCGCGCTGAGGTGCTCAACAGGAGAATGAGAAAGGACTGAGGGCACAGAGCCGCGGTTCTTTATTGATCGTGGCTGGCAGTGGATGATAGATCTATGATCATCTGCTGATAATTCAACGGGACAAAGCCCATCTTTTCATACAGGGCAATCGCCTTTTCGTTATCCGCCTCCACATCGAGGCGGATTCTTTTTACCTTGCCGGCATAATGTTCTTTTACAAAGCTGAGCAGCTCCTTGGCCAGGCCTTGCCCGCGGTATTGGGGGCGGATATAGATCTCATCCACCCACAGCACCCGGCCGCCGGCCTCCTGGGAAAAGGAATGAGCCAGCAGCGCATAGCCGGCACCGGCGCCGGCCTCATCCATCAGCATATAGCCCTCAATATGCGGGCTGCCGGCCATGATGTCATCAAAGACGGACTCCACAACCTGTACCGTGACCTTCCTGATCACGGCATCCGACGCGTAGAAAGCCGCCGCCATGCTGATATATGCCTGCCTGTCGCCCGGGTTCATCGGTCTGATCATGTCCGTCCCTCCCTGATAGGAGCGATCGTAGCACGGAGAATGCCCGCGGTCAAATCGGGAAAAATAAGCGAACGTTTATTCTCATTATCTGCTTGTGCGGCTGTTTTGGCTATGGTAT
>LFTR01000040.1 GCA_001513425.1 Clostridiales bacterium DTU024
CCGCTGGGGGTCATTGCCATGGCGGGATGTGAGCAGATCGGTGAAGAAATCAACACCTGGCTCAAGCAGTGGCGGGATGAAAACAACAACGAGTTTTTTGACAGCCAGTATTATACCGTACCCGGCAGCAACTGTGACACCTTTCTGATAAACGCTCACTGCCCGCGCTTTGGCACAGGCGAAGGCAAGGGCGTCCTTAAGGAGAGTGTGCGCGGTTACGATATC
Organism: Clostridiales bacterium DTU024; assembly: GCA_001513425.1. Taxonomy (GTDB): domain Bacteria; phylum Bacillota; class Clostridia; order Christensenellales; family Aristaeellaceae; genus DTU024. The sequence continues at coordinate 226 of LFTR01000040.1, forward strand.
TACATCATTGTGGACGTTACGGCATACGATATCACCTACCGCATGTATAACCAGGAAGTGCCTATGTCGCCGGATGATCATTTTCAGGATCTGAAGCGCATTATTGCCGCCATTGCGGGCAAGGCTAAACGCGTCAATGTGATCATGCCCTTTTTGTATGAAAGCCGTCAGCACCGCCGCAACTCCAGGGAAAGCCTGGATTGTGCCATTGCGCTGCAGGAACTGGAGAATATGGGCGTCACAAACATATTGACCTTTGACGCGCACGATCCCAGGGTGCAAAATGCCATTCCGCTGTGTGGGTTTGAGAACATCATGCCCACTTATCAAATCCTCAAAGCCCTTTGCCGTGAGGTCAAAGACCTGCATGTGGACAAGCACAGCATGGTAGTTGTCGCGCCGGATGAGGGCGCGGTGCCCCGCAACATCTACTATTCGTCCGTGCTGTCGCTGGATATGGGTATGTTCTATAAGCGCCGTGATTATACCACCGTCGTGGGCGGGCGGAACCCTATTCTGGCGCACGAGTATCTCGGGCCCAGCGTGGAGGGGAAAGATGTAATCGTCGCCGATGATATCCTCTCATCCGGTGAATCCATATTGGATTTGGCGCGGGAGCTCAAAAAGCGCAAAGCGAGCCGCATTTTTCCGGTCGTCACTTTCGCCTTTTTCACCGAAGGCATTGAGGAATTCCAGCAGGCGCACGAGCAGGGGCTCATTGCCAAAGTTTTTGCCACCGACATGGCCCACAGGCGGCCGGAACTTAATGACGCCAAATGGTTCGCCGTGGCGCGGATGAGCAAGTATATGGCCTACCTCATTGCCACCCTCAACCATGACCGCAGCCTCAACCTGCTGCTCAATCCGTATAATAGGATCAGGACTTTGCTTGATAAGTACGAAAGCGTGCAGGCGGCAAGCGGTATCAGACTGGTATAGCATGAGCGAAAACAAAAATAAACAGAACCTGATGGTTCCTCAAAAGGGTCCGGAAGACAGGACCGGCATCGTTCGCAAGTCAATGGACTTGCTGGGTAATGCTGTAACGTCCTTGAAGGGACAAGACCTTAATGAATTGGTGGATCGATATACATCGGAAGTGACCCTCGTTTTGGAGGGTATGAGCGGGGATTTGACCGTGTTGCAGCAAATGGCGGATGACATTTCCGCGCGCTTGACGATCCTTGAAGAGAATGAGAAGGGCAATCAGAAAGAGTGGAACAGTGCTCTGGACAGCCTTCGCAAACAAGTTGAGGTGCTCAGCAAAAAAGCGGCAACCGAACAAAAAAGGAAAGGTACGCTGCTGGCGGCACTCAAACAGGGAACATGGATCGCGGCGATACTGGCAAGCGCCTGGGTTATCACTGCACTGCTGAAGTTTTTCGGAGGGTAATATGCCTGATTTTGATACATTGGTCAAAAAATACACACATCGCGAAAAAAGTGCGCTGGTGGACAGCATTGCGCTGGGCCTGAGCTGGGCGGATGAAGTGTCCGTTGGCCTGGGATTAATGGAAGACGCCGGGCTTTTGGCTGACGTTCTGGATCACATCAGTACCGCTTTGCCCTTTGTTGTTGTTATCGTGCAGGAAGGCGGCAAGGTACTTTTCAAAAAAAAGACCCGCGAAGCGGGCGTGCAGGATGCGGGCTATAGGCTGATGAAGTCCGGCGCCGCGATGGGCGCGGGCGCAGCTGTGGCCGCGGCCGGCATGGCGGGAGCCGCCCTGCCCGTTGCAGTTACCGTACGGCTGCTGATAGATCGTGTGCGTTCCAGAAAATTCACAGGTCTCAGGGTGGCGCAGCGCATCCAGCGCGTGCAGTCCTTAAGGTCGCGGCGCGAAAGGCAGTTGCGCCTTATGCCTTCTTATCTGTCCGCTTTGGACGCCTAAATGTCCGTTAT
>LFTR01000056.1 GCA_001513425.1 Clostridiales bacterium DTU024
TCGTCAGGTTCTCTATTCTGCCCTGTTCAAAATCTACAGTCAGCTGGTCGCCGTCTTCCGCGTCCGCGTCGCACTCCACGATGGAGAGCCCGATGTTGATGGCGTTGCGGTAAAAGATGCGAGCAAAACTCTTGGCCACCACGCAGGCAATGCCGCTGGCCTTGATCGCCACCGGGGCGTGTTCGCGGGAAGAGCCGCAGCCGAAGTTCTCCCCGGCTACGATGATATCGCCCGGCTTCACGCGGCTGACAAACGAGGGGTCCAGATCCTCCATGCAGTGGGCGGCCAGCTCCCGGTGGTCAGTGGTATTGAGGTAGCGGGCGGGGATGATCACGTCGGTATCCACATTGTCCCCATAGCGGATCACCTGTCCTGTCATAGCCATAGGTCATGCCTCCTATATTCGTTCTTCATTCATACAGCGGGAGCTATCTTCCCGGCAATCGCCGACGCCGCGGCGACTGCCGGGCTGGCCAGGTATACCTCGCTGGCGGGGTGGCCCATGCGGCCCACAAAGTTGCGGTTGGTGGTGGCCACGCAGCGCTCGCCCTCGGCCAGGATGCCCATATGGCCGCCCAGGCAAGGCCCGCAGGTGGGGGTGGAGACAACACAGCCCGCCTCGATAAAATCCTTTACCAGGCCCAGTTCCATCGCGTCCAGATAGATCTGCTGCGTGGCCGGGATGATGATGACGCGTACGTGGCTTGCCGTTTTCCGGCCCCTCAGCACCTCGGCCGCCAGGATCAGGTCCTCCAGCCTGCCGTTGGTGCAGGAGCCGATGACCACCTGATCGATCTTTACGTCGCCGATGTCATCAAAGGTGCGGGCGTTCCCGGGCAGGTGGGGGAATGCGACCGTCTGCTTCACTTGATTAAGGTCGATCCCGATCACCCGCTCATATTCGGCATCCGCGTCCGCCTGATACACGCGGGGTTCTTTGGCCCCATGAGCCTTCAGGTACTCAAGCGTCCCTTCATCCACCGGGAAAATGCCGTTCTTGGCGCCGGCTTCGATGGCCATGTTGCTCACGCAGAGGCGGTCGCTGACCGAAAGAGTTTGTACGCCCTCGCCCGAAAATTCCATCGATTGGTAGAGCGCGCCGTCCACGCCGATCATGCCGATGATATGCAATATCAGGTCCTTGCCTGTTACATATTTGTTCAGCTTTCCTGACAGATCAAAGCGGATGGCGGCGGGTACCTTCAGCCAGACCCTGCCAATGGCCATGGCCGCCGCCATATCTGTTGAGCCCACGCCTGTGGAGCTTNNTTCATCTGTTGAGCCCACGCCTGTGGAGAATGCGCCCATCGCCCCGTAGGTGCAGGTGTGGCTGTCCGCGCCGATGACCAGATCGCCTGCCGTGACCAGCCCCTTTTCGGGCAGCAGGGCATGCTCGATGCCCATATTGCCCACGTCAAAGAAGTTGACGATCCCCATCTCAAGAGCGAAATCGCGCACTTTCTTTGAATTCTGGGCCGACTTGATATCCTTGTTGGGCACGAAGTGATCGAGCACCAGCGCGATCTTTTCCCTGTCGAACACCCGCGTCTTCCCCGTCTTGTGGAACTCGTTGATGGCGACGGGGGCCGTGATGTCATTGCCCAGCACCATGTCGCAATCCGCCATGATGATATCGCCCGCCCGGACATACTCCCTGCCGCAGTGCGCGGCGAGTATCTTTTGTGTCATGGTCATGCCCATACTATAGGTTCTCCTTCAATAGTTTATATTCCAGGGAGTCAACGATGGCTGAAAAGCTGGCCTCAATGATATCGGTCGACGCCCCCACGGTCGTCCACCTGCGCTCCCCGTCCGTGCTTTCGATCAGCACCCGCACACGGGAGCCCGCCGCCTGGCCGGATTCGAGCACGCGCACCTTGTAATCCACGAGGTAGACATCATTGAGCACCGGGTAGAAGGCACCGATGGCCCGCCGCAGCGCCTGATCCAGCGCGTGGACCGGGCCGTTGCCCATGGCGGCCGCCATCTCGGTCTCCCTGCCCACGATCACCTTGACCATGGCGTTAGAAGACAGCTTGTCATCGTGCGGGGGAAACTCGCCGCTGGTCTTATACATCGATACAGTGAAGTGCGGCGTATAGGTGCCCAGAACCCTTCGCACCATCAGCTCGAAGCTGGCGTCCGCCGCCTCAAACTGGTAGCCCTGATGCTCCAGCTCTTTGATACGGGCCAGTATCGCGCCCGTTTCGGGGGAATCCTTGGAAAGCCAGGGAGCAAAGCCTCTGGTCTTCAGCAGCACGGCCTTTTTGCCCGACACCTCCGATAAGAGAAAGCGCCTGCTGTTGCCCACCGCCTGCGGGGGCAGGTGCTCAAAGGACCGGCTCACCTTGTCCACGCCGTCAATGTGCATGCCGCCTTTGTGGGCGAAGGCGCTGGCCCCGACATAAGGCTTGTCGCCCGGCAGGGTGATGTTTGCGATATCGGCTACCCGCGCGGCGGTCTTTTGCAAGCCCTCCATATCGCCCGTCACGCACCGCAGACCCATCTTCAATTGAAGATCCGGGATGATGACCGAGAGATCCGCGTTGCCGCAGCGCTCGCCGATGCCGTTGAAGGTACCCTGCACATGATCGCAGCCGGCCTCGACCGCCAGGAGGGAGTTGGCCACCGCGCAGCCCGTATCGTTGTGGCAGTGGATGCCCAGGCGGATACCCGGAAA
>LFTR01000079.1 GCA_001513425.1 Clostridiales bacterium DTU024
GGATACGCGTTCATTGCCATGTATCTTGCTCTTTCGGGCGCCGTATTCACCCTGACCAATCTATTGGCCCGAAATGGCGATATCAAAAGCTATTTTTCCTTGTTTACAACGGCTTCAGTGCTTTTGTTTCCCATATTGACCATGGGTGTTTTCGCGGAAGAGCGCAAGCAGAAAACAGACGAACTGCTTTTCACGTCCCCGGTGACTTTGCGAGCCATTGTTCTTGGCAAATATATGGCGATGCTCGCTGTACTCTTGATCCCGATGGCTGTCACTTTCATATATCCGATCATTTTGCGCTTTTTCGGTGCCGGCGCGTTTATTGAGACGGCCGGGAACTACATCGGCCTTCTTCTTTTGTCGATGGCCTGTATTGCGATAGGCCAGTTCATTTCAACGCTTACTGAAAGTCAGTTTGTGTCGGCGATAGTCACCTATTCCATTTTCGCGCTTCTCCTTTTTGCCGCTTCGGGAACAACCTTTACCAATCAGCCCGTACTTAGCGCTCTTCTTTCGTTCCTTGCCATCGCGAAGCACTCTGACGGGTTTTCTTACGGCGTTTTTGATCTGATGGAAGTCATATACTTTGTCAGCATTACCGTTTTTTTTGTATCCCTTAGCGTTTTTGTGCTCGAAAACAGAAGGCTGGCATGAGGCACACGCAATGAAAAACATAACGCAAAAGGGCTTATGGGCACTTCTTTTGGTTTTGACACTGTTAGTGTTTGTCCTGGTGAACGTGCTTGCGGGCCTTGTCCGTACACGTTATGACACCGCATTGGATCTGACGGAGGAAAAGCTGTACGCGCTTTCCGGGGAAACGCAGCAAATACTCAGTACACTTGGAGAGGAAACGAATGTGTTTGTTTTCGCAAGTGAAAGCGAATACCCTGTGATGCTGCGCGAAATGATGCGACGCTACGCCAAATTGACCGACAAGCTGCACGTCTCGTATGTTGATCCGATAGAGAATCCTGTTCTGATGAGCCATTATCAGCAGATGGGGCACGCCCTGAATGCTTACGACATTCTTGTTGAGGGAGCAAACCGCATCCGGGTCGTACCTTACCAAAGTCTGATCATCTATAAGGACTCTCAGGTATCGGGCATCGATTTGGAGCAGCAGTTGTCCGGGGCACTCCTATACACAAACAGCATATACGCGGCGCGCGCTGTTTTCACATTGGGCCACAATGAGCGGCCCTCCGCGGCGCTCAAAAAGCTCTTCAGTGATAACAATTTCGTTGTGGAAACCAAAGCCGTATTGCGGGATGAGATGCTGGTGCCCGAAGTGATCATTGTCGCCGCGCCGACGGTAGATTTTTCCCCGGAGCATATAGAAACACTGAAAGAATGCGTTGAGGGCGGCAGCAGCATAATGGTTTTCCTGGAACCCGGAGAAGGAGCCATGCCCCATCTGGACACATTTCTTGCAGAATATGGGCTGAAAACCGAGCGGGACGTGCTCTTTGAAGAGAAAGCTTTTGCTGCGGGACTACCCCAGTACATCATACCAATGTATTCCTCGCATCTGATCAACGCTTACTTTGTTGATAATCCCGTTTTTGTCGTTTCGCCTTCGTCAAGCGCGCTGCAAATAAAGTCTGATTTGCTTCACACTGTGGATGAACTCTTAACGACAACGCCGGATGCCTATTCCAAATCCAGCCGGAGCTTCATCAGCGCGACAAGAGAAGAAGGAGACAAGACCGGACGATTCACGGTGGCTGCTTTGTCAGACGGAAAGATTTTTCTGATGGGTTCCCGAATGGTCTATTCTGACGACCTGATGGGCGCGACCTCCTATGCTAACCGTATGTTTCTGACGCGTGTGCTAAACGCGCTTTGGCAGCAAGGGGCAACGGTAAGCATCCCCGCGAAAACCTTGTCCGCTGCTCCTCTGCCTTTGCAGGGCGATCAGGCTGAAACGATAGGCGTTTTGTTGGCAGTCGTTCTGCCCCTGATGGTGCTGGCGCTTGGCGCGTATGTCAACATCCGCAGGAGGAAGAATCTGTGAAGGCCAAAATGAGGGCGCTTATCGTGCTGGTCCTGCTCAATATTCTGTTGGCAGGCGCGATCGCGATCCTTCTTATTATGCCGGGCAAAGAGGCTGCTTTGCAGGAGAATGCCACTGTATATGAGGTGACAGATTTCAGCGCTTCACAGATCATGGCGGTGAAAGTGGAAAATGAAAATGCCGCCTATGCCATAATGCAAAACGGCCCAAATATTGAACTTATCAGCACCCTCAAAGGGGAATGGGACCAAACCCAGCTTCGCGCTTTCATTTACGCTGCAGGCCACATAAGCGGCAGCCGCAAAGTGGAGGAGGAAGCCGCGTTTGGGAATTACGGGATGGCTGATCCCCGTTCTTCCATTGCCATTTTTCTGTCTGACGGCACTGAGAAATACTATCGCGTTCTTGCAGGAAATCCTTTGGATCAAGGCAGTTACTTCTACTCAGAGGAAGACAATGCCATATTTCTGGTCGCACAGGATGTTGCCGACCTTTTTCTAAGGTCAGAAAAGGACTTTTTGCGGCATACTGTTTTTTCGATCACAACAGAGGATGAGTTTGCCGGTGTTGACAAAATCGCCGTCAAGTTCTTTGGCAAGGGGCGAGATTATATTGTTGAAAAAAAACAGCAGGGTTACTATTTGACGTTGCCTTCATTTATCCGTCTTCCGCAGGAAAGGGTCGCGGGGGACCTGTTTGGCAGCATTTTGCGTTTGTATGCCGATGAGATCGTGGCGGCACAGGCCGACCTTCACACATACGGGCTTGACCAACCGGACATGCAGATGCAAATAACCGTAAACGACCGCATACAGACTGCCGTTTTCCGTATGGAAGACAACAACGTCTGCCTGATGGCACAACCAAACGGCACGACGGTCTATCGCTTGGATGCCGACCCTGTGCTGATGCTGATGCAGGATTATACGACGCTTCTGGGCAGTTCCATCGTCACTTATGCTGCGGGTGATCTGAGTGATTTGACTTTGACCCGGGGAGATAAGCTGATCTACATTGAATTTGCACTGGGCGGCGCGAGCATTGCTGCCAACGCTGTTGAGCGGCAGCTGGCGGCCGGCGAAATCGCGCTGTTGATGCAGGCGGCGAATCGCGTCCCTCCCGTTGGCGAATTGTCAGGGAATACAGCGGCTGCGCCTGCAATAACCATGACGGCAAACTTTCTAAGCGGACTCAAGGAAACAGTTGAATTCATACCTGTTACGGAGGATGTGTATGCCGTGTCCATTAACGGTACGGCGGATTTCGCCACGAGCGCACAGGCGGTGTTCAACCTATACAGTGTGGCAGACAGTCTGGCTTCATCGGAAGGAGAAAACGAGTAGTATGCAAACACAGAAAGCAGATGTGCCGGAACTTCGCGATGAGGATGATTTTCGCACAAAAGAAAGCCCGACCGTCGCCGGTCGTGTTTATGCCTTGCTGCGGGAACGCATCTTGAACATGCAGCTGGTTCCCGGAACCAGCATGAGCGAACAGGAGATGGCATCATCTCTTGGCGTCAGCCGCACCCCGGTGCGAGAAGCATTCATCAGGCTGTCCCGGGAAAAAATGGTAATTGTTTCTCCCCAGCGCCGCACGGTGATACCGAAAATCAGCTTCGATAGAGTGAAGCAGGAGTGGTTCTTGCGCGAGTCGCTGGAGTACGCTGCTTTGGAACAACTCGTGCTGAGCAAAACGCCCGATGTCATTGACCAGTTGCTTGGTGTGATCGAAATTCAGAAAGAGGCCACACAAAGAGGGGACTGCGCGGCTTTTCTTGAATATGACGATGCGTATCACAAGGTCTTTTTTACCGCGACAGACAATCATCTGTGTTTCCAGGTGCTCAGGCGCAATGTTTTTGATTATCAGCGGCTGCGCTATTTGTCGCTGTGCTCTGAAGAGAGCATCCGCTTGATGAATGTGAAGCAGCACGAAAAAATGGTGAAGCTGATTGCCAAGGGGGACCTCGACCAGCTGCAGTTGCTCCTTCGCGGGCATCTGCGGAGGATATTCAAGGAATTCGAAACACTGAAGGGCAAGTTTCCCGACTACATCCTGTGAGCCGCCTGTCCGTACACCTGTCGCTTCGTTCGGCACTTTTTTTGAAGCGTTATTCATGTCGCGAACGAAAAAAGCGCGCGGGCTGTTGACATGATTTATCTGGTATGGTAGCATGCCGTCAACAAGAAAAAACGTTTCACGTCTTACCAAGAGCAAACCCCAGGCGGGAACGTTCGGCTTGTGCCGATCCTTTGATGTTAATCGCGCAGTAGGCGATTATATACATATTCTAAGGAGGAACCACATGAAAAAGACTCTGTCCCTGGTCCTGGCCCTGGTACTGTGCCTGAGCGTATTTTCAGCGCTTGCGGCAGACACCGAAGTCATCATCACCGGCACCAATGGCCCCGGCGATACCCAGTCCTTAGGGCACGAAGAATGGGCACGCCGCCTGAATGAAATGGGCGGCTGGAATGCCAAAGCGCTCGTTTCTTCCGAAATGGGAAACACCGACGACGTTCTGGAAGCCGGCATGATGGGTGAACCCGTCATTGCATCTTCCGATCCCTCCCGCCTGGCCGCCTATGCCCCCGGCATGGGCATTCTGATGATGCCCTACCTTCTGGACAGCTACGACCAACTTGATGGCTTGATGGAAACTGAGCTGTACAAAGGCTGGGTCACCGAGCTTCGCGAAAAAGGTGTCGTACTCCTGACAGCCAATGGCTTGACCGGCTGGCGCAACTGGGTTACCAACAAGCCCATCAACAAACCCGAAGACCTCAGCGGTCTGAAGATCCGCACCATGGGCAACCCCATCGCCATTAATTCTGTTAATGCAATGGGCGGTATCGCAACACCCATGGCGCAGTCAGAAGCTTACAACGGCATCGAGACCAAGGTCATCGATGGCGGCGAGTGGCAGGTACCGACAATTTTCTCGGCCCGCTTCTATGAAGTGTGCTCCGACATCTCCTTGTCCCAGCACTTCCTGCTCACCTGCGACATGGTTACCGGCGCCGCGTGGTTTGATACCCTGTCAGCCGAACAGCAGGAAGAGCTGACTACCTCCTGCGTTCAGAACTACAAAGATAACCAAGCGCTGGTCATTGAATACGAACAGAAATATCTGGACGACATGATTGCCAGCGGCGTCACAGTCACCACGCCCGACCGTGAAGCCTTCCGTGCCGCAAGCGCGCATCTCTATGCTGATCCCGCAACAACCGGTGGCGTAGACTATGAGGCGTTGCGCATCGAACTTTATGAGCAGCTGGGCATCAACAACTAATTCACTGATTCCAGATTTGGAACCGCGGCAGCATATGCCGTGCTGCCGCGGTTCTTTGCACATTTTATTGTCCAACGCCTGTGTGGAGGGGTGGCTATGAGCAAAATCTATCGACTTTATTGCCGGACGGAAGAAGCCATTGTGGGGGTGGGCTTTGCGGCTATTGTTTTGTTGACATTCAGCAACGCAGTGCTGCGGGTTTTTGACAGGCCCATCATTTACTCGGATGACCTTTGCCTTATGCTGTTCAGCTGGACCGCACTGCTTGGGGCGGACGTGGCGATGCGGCATAGCCGTCTGGTCGGCATGGATATCCTTACCAGCAAATTACCGCCCAAGGTGCAAAAGGCGCTGGGGATCCTTGTCAACGTCATCATGATCTTTATCCTGATCACCCTGGTTCGCGGCGGTATCAAGATCATCGGCGTCAACGGCGATCGTCCCTTCAACACGCTGGGCGCTTTTGGTATCCGTTACAGCGCGGTCACAATGGCT
>LFTR01000033.1:0-31545 GCA_001513425.1 Clostridiales bacterium DTU024
TAGCCTCCCATACTAAACGCCATACCCTCGTCCACTGTGGACCTTACTCTGGGAATTAACACACCCGGGAGATAGTGGCAAAAATTGAACCAAAATGATTGACAGATCCTTCTGCGGGGAATATACTGCATATGTGATGAGAACGTTACCGAAAACGTTACCATATGAGGAACAGCCTCACCTTGTAGGTTTCCCCGTGATTTTCGGGTATGAACGTATCATACGGCGTCAAGCCGAATGAATATAAAATGGAGGTTTTTGTTCTATGAAGAGACTGTTATCACTGGCATTGGTACTGTGCATGCTGCTGTCTGCAAGTGCTTCCTTCGCCGAAGACATCGCACTGAAAGTCTGGGGTTCACAAGATGACCAGGCGATGTTGCAGGAAATGGTTGAAAGTTTCAAGGCAGCCAACGAGGGCAAGACCTATGACATCACCTTCGGTGTTGTAGGCGAACCGGATGCCAAAACAAAGTATCTGGAAGACCCGGAAGAGGCGGCTGACGTGTTCGCCTTTGCCAACGACCAGTTGTATGATCTCTTGTCGGCTGATGCGCTGTACGAAGTGACCATCAACAAAGACGCCATTGTGGCGGCCAACGTGCCCGGTTCCATCGAAGCGGCATCCTCGGGCGACCACCTCTACGCCTATCCCATGACCGCAGACAACGGATACTTCCTGTACTATGACAAATCCGTCATCAGCGAAGAACAGGTCCAGACCCTGGACGGCATCCTGGAAGCCGCTCAGGCAGCCGGGAAAAAGATGTTTATGGATGTTTCCAACGGCTGGTACATTGCTTCTTTCTTCCTGGGCGCCGGCGGTATACTGGGCCTGGACGAAAACGGCAAACAAACGTGCGATTTCAATAATGAAAACGGCGTAGCTGCGGGCGAAGCCATCAAAGCGCTTACCGCGCACGAAGCCTTCCTGACGGGCGATGACGCCATCCTGACCGGCGGCATGGGAACCACCATCGCGGCGGGCGTGTCCGGCACCTGGAATGCCGATGCCATCAAGGAAAAATTGGGCGACAACTATGCCGCCACCAAGCTTCCCACCTTCACAGTCAACGGCGAGCAGGTCCAGATGGGTTCCTTTGCCGGCTTCAAGCTGATGGGCGTAAACACAATGACCATGTATCCCGAAGAAGCCATGGCTTTGGCAGAATTCCTGACCAATGAAGAAAACCAAATAAAGCGCTTTGAAGTGCGTGCCATGGGGCCCTCCAACATCAACGCTGCCGCGAGCGAAGCGGTGCAGGCCAACGTTGCTCTTGCGGCATTGGCAGAGCAAGCGCAATTTGCCGTGGGCCAGAAAGACGTTCTGGGCAACTATTGGTCCCCTGCGGAAGCCTTTGGCACCACCATGGAAGCCAAAGACTATGCTAAGGACGTTAAGACTCTGCTGGACGAAATGGTTGCCGCCATCACGCAGTAACATGATATGAACAAGGGAACAGCCGCAAGGCTGTTCCCTTGCGCTTTTTGCAAGCGCCAAGAAGGAGGTAGCCATGCGCGCCATATCGCACGTCAGTGCACTTGCCCCCTCAAGCGAACAAGAGGGTATCTTGTCGTTCAAAAACATCCTTCAACACGGTGACGCCGCCACCCGGGCGTCGTTTTTGATCATGGGTTTTGGTTGCCTCAAGCGCAGGCAGTTCATTAAGGGAATGCTTTATTTGGCGGCGCAAGTGCTTTTCTTTGCCTACATGATAGGGTTTGCCTGGCAGTATCTTGGCAAATTGGGCACCCTTGGCGACCAAGCCATGCGGCGTGAATGGAGCGAGGCGCGCCAGATCTATGTGCGCACGCCGGGCGACAACTCTATGCTGATCCTGCTGTTCTCCGTGATGAGCCTGCTGCTCATAATCGGCTTCGCCCTCCTGTGGCGCGCTTCGGTGCGCGCTAGCTACAAAGCGCAGCTCGTTGAGGAAAAAGGAAAAAAGCAGCCGACCTTTGCCGACACCATTCGTGCGCTCATGGATAAACAGTTCCACGTCACCATGCTGACCCTTCCCACTGTCATGATCATCGCGTTTACGGTGCTGCCCATTATTTTCATGATTCTTATCGCGTTCACCAATTTCGACGCGGACCACCAGCCCCCGGGCAATATGTTTACCTGGGTAGGACTAAAGAATTTCACCGAGGTCTTTTGGAGTGATGCGCTCAAAGCGGGCACATTCGGTCAGATCCTGGTCTGGACGCTGGTCTGGGCGGTCTTTGCCACCTTTTCCAATTACTTTTTTGGTATGATCCTGGCACTGATGATCAACAAAAAGACGGTGCGGCTCAAGAAGCTGTGGCGCACAATTTTTGTCATTACCATCGCCGTGCCACAGTTTGTCAGCCTCATGCTGATGAGCCAGATCCTCCATGATCAGGGGCCGCTCAATACGCTGCTGAAACAATGGGGCTTCATCAGCGAAAACATCCCATTCCTCACTAACGCCACCTTTGCGCGCATAACAGTTGTAGTCGTTAATATCTGGGTGGGCATTCCCTATACGATGCTCATCACGTCGGGCATCCTAATGAATATCCCCGCAGATTTGTACGAGAGCGCCAGTATTGACGGCGCGTCGCCCGTGCGTATGTTTATGTCAATCACTTTACCCTATATGCTGTTTGTGACAACACCGTACCTGATCACCGCTTTTGTGGGCAACATTAACAACTTTAATGTCATTTACCTGCTCACGCGGGGCGGGCCGCTGGTAACGGATTACTACCAGGCAGGAAAAACGGACCTGTTGGTCACGTGGCTGTATAAGCTGACGGTAGACAAGCAGAATTATTCGCTGGCATCCACCATTGGCATCTTCGTGTTCATCATCTGCGCCTCCATGTCGCTGATCGTTTATAACCTTTCGGGTTCCTCGCGGAAGGAGGAAGAATTCCAATGAAAAAGAAGATGAACCTCCGGCTTGATCTCGTGCGGCTAATCCCCGTCTGCGCACTGGGAATGGCAATCACGCTCCTGCTCCCCTGGCTTCATACCGTTCAAACCCTGGGCGCTGTCACCCACAACGGTCTTGATCTTGTAAAGAGTCAAAACCTGCTTCACATGACACCGTTGACGGCGGCGGGCGTTGCTGCCATACTGCTGAGCGTTATCGCCCTGCTTAAGCCAAGCAAAGCACTGCTGATAGCGGTGGCGGCTGCACTGTCCGCCTGCGTCCTTTCAGGCGTGTACGCTCTCCTGACCCTCAAGCGAGCGGCAGACGCTTCGGGGCTGCTGACACAAGCGTTTCTTATGCGCGATCTGGGCCCGGGGCTTTGGCTGTACCTTATCCTGGCGGTCGTCGGCCTGTTCTTGACGCTTCGCGCCATGCGCGAACCGATCGAGTATATCGTTCTTACCGTGATGGCATCCGTGTGGCTGCTTCCCATTGTGTGGCTGGTGTTGACCGCCTTCCGGCAGGAATCGGGGGCATATACCCCCTACATCATGCCAAAGGGCTACACTTGGAACAATTTTACGCGTTTGTTTACCGAAACCGCGCAGTTCAGTTTCCCCCGGTGGTATCTGAACACCCTGGTTGTTGCCGTCTTCACCTGCGTTTTTACCACCGCCATGGTGCTGATGATCTCCTATACCTTCAGTCGCCTGCGCTTCCCGGCGCGCAAAAAGCTGATGAACATCGGGCTTATCCTGGGCATGTTCCCCGGCTTCATGAGCATGATCGCCGTGTACCATATCTTGAAGGCCATCGGTCTCGCCAAATCGCTGGTATCGCTGGTTATGGTCTATACAGGGGGCGGCATCCTGAATTACTTCATAGCTAAAGGGTTCTTTGATACGATTCCGCACTCCCTTGACGAAGCCGCCACCATCGACGGCGCGTCCAAGAACCTGGTATTCTGGAAAATCATTCTGCCCTCCTCCACGCCCATTGTTGTGTATACTGCCATTACGGCTTTCATCGCCCCGTGGGTGGACTTCATCTTCGTCAGCGTCATCATGAAGGACGAGTACCAGAACTATACGGTGGCCCTGGGGCTGTTTCGAATGCTGGAAAGGGAACACATCTATGAATACTTCACCCGGTTCTGCGCGGGCGCGGTCCTGGTGGCCATTCCCATTACACTGTTGTTTATTAACATTCAAAAGTTCTATGTGGAGGGCGTCACGGGCGGCGCTGTAAAAGGCTAAATGAAAAGAGCGCTGGCGCTGATGATGGCGCTGATACTCCTGCCGCTTGGCGCCTTGGCGCTGAATGGCGCGGTGTATGAAGTGTTTGTAGCGTCGTTTGCAGACGCTGACAGGGACGGTATGGGCGATCTGAGGGGCGTGGAGAATGCGCTCCCCTATATTGAGAGCCTTCATGTCAAAGGTTTGTGGCTGATGCCCATCAGCCCTTCCCCCTCCTACCACAAGTATGACGTTTTGGACTACATGGATATCGATGCCTCGTACGGCACATTGGGCGATTTTGAGCGGCTGGCTGCAAAATGCAGCGAAAAGAACATCGCCCTCCTGATTGATCTGGTGATCAATCATACATCATCCCGGCATCCCTGGTTCCTGTCCGCCAGCCGAAGCCTAAGCATCCCTCCCTGCGGGCAAAAAGCTTGCCCGTTTGAGATCAAGTGCCGCGGGCACAACCCCTATGTGAATTATTATCTGTTTTCTCAAGAGCCACTGGGACACAGCGTTCCCGGCGCGCAAGGATGGTATTATGTGGGAGGTTTTGGCCCGCACATGCCGGATCTGAACCTTGAAAGCGCAGAGGTGCGGGGTGAAATTGAAACCATCGCGCATTTCTGGCTGGACAAAGGTGCCAAAGGCTTCAGGCTGGATGCCGTTACCTCATACTACGAAAAAAACGGCGAGAAGAACGCCGCTTTCCTCAAGTGGTTTGCCGCAATGGTCAAGGCACACACCCGGAACGCTTTCCTTGTGGGAGAAGCATGGGCGGACGCCAACACTATTTTCGGCCTCTATGAAAGCGGTATGGACAGTCTGTTCTATTTCCCCATGGCGGCTGCGGATGGCCTCATCGTCAAAGCGCTGAGATCGCAAGACGGCACGGGGCTGATACGCAGTCTGTCCCAATGGAATAATGACTTGTTGAACGCCTATCCCCTGGCACGAAATGCGCCCTTCCTTGGTAATCATGACATGGGGCGCATGGCGGGCGTTCTGCGACGCGACGTGCAAGCGCAAAAGCAGGCGGCGGCGCTGTATCTCCTTTTGCCCGGCGTGCCTTTCCTCTATTATGGGGAGGAGATCGGCATGTTTGGATCTGGCAAAGACGAAAACAAACGTCTGCCCATGGTGTGGCGCGGCGATGGCGAAGGGCTGTGCCTTCCTCCTGAAGGCGCGGATCAAAAGCAAAAACTGACGGACGGGGTGCTGGAGCAGCAGGAGGATCCCAACTCACTGCTTGCTTTTTACCGTGAACTGCTTGCTTTCCGGGCAACACGCCCCGAAATGAACGGCGGTCTCATGGTTCCCCTTGACCTGGGGGTCAAAAGCGTCGCTGCGTTCACGTTGACCGCTGAAAAAAGCTCCTGCACGGTGCTGAGTAACCTGGGCGATGAAACGGTAATGGCAGCTGTTGCCTGGCCGGGTACGATGCGCTTTGCCTACGATACCGGGGAAGGTGGCGCGCAGGTTGACGGAAACACCCTTACGCTGCCGCCAAAATCCGGATGCATTTTCCATTGAAAGGAACACACATGCGACAAAGCGGCATTTTACTTCATATCACATCCCTCCCCTCCCCCGGCGGCATTGGCACCCTGGGGGCGGACGCCTACCATTTTGTTGACTTCTTGGAGCAATCCGGCATGAAAGTGTGGCAGGTCCTGCCCATATCTCCCACCGGCTTTGGCGACTCGCCCTATCAAAGCGTTTCCACCTTTGCGGGCAATCCCCTGCTGATCGACTTACCGACGCTGATAGAAGAAGGCCTCCTCCCCGAAGAGGAGGTGACCGACGAACCTGAAGACGCAGGCCGCGTGGATTTTGGCCATATAGTGAACGCCAAGACGGAGGTACTCAAGCGTGCGTTCGCCTTTTCCAAAGCGAAAATGGGAGAACGCCTGGAGCGCTTTAAGAAAGAACAGCCATGGGCGGCAGATTACGCGTTGTTCAGCGCCATTAAGGAACACTTCGGCTCCATATCGTGGATCGATTGGCCGGACGAAGACATCCGTATGCGCAAGAAGGCGACGCTCAAAAAATATGCCGCGCAGCTAAAAGACAGCGCAGAGTACTATGTCTTCATACAATACCTGTTTTTCAGGCAGTGGCATAAGCTTAAAGAGTATGCCAATGAAAGGGGCATATTGCTCTTTGGGGATATCCCCATTTATACCGCGGAGGATTCAGCGGACGTATGGAAAAATCCACAGGTGTTCCAGGTGGATGAACACCACCGGCCGCTCCACATTGCGGGCGTGCCGCCGGATTATTTTTCAGAGGATGGCCAGCGCTGGGGCAATCCCTTGTATGATTGGGCGTATCTCAAAAAGACTGACTACGGTTGGTGGGTCGATCGCCTCAAGTTCATGGGCGACATTTATGATATCCTCAGAGTGGACCACTTCATTGGCTTCGCCAATTATTACTCAATCCCCGCCAAGGATGAAAGCGCACGCAACGGCGTTTGGATCAACGGCCCCGGACGTTCGTTTTTTAAGATCGTCAAAAAGGAATTGCCCGATTTGCGGATCGTGGCGGAGGATCTGGGCGCTGTCAACGAGCGGGTGACGAGCCTGCTTGAATATTGCGGCTACCCGGGGATGAAAGTGATGGCATTCGGCTTTTCAGGCAACCCGGCCGACCCGCATCTTCCGCAGAATTACAAAGAAAACTGCGTAGTCTACACCGGGACGCATGACAACTCAACTGCACTTGGGTGGTTAAGAAGCGCCGGCAGTACGCAGAGACAATACGCCTTCCGCATCCTCGGCATTTCAAGAGACGAGGAATTCAGCGACGCGATGGTACGCGCCGCGCTTATGTCGCGCGGAAAAATGTGCGTTTTGCCAATGCAGGACATCCTCGGCCTTTCTGATGAAGCGCGCATGAACATTCCCAGCACCATTGGCGGCCGCAATTGGCAATGGCGTATGCTGCCGGGAGATACTAATGACGCGCTCGCCGGAAAACTAAAGGCACTTAACATCCTGACGGGCCGCGCACCCGTCTGAACAGCTTTCATTCAACATGTTTTTTTATCGAACCACCTTGGATAAACGGCGCGGGCAACAGTACGTGCTTGCCTTTTTGTCCCCGCATAGCGGCCTCCAACAGGCGAACAGACTCAGTAGCGATATCATCGGCGGGCTGCGCGTAGGTGGACAGTGAGGGAACGGTATAGGCAGCCTGCTCAGTACCGTCCATGCCGATCACGGACACGTCCCGCGGGACGCTCAGCCCGTGGTCAATGAGCGCCTTCATGGCGCCAAAGGCGACGATGTCGGATATGGCAAAAAGAGCGGAAAAGTCGCGTCTGCGCGACAGCACCGCGGTCATCCCGGCATAGGCAGAAGGCAAAGTAAAATCGCACTCTTCAAACAAGCTCTCGTCATAGGGGATGCCATGGCGCCGCAAGCTCTCCTGCGCGCCGTAGAGCCTTTGTCCCGTTGAGTTGGTGACCGGGCCATAAAAACCCAGCAACGCGATCCTTCGGTGCCCAAGGCCGATCAGACGGTCAACGGCGGCTTTTCCGGTATCGAAATTGTTGACGGCAACGGAACTGAATTGCCGGCCCGCAAGAAATTCCGCCTGCACGGTGGCAAAGACGCAGGGCAGGTCAAGCGTCTCAAAATCATGAACATGCTGCTGCAAATTGCTGCCAAGAAAAATGCATCCGCTTAATTTGCGTTCCCTGTAAAGGGTACGCGCTGTTTCAAATTCATCATCTTTTTCATCGATGATCTCAATGAGAAATCGCCGCCCGCGCCGCCGACCGATATCCAGTATGCGCTCTGCCAGATCCGTCAGAAAAAGGTTGCGGCGACCCCGCAACACCACAGCGGAAAAATCAGTGTGCTGCTGTTTTAGATTGGCTGCGTTGGCATTGCGCACATACTGCAGCTTCTCCACTACCTTGAGCACCCGCGCGCGGGTCAGCGCGTCTACGTCGGGCCGATCATTCAGCACGCGTGACACCGTCGAGATGCTTACCTGCGCCTCTTTCGCCACATCTCGGATGGTAACAATCCTCATGGGTGCTCCTTCTTCGGTCGGGCCGTTATGTTTATTTTGAACGTTCACAAAACGCTTCCACGCCAGTATATCGGTGGCATTTGGCATTGTCAAGACAAAGGAAAAGCAGATCCTGCGCCGCGCGCACCCCGCATTCCGCGTTCCTTCACACTTGGGCTGCCACATAAAGTGACGCGAAAGCCTTGAACCGCACGGGCACATATGGTAGAATTACTTCCGTTATGACGGTTCAATACCATTGTTTCGAAAATACATATAGAAGATGGGGGATTTTGGCATGGCTGACTATTTGAGTAAGGACATACGGAATATTGCCCTCCTGGGGCATGGCAGCGAAGGCAAAACGACCTTAACGGAGGCAATGCTTTTCGCTGCGGGCCATATCGATCGGCAGGGACGCGTGGAGGACGGCGGCACCGTCACCGATTTTGACGCCGAAGAGAGCAGGCGCGGCATATCCATCAGCGCCGCCGTCGCCCCGGTGGAATGGAAAAACACCAAGGTAAACATTGTCGACGTCCCCGGATATTTTGATTTTATCGGGGAGATCATGGGCCCGCTTAATGTGGTACAGACCGCGGGCATCGTAATAAACGGCATCAACGGCCTGTCTGTGGGCGCCGAAAAAGCATGGGAATATGCAGAAAAAAAGGGCGTCGCGCGCATGTTCATCGTTAACCAAATGGACAGGGAGAATGCCAATTTCAAAAAGGTTCTGGATGCGCTTCGCGAAAAGTTCGGCAATTCCGTGGTCCCGCTTATCGTCCCCATCGGCTACGGACCGGAATTTTCGGGCGTGGTAAACATACTGGAAAAGAAGGCCTATGAGGGCAGCGGCAATAAACTCAAGGAAGTCGCGGTGCCGGAGAACCTTGCCTCCTTTATTGAAGATTATATCAATGAAATCACTGAAACCGCCGCTGAGAACGACGATGATCTGATAGAAAAGTATTTTGAAGAAGGCACGCTGACGCATGATGAGATCGTACTGGGCTTCCGCAAGGGTATGAAGGCGGGGAAGATCGTCCCCGTCGTCTCGGTTTCCGCGTTGTCGGGCCTGGGTGTGGCGCCACTGCTCGATTTTGTTAAAGATTATTTGACCAGCCCGGAGGACAGCGAAGAAGTAGGCACAAACCCCAAAACGAGTGAACCGGAAACGCGCGTCTGCACGAATGATGCACCCTTCTCCGCCTTCGTGTTTAAAACCATCGCTGACCCGTTTGTTGGCAAGCTTTCCCTGTTCCGCGTATTTTCGGGTTCTGTCACGCCGCAAACCCCCCTATATAACGCCAACAAAGACAAGAGCGAAAAGTCCGGCGGGCTGTTCGTGCTGCGCGGCAAAAAGCAGACGCCCGCACAGCTGCTTAACGCAGGCGACATCGGTGCGCTGAGCAAGCTGCAATACACCGTAACAGGCGACACACTGTGTGACCCCGGCAATCCCATTGTTTATGACGCGCTTGAGTATCCTGTCCCCGGCTTCTCCAAGGCCGTATACGCAGCCAAGCAGGGTGATGAAGACAAGGTATTCTCCAGCCTTTACCGCCTGATCGATGAAGATCCCTCCATCAAGCTGGAAAAGAATGTTGACACCACCGAAACGATCCTCAGCGGCCAGGGCGAACTGCATCTGGACGTTATCTCCTCCAAGCTCGCCAATAAATTTGGCGCGGCGGCGGCGCTGCAGGATCCCCGCATCCCCTTCCGTGAGACCATCCGCAAAACCGTCTCCTGCCAGGGTCGCCACAAGAAGCAGACCGGCGGCCACGGACAGTTCGGCGATGTGTGGATCGAGTTTTCTCCTCTCGGTGACACCAATATCCAGTTTGAGTTTGTGGACGCCGTGGTAGGCGGCGCCGTGCCGCGCAACTTCATCCCATCGGTGGAAAAGGGCCTGCGCGAGAACATTGGCAAGGGCGTATTGGCGGGCTACCCCATGGTGGGCCTGCGTGCCAAACTGTACGACGGCAGCTACCACGCGGTCGACTCCTCCGAAATGGCGTTCAAAACCGCGGCCCGCATCGCCTACAAAAAGGGCTGCAAGGATGCCGATCCCGTGTTGCTTGAGCCCATCCAACACGTCGAAGTGCTCGTTCCGGACGAATACATGGGCGACATAATGGGCGATATCTCCAAGCGTCGCGGCCGCATCATGGGCATGAACCAGGTGGATGGCATGCAGCAGGTCATCGCCGAAGTGCCCCAGAGCGAAATGGCACGTTACGCGACGGACTTGCGCTCCATGACCCAAGCGCGGGCCAGCTTCGTGGCCACGTTTGACAGGTATGAAGAAATGCCCGCGGAGGTGGCGCAAAAGATCGTTGAAAGCACCGCGCGCGAAGAGGAAGAAGAGGACTGATCCTCTCCATAGTATTTTAAGGGATCACCTGCATGGGTGGTCCTTTTGTTCATGGAACGGATATAAACGGCCTCATATTTTCAAGTTTTTTGAGCGCGATACCGCGGATTATGAGAAGATCCTCCGGATAAAAGAACAGCTGGATGGCGCGCTGTCTTTGGATCTCCGCCGCCGTCACGGGGCCCACGCCCGGCAAGAGCATCAACTCCGACATATCGGCGGTGTTGACCGCGATGTCGCCCTGTGGCATTGCTGCTTGAGGAAACGGCGCAATGGGCGGCAGAAGCGAAACAGCGGTCCATTTGGGCGGGAGGAGACTAAGCAGCACCAAAACGACGCACAGAACGGCACACACGGCGCAAAGCGCCATTAACGCTCGTGCCGTCTTCATGTAAGGCGGCGTACCTTCTGGCCTTTGGGCGTATCTTCCACCAGGTATCCCAATGCCGCAATGGCGTCGCGCAGCGCGTCAGATCCCTGCCAGTTCTTGTCACTGCGGGCCTGCGCGCGCTTCTCCACCAGTTCCGCCACATCCCCGGGCAATTCGTCCGGCTTTTTTAACAGCAGACCCGGCACCTCGCAGATTTTGTGAAGCTGCGTCAGCGCGTACTGCGCCAAACTTTGCGCCGATTTCTCCGATATTTCAGTGTTGATAAGGTACACAAGATCAAACAGTGCGCCCATGGCTTCGGCGGTGTTGAGGTCGTCATCCATGGCCGCTTCAAATGCGGCGACACAATCATCCACGCGGGACTTGACGGCGTTCTCCTCGTCCCAAAGCGCGCGGTCCTCCAGATCTTCCATCAAAAAGAGTATTTTGTCCCGCGCTCCATAGAGGCGCTGCAGGGAAGCGTGCGCCTGCTGCATCTGCTCTCTGGAGAAATTGAGGGGGCTGCGATACTGCGCCGAGAGCATGAACATGCGAATGTCTTCGGCGTCAAATTCCCGCGTGATATCCCGCACCGTAAAAAAGTTGCCGAGCGATTTGGACATCTTTTGGTTATCAACGTTCAGAAAACCATTGTGCATCCAATAGCGCGCAAAAGGATGCCCCGTCGCGCCCTCGCTTTGCGCGATCTCATTTTCATGGTGGGGAAACAGCAGATCCTGCCCGCCGCAGTGAATATCAAACGTTTCGCCCAGGTATTCCATGCTCATGGCGCTGCACTCGATATGCCATCCCGGCCGCCCCATGCCCCATGGGCTGTCCCACCCGGGTTCGCCCGGCTTTTGCTTCTTCCACAGCGCAAAGTCCGCCGGGTTCTTTTTGTCTTCATCCACCCCCACCCGTGCGCCGGCATCCAGATCATCCATTTTCTGGCCTGACAGCTTGCCGTAGTCGGGGAAGGCGGCTGTGTCGTAATAAATATCGCCGTTTACTTCGTACGCCAATCCCTTTAGGATCAGCGTTTCCACCAAACGGATGATTTGCGGTATATGCTCGGTGGCATAGGGATGTACAGTGGCCGGGTGAATGCCCAGCGCCTGCGCGTCTTTGTAGTATTCCTTTACAAAGCGGTCGGCGAGTTGGCGCACCGTGATGCCCTCCTGGTTAGCACGCGCGATCATTTTGTCGTCGATGTCCGTAAAGTTTTGCACGTAGGTCACTTCGTAACCTTTGTACTCAAAGTACCTGCGCAGCACATCAAACACGATAAACATCCGTGCGTTTCCGATGTGGAAGTAGTTGTATACCGTGGGACCGCAAGCGTAGATTCCCACCTTACCCTCGCGCAGAGGCACGAAATCTTCTTTGCGCCTGTTCATTGAATTAAAAATCTTCATACCAGCCCTCCGTTTATCAGGATGATAATACATGAAATACTCTATCAAAGTCAACCGACTTTGGGGCTTCCTGCATGAATTGCTGCTGGGCGCTAAAGCAGGTGCCTTCCGCCATGACCCGCTCATAAATTCCGGACGGCAGCATTTCCCATGCTTGGCTGTTGTCCATGAACTCCTTGGCCGCGATTTCCCTTATCGCATGGCTGATAACGGGGTCTTTGACAGGAGCGGTGAGTTCCAGACGCCGGTCCAGATTGCGCGGCATCCAGTCGGCCGACGAAATGAAGGTCTCATTGCGTCCCCTGTCATGGAAAATAAAAATACGCGCGTGCTCCAGATATCTTCCCACGGTGCTGCGCACCACAATATTGCCGTTTTCGGGAACCTTCAAGCGGCACACACCCCGCACCGACAGGTATATCTTGACGCCGGCCTCCGCGGCATCCAGAAGCAAGGAGATCATAGGCTTATCAGATAAGGCATTCATTTTGGCCACAACGAGGGCAAACTGCCCATTTTGTGCGTGTTCCTTTTCCCTAAGGATGCGATCTTCCAGTTCCCGCCGCATGAAAAAGGGTGATGCGATAAGCTCTTTCATTTCAAAAGTGTCGCTGTACCCGGCAATAATGCTAAAGAACGCGCCCGCATCTTCCGCCAGCTGCCTGTCGGCGGTGAGGATGCTCAGGTCCGTATAGCCTTTCGCCGTGGCGTCATTGTAGTTCCCCGTGCCCAAGTGGATATACCGCCGGATGCCTGTTTCTTCCTGCCTGACTACCAAGGCGATCTTGCTGTGCGTTTTCCAGTTGGGCAGGCCATAAATGACTTGACATCCCGCCTTTTCCAGCGCTCTGCACCAAGCGATGTTATTTTCTTCATCAAAGCGCGCGCGCACTTCCACCAATACTGTCACCTGTTTGCCCTTTTGCGCGGCCCGCGCCAGGGAGGCGATAAAGGGGCTGCTTGAGGACACACGGTACAGCGTCTGCCGGATCGCCAGAACACGCTCATCATCTGCCGCCTCGGCAACAAAGCGCACAACAGGGTCGTAGCTGTCGTAAGGATGATGAAAAAGAAGGTCACCCTGACGGATAGTACGGAAGATAGTCTCGGGCGTCTTGAGGCGTGCCGCTACACGCGGCACAAACTTTTCATAGCGCATGTCTTCAAACCCGGGGAGCATGCGCACCTGTTTTGAAAGAAACGTCAGGTCCAGCGGGCCTGAAACCTTCATAGCCTTATCATCCGGCACCTGCAAGGCATCAAGGAGACGCGGCAGCAGGGCGCCGCCAAAGTGCTCCCCCACTTCCACGCGCACGATTTTCCCAAACGCGCGACGTTTGATATTGCGCATCATTTCTTCCAGGATGCTTTCCGTGCTGGTGATATCCAGGGCAAAATCGGTATTGCGGGTGATGCGAAAAGGCAAGTGCGCCGCAACATCCATATCGGGATAGCAACGATTGAGATATTGTCCGATCACATCTTCCAACAGGACACCCCGCGCCTGTCCCGGCCCCATGGGGAGCATCACCAGACGCTTCAGCGCGCCCGGCACGGGGATCAGGCCCATCATTATCGCCGGTTCGCCCTTTGGCCGCAGCAGGGCGGCGATGTGAAGGCGCTTTGCGGTCAGCAAAGGAAAGGGATATTTGGCGTTCAGTACCCGCGGCGTCAACACCGGCATGATCTGCGCGTCAAAATACCGGCTGAGCCACAACAGCTGTTCGTCTGACAAATCCGCTATGCTGAGTATGTGGAAGCCGCCCGCAGCCAGCGCGGGCAAAAGCGCCGTGCGGTACAGTGAATATTGTTTGGTCACCTGTTTTCGCGCGCCCTGCCAGATAACCTCAAGCTGGCGGGCTGGCGTCAGCCCTCCAACTTCCGGATTCTGCCAATTTGAGTCCACCTTGGTTTCCAGTTTTCCCACCCGCACCATGAAAAACTCATCCAGGTTACTCGATACGATCGCAAGAAAATTAGCCTGCTCCAGCGGAGGATGGCATGGGTTGAGGCTTTCGAGCAGTACACGGTCATTAAAATCAAGCCATGATAGATTTCTGCTGATAAAAGGTGCTTCTTCCATCACTTTTCCCCCTAAAAGAACTGGCCCGTCAAAATGAGCAGCGATATCTCGGGAGGGTTGAACAGCCTGAATGACAGCCATTTGGGGTAGATGACAGAGGTACCCAACCCGGGCGTAATGTATTGCGCTACGCCGCGCACCGAGCGCACGCCGAACAGGAGCGCCTTGTCCGGCATAAAGCCCCCTTCGCCCGTCAGAGCTGACGGCGGGGCAAATACGGGACCCAGCACAGGCAAATGCACGTGGCCCGCGTTAAAGTGTCCTGCCAAAATGAGGGACAACTGTCCGGGGAAATTGGTCATAGTTGCTTTTCCCTCGATGGACTGTTGCGCAAGTATCAGCGCGTCATCCCCAAGCGGCGCGTGCGCCAGGGCAATATAGAAATGTTCGGGAAGCATTTCGCTCCTGGCCCCTTTGACCTGTTCCATAACATCCATTTGGTATTCCACCACCCGCAGCGCCGCGCCGTTTTCAGGAGATTGCGGGTCGTCAGATGAGATGATCTCTGTTTGCCTGTCGGCCAACGCGAATTCCGCGGCCTCCAGATCCATGGTAAACAAGTCGGCGGGGCACAGCCAGAGGGTGGACTTGTTGAATTCCATTTTCACAGGACGATCCAGAAAAATCGCCCCGGCTTTCTCCGCCTCCAGTACCCAAGAAGCTTTGGGAGACGCGTCACCATGCGGTGCCGACAGGATGGGAGAAGGATCTTCATCCCCCGCCACCAAAAAAACCGGGATATCCTGCGGCAATGCTTGGATCAGATCAAGCAGGGGCTGTACGTTCCCCGAGGAACCCACCATATCCCCTGTCAGGCAAACGGCATGGTAGTTATCATCCTTAATAAGGTTTAGCAGCTTCTGTTGATCGATGCCATACTCCCTGCCATGCAAATCACTCAGATGCAGTATGCGAAACCCTTCCAAACGGTCCGGCAAATTGGGGATGCTCACGCGCTGTGTGTCCTTGCCGGGATGCCTGTTGTTGGCAGCATTCAGAAAGACACCCGCCAAAAGGAGAAGTACGAAAAAAAGCGGCAATACGATACATCCCCAACGCTTTCTTTTGCGCGGTGCAAAAAGGCTGCGGCGGCCGCGTTTCACGCTTTTCCCTTTCTAAAGATCATTTGAGGTATCGTTCTTTAGAGCCGCGTACAGGATCATGTCTGTGTAGACTCCCTTCAGGAAATAACGCTGCCGCAGGATGCCCTCCCGCCGCATGCCGCACTTTTCCATCACGCGCCCGGACGCAGGGTTGCGTACATCGCACTGGCCTTCAATGCGATTGAGTTTTAGCGTATCAAACCCAAATCCAAGCAGCGCGCGCAGCGCTTCCGTCGCCAATCCCTTGCCCCAATATTCACGCGAGAAGGAGTAGCCTGCTTCAGCCACGTGGTTTTCATTATCGATCCAGTTGAAGCCCAAGGTGCCGATCATGGCGTGGCTGTTCTTGTCCTGGACGGCAAAAGTAAGCCCCCCTTTTGAACGGTTTTCGGCGATAACACCGTTTAGAAAACGTCTGGAGTCCGCTATCGTTTCGTGACGCTGCCACACGACATAGCGGCTGACCAAGGGGTCGGCGGCATAACGGAATAGATCCCGGGCGTCATTTCTGGTTGGCGCGCGCAGAAGAAGCCGCTGCGTTTCCAACAGCGGAAAATCAGCGGGAAAATCCGCCGCGTCCCCTTTGGGAAGCGGCATTTCGAGCCGTTTCAGCAGACGAATCAAAGATGCCATGCCCCTGCCAACGCTTTCGCTTTTTCCAGGGACTCCTGATACACGCGTTCCTGGTTTTCGACAATCCCGGCGTAAAGGAACAACGCTCCGGCAATCAGCAAAAACACGAGAAACAACATCCACAGGATGTAGAATGGATCCGGCCTTTTAGCAGTCATATTGATCTCCCTTGTGCCCTGTGCCTGTTCGCGCTTTGCATGACGCGGTCCATGGCGGGCGTCAAGCCTTGGGACAGGATGTTTTGCGCCATCAGAATGCCCAGGCATGTCTTCATGTCGGTGATCTTGCCATCCATAACATAGGCTGCCGCCTCGCTAAGCGGCATGGTGGTCAGGTGCAAAAACTCATCCTGATCCGGGTGGCTTTCGCACGGGGTCAATTCCGTTGCCAAATACAGCGCGATGCGTTCGGTGCAAAAACCGGGCGTTGTGATCGCGTGGGTCAGTTTTTGCCACTTATTCGCCCGCAGCCCTGCTTCCTCCTCCAGTTCGCGCTTGGCGCAGCCCAAGGGATCCTCTCCGGCATAATCCAGTTTGCCGGCCGGGATCTCCCATGTATATTCACCAATGGCTACGCGATGCTGGCGCACCAACGTGACGCGGCCCTGTTCATCCACGGGCACCACCGCCGCCGCACCCAGGTGCAGCACGATCTCCCGAGCTGCCTGGCGGCCATCGGGCAAGGCCACTTGCCACTTTTGTACGTGAATGACGGCACCTTGATAGATCTCTTCACTTTGAAGGAATGTCTCCTTCAATTGGTCATCATGCATCGGCTTCTCCTTTCAAAGGAACACAAACAGAGAATTTTTACATATAGAGAATACTCTATTACATCCCTAAAATGCAAGCCCGGCACACGGAGCGGGCGTTCTTTACAATTAGCGCTTTTTGCGCTATTCTGTAACCGTATTTCCCAGTCAGGAGGGTTGATCGCCATTCGTTTTCCAAACCAGGAGCCTCCCCGGGGGGAGGATTCTTTTACGCCGCAGCCGGGATGGAACCCTTCTGGTAACAATGACTACTTCCGTCCCCAGGAAGGACCGCAGCAAAGCGGCGGCGCCGTCCCGCAAGCCGGTGCGCCTTTTTTCAGACAAGCGGCGCGCGGCGATGCACCACACCCCGCCGCTCCGCCCCTTGGCAATGCGGACCCTGACTATTTTTCTCCGGTGCAGCCAAAACAAGGCATGCAGGGCCCGCCCGTACCCGATTCCAAAGTTCCGCCGCCCTATCAGGGTGAGCTTTTCTCGCCCGTAACGCAACAGCAAGGCCCGCCTTTTATGCAGGGGCCTGCCTTTGGCGTGCAGCCCACTCAGCTCCCGCCTGACCAAAGCCCTCCGCCGCCCGGTTCCATGGTGCCTGACCGCGTCCCGTACCGCGCCCCGCCCCGCAAAAGAAGCATGATGCTCTATCTTTATTTGAGCCTTGGCATCTTGGTAACAGTGCTCGCCATTATGGGCATTTCACAGCTTATTGCGCCCGGCCAGAACATGACGGCGCTGGTTACTTTGAGCGGACAGGACTCTACCTATTCCGGCGCGGGGCTTATCGTGCGCAACGAATCGGTTTTTTCGCAGGCAGGGGTCTCTACCATCCGCTACACAGCCGAAGAAGGGGCAAACGTGCAGCGCGGCACAGCCATCTGTACCGTTTATACCACCGGCTTTAGTAACCGTGAACTGACCACACTGCAAAACCACCGCGCCAATTTAAAGGAGCATCAACAGCTGCTGCTCACTTCTGAAACGGTGCCCGATACGCGCTTGCAAAGGCTGGACAGCGTGGTGATGGAGCGCGCCGCCGAAACACAAGCGCTGATTCGCGGCGCCAACGGCAACCTTCTCAACCAGGAAACGCTTATGAGGGAAGCCGTCAGCGAAAGACAAAGCTACATCAAGCAAAAATACCCGGACGATACCAAGCTGACGCGCCTATACGACAACGAAAACAACCAATTGCAGCGCATCGACACATGGACCAAGCAGTATTCGGCCACCGATGACGGCATTGTTTCCTTTTACACCGACGGCTTTGAAGGTGCGCTGAACACCACCAACTACATGACCTACACACCCCAGCAAGTGCGGCTGATGCTTGAGGGCGACGTGCCTGAAATGTACGCGCGCGGAGAAGAAACGCAGGACATCTTCCGTTTGGTGCGCCAGCACGATTGGAGCGTACTGATGCTGGCGGACGATACGGACTGGACACCGGTCGTAAACGACACCTACCAGATGCTGATCGAATCCTTCGAATCCACGACAGTCACTGCTAAAGTGGAAAGCGTCACCAAATCAGGCGGGGAGCTGCTGGTGCGCATGACGGTGGGCGGCGATGTCCGGCCGATGCTGTATGCACGCTCGCTGCGCCTGCAATTGAGCAAGAGTACCATCACCTATGCCGTGCCGGCCAACGCCCTCATCAACCAGGGCGGTATGATCGGCGTGGTGGTCATCTTTGCCGAAGGGGATTATCTGATCCCCGTCAACGTTGTGTCCCAGGACGCGACGCAAGCCAACATCATCCCGGTCAACGCGGGCTATTTGTACGAGGGAATGAGCGTCCGCTTGTTCGGCAAATGACGCAAGGTTGCAATCGGGGCTGATTCCCTTTATAATGTACTGAGTAATTTCTCGGCGGGTTCGCCCGGCCGGTTCATCTAAACGAGGAGGACGAGCGAATGGATTTGCGCTCCACACTGGATAAGATCAAAAATGTCTTTACGGTGGGCGATGGCAACCGCTGGCTGCTTGGTGATAAGCAGGGCAGACAAGGGGATGATAACGGGGATGATATGGGCGGATACCAACAGCCCTATCAGTCTGAACAACCCTACGCACATGCTTACCCCCAGCAGGGCTACACCCAGCCTTACACCGGCCAGCCCTATGTGCAGCCAAATGGCAACCCGCAGCCTGGCTACCAGGCGCCCGCCGCCAACTACTACCAACCAAACCATGCTTACAGCCAGCCACAATCCGCCCAGATGCAGGGTGGTCATATGCCCCAGCAAAACGGCCAGAATATGCAGCAGGGAAACAGTATGAACTTCCAGTCGCAGTTTGCGCCGGAAGGCGCTGGGCAACCCCAGCGCAACCGCCGCGCGCAGCAGCACCAGCAGGAAAGGCCGTCGGAAAATGTCGTCCCCTTCCCCGGCGTCACGCAAAACACGCAGGCAGATCCTATGCCCATGGACGCCTACGTTATCAATGTGTTCAATATGCAGGCATGCCGCCAGGCCATGGCGTGCCTGCGCAAGGGGCAATGTACCCTGATCATCATGGATCAGCTGACAGACCGCAATGAAACCAGGCGGTTCGTGGATATGCTGACCGGCGCATGCTACGCTTTGGGCGGCACCATGACACGCTTGTCCACCAAGATCGGCTTTTACCTGATGGCACCGCAGTCCATGACGGTTTATACTGACGCCGTCACCTCCGGCGCTAACAATCCGCGCCCCCAAGTGCAGACGCCCCCTATGCGGGCACAGGCCGATTTCACCCCGCAGACAACGCCCGAGATAGAGGCTATGAACTTTAACCTTCAGCAGCCGCAGCGCGCACCTCGGCAAGCCCCGCCCATGCAATACCAGCAAAACACCGGGTGGCAGCCCCAGCAGGCTCCCTATCAGCCGCAAACGGGCGAATGGCGCCAGCCAACGTACGAGCAACCTGCTCAGGACATGCAGGAATACTATACTGAAGACCAAGTCCGCTATGCAGCGCAGTAATTGTTCTAAAGCCGAAAGGAGAGTTCAATATGCCCATTACTGTCACCATGATCGAGGAAAAGGAATTCAAAACCAAGGTTCGTGGGTATGACCCTGTAGAAGTGGACGAGTTCCTCGATGATATCTGCGATGAGATGATCGCCCAGCAGGAGACTATCTTGTCCTTGCGGGAAAAGCTCAAGCAGCAGGATCGTGCCTCCTTCGTCCCGCCCGCCGTGCCGCCTGTCATGCAGCCTGCTCCCCTGGCCCCGGCGCCAAGCATAAACGCACTGCCTGCGGATGTTGAAAGCGCCCAAAAGCTGCTTGCCAAGACGCAAAAAGCATGCGATGAGACTATTGCCGAAGCCAAAAAGCGTGCGGAAGAGATCCTCCAAGAGGCGCAGGACCGCGTGCCGGACCCTGAAATCACGGATTTGGAAGCGCAGCGGGAAGATATCCGCAAAGAAATCGAGATTCTCCAGGCAGAGGCGGAGGCGTTCCGCAAACGTTTTAAGAGCCTGCTCAATGACCAGAATGAGATTCTGGAAGCGGAGCTGGGATAATGTTGCTTGGCACGCTGGAAGCCGGCGGCACAAAAATGGTGATGGGTATCGCAGATGAATCGATGAAGATGCTGCGAACCTTCTCCTGCCCCACCCGCAGCCCGGAAGAGACCATGAAGGACGTGCTGGGCTTTTTCGAAAACGAAAAGATTGACGCTATGGGCATTGCCACCTTTGGCCCGGTAGATTTGAACCTTTCCTCTCCCACCTATGGCAGCTTGACCAATACGCCCAAACTTGCCTGGCGGGATTTTGCGCTTTACAAAACCATCCGCGACGCCTTGAGTGTCCCATGCGCCATCGATACGGATGTCAACGCGGCAGTGCTTGCGGAAGTATCCTTTGGCGCGGCGCAGGGACTTAAGAACTGCCTGTATTTGACGGTAGGGACGGGCATTGGGGGCGGGTTGATGTGCGAAGGCAGCCTGGTGCACGGCATGATCCATCCCGAATGGGGGCATATCCCGCTGAACAGGAGCGAAGATGACCCGTTAACACGCGGTGTCTGCCCTTATCACGCCGTCTGCGCGGAAGGGCTTGCGTCCGGTCCCAGCATGCAGACCAGGTGGGCGATGCCCGCCAGCGATCTGCCTGAGGACCATCGGGCGTGGGATCTGGAAGCTTTCTATCTGGCGCAGATTTGTCTTACGGCGCTGCTCACGGTATCCACCGAGCGCATTATTCTGGGCGGCGGGGTGATGCACCACACGGCGCTGTTCCCCATGATCCGCACACACCTTAACCATATGCTGGGGGGCTACCTCATGCATGAGAGGATAAAGGATCTGGACAGCCTTGTGGTGCCTGCTGACCTGTATCCCAACAGCGGCCTGATTGGCGGCGCGCTGTTGGCGCTTGACAAACTAAGCGGTAACTGATACCCGCAGGGGCTTCCTGCCATAGGAAACGGGCTGCCGGACAGCCCGTTTTCGTTTGACAACACTTGTTGTTGTGCTATAATCCACTGTGTACGCGAAACAAATGTCTATTATGCGATGAAGGAAGGTTTTCCCTTGCTAACGGCCATATTCTTCATACTGTGGATCGTTTTCAACGGTCGGATCACGGTGGAGGTCGCCCTGATCGGGGCTGTGATTTCCGCCGCGCTTTCTTTATTCACAAAAAAGTACATATTGACTGATCCTCCCACTAAAAGCAATCTTGCCGTCCTAAGGAACACGCCCGCTCTTTTTCGGTACATCTGGCTTTTGATCAGGGAGATCGCTCAAGCCAATAAAGCGGTCTTAACGTTGATACTGTCTGACCGCCGCGAAGTACAGCCCAAACTGGCCGAGTTTCGTACCAGACTCAAAACCCGCGCAGCACGCGTCATTCTGGCCGACAGCATTACTTTGACCCCCGGCACCATTACGGTACACCTTGAAGAGGATAGGTATATTGTGCACTGCCTGGACGCGGAATATGAAAGCGGGCTGGTCAATTCCGGGTTTGAACAGTGTTTGTCGCGCATTGAAAAAAGCGGCGGCAAAGAGGAAGCGCGATGAGCTTGAAGGATGCATATTTCTATCTGTATACAATTGCGCTTTTGATCGTGGGCGTGTTGCTGCTATTCAGCTTTTTCAGGGCCATACGAGGTCCGCGTATCGCGGACCGCATCGTTTCCATCAACATGATCGGCACGCAGATCATCGCTGTCATCTGCATTCTGGCATTGCTGCTAAAGGAAGATTATCTGGCTGACGTAGCGCTCATCTATGCAATGATCAGCTTCTTGAGCGTTGTGGTCCTTTGCAAGGTTTACCTGGGCGTACATTGGAGCAAGCAGGAAAAGAAGGAGCACAGCCAGAATGCTTGAATGGATACGTTTTATCTTCACAGCCGCCTTCCTGGCCGCAGGGATATTCATCCTGATCGCATCGGTGCGGGGCGTGTACAAGTTTGACTATGCGCTCAACCGCATGCATGCCGCCGCTATGGGCGATACACTGGGCATTTTTTTTGTGCTGATTGGCCTCGTGTTCAGTGCGCCGGATATCTGGCTGGGGGCTAAACTGGTGTTGATTATCGTTTTTCTGTGGATCGCAAGCCCTGTCGGCAGCCATCTGATCGCCAGACTGGAAGTGAACACGAACCCCATATGGGAAAAGGACGTTACCGCTGCCCGCAGAACCATAGAAGAAGGAGACACGCATGGACATCTTTAGACTGCTGATGCTGGTCACGTTGGTTATTTGCGCCATCGCGGTAAGCCTTACCAAAAACCTCCTTTCCTCTATCATCGTCTATATGGCCTACAGCCTGGTCATGAGCGTTATATGGATCTTGCTCGAATCCCCCGACCTGGCCATCACTGAGGCTGCGGTGGGGGCAGGCGTCACTTCCGTCTTGTTTTTTGTCACACTAAAGAAGATACACGCGATCCAAGGAGAGTCAAGCGATGAGCAAGCGCAACAGTAATTGGGGAAATACCCTGCAGGGGCGTTTCCTTCGCTGGATGCGCTTTGGCTGGGAGCCAATGGATGTCCTGCTGATTGACAAAATGTCCCAGGACAGGGATGAAAGTGTCAACGATGCCCTTTCCGCGGCGGAAAACTTGAGAGATTTGCAGTTAAGTGAAAAATACAACGCGGACACCGCAATCGAGCACTCCATAATGCAGGAATTGGATGAATGGTCACTCTCAAAAGGCCGAAAAATCGTGAACCGCCTTTACGCGTTGTTGTCTGTCACCCTCTGCGTGACCGTCATTCTCCTTTTATTGGAAACAGTCATCGCCATGCCTATGCGCGGTGTCGCTGTCTCCCCCACCAACAATGAGGTATCCCAACGCTACATCGAAGAAGGAATGGAGGAGACCGGTGCCGTCAACATTGTTGCCGGCATGATCCTGGACTACCGTGCCTTTGACACGCTGGGCGAGTCGACGGTCTTGTTTATTGCCGCCTGCGCAGTATTGATCCTGCTCCGCATCGACCGCGACAAGGATGGCAGGCCTACTCAGGAACTGATAGCCGCTGAGGAAGACGACCGCAGCCATGAACCCAAGAGCGACCGCATTCTGCAGGGCAGCGCTATGATACTGACGCCCGTTGTTTTGTTGTTCGGTATCTATGTCGTGTTGAACGGACACTTGTCACCGGGCGGCGGCTTTTCGGGCGGCGCCATTATCGGGGCGGGTCTGATACTGTATCTGAACGCCTTTGGGTTTGCCAAAGCTTCGCGCTTCTTTTCCTATAAGACATTTGCGTTGATCACGCTCCTTTCGCTGTCGTTTTATGCCCTTGCAAAAGCCTATTCCTTTTATTGCGGCGCCAACGGCCTTCCAAGCGGTATCCCGCTTGGTACCCCGGGCAGTATTCTGTCTTCGGGCCTGATTTTGCCGCTGAATATCTGCGTTGGTATGGTTGTCGCCTGCACGATGTATATCTTTTACGCCATGTTCCGCAAGGGCGGAATATAAGGAGGAATAATGCCGCAGCAATTGCTCGTCAACATAGAACAGACTTTCGCGGTGATACTCTTTGGCATCGGCTTTACGCTTCTGCTGCTTCACAGAAACTTGCTGAAGAAAATTATCGGACTGAACATCATGGATACCGCCGTCTTTCTGTTCCTGACTTCGATGGGTTTCATTTCCGGGCGTGAGCCTCCAATCGTGACAAACGGCATCACTGATGCAAGTCTTTACATCAACCCCGTCCCTTCCGGCCTGGTGCTTACAGGCATCGTGGTTGCGGTCAGCTTTACTGCGCTGATGTTGGCGCTGACCATCCGCCTGTACCGCCGCTACCGCACGCTGGATATCGACCGCATCACCCTTCTTGCGCGCAAGGAGGTCAATTAATTGTCGCTGGTACAGAACTTTCCATTCTTCAGCATTTTCTTATGCATATTCGGCGGAGTTGTCACCAGTGTTCTCAATAAGAAAGCTGCCCGCCGGGTAACCCTATGCATTTCCGCGATTGTCTTTCTAATGAGCGCGACCGTATGGCACTACACACTAAGCGCGACAGGCAGCTATTCCTTCATGATGGGCCACTTCCCCGCGCCCTTTGGCAACGAGATAAGGATCGGACGCCTGGAGGCTGTGATGGCGACGCTGTTCTCTTTCATCATGTTCATGACACTTTTGTCAGGATTGTTTAATCTGGATAACCACGCACAACCGCAAAAGCAGAATCTGTTTTTCGTCATGGTCGATCTGTCGCTGGCGGCGCTGCTGGTCATGCTGTACACAAACGACTTGTTTACCGCGTATGTGTTTATTGAGATTATGACCATTGCATCCTGCGCGCTGATCATGGTGCGCCAGAACGGACATACCCTTGTGTCAGCCACCCGTTACATGATCATGAACCTGCTGGCCAGCGGTATTACGCTGCTGGGTATATCCATGTTGTACGGCATCACCGGCCATCTGCTGATGCCCCAGCTGAAGCAGGCCGTTTCGGTCATCCACCAAAGAGGACTGTACAGCGTGCCTCTGACCGTAGTGGTCCTGCTGCTGACGGTAGGGCTGTCCATCAAGAGCGCACTTTTCCCCTTCCATTCCTGGGCGCCGGACGCCTACGGCAATGCGCCGCCGGTCTCCGCGGCCATCCTTTCGGGTTTGGTCTCCAAGGGTTATATCTTTCTATTAATCAAAATTTTCTACCGCGTCATTGGGATGGATGTGGTCAGGTCCCAGCATATACTGGAGGTACTGTTTGTGTTTGGCATAGCCGGTATGCTGATTGGCTCCGTAAGCGCTGTCAGGCAAAGGGATATACGGCGGATGGTAGCCTACTCATCGGTGGCGCAGATCGGCTATGTGTTTATGGGCATCGGCATGGGTACAGCTGCGGGCACCGCGGCGGCCCTATTCCACATGGTCGCGCACGCGGCCGCAAAACCGGTATTGTTTATTTCTTCCGCCGCCTTGACAGACGCTTCGGGAGACCATAAGCGCTTCCATTTTCTGCACGGCGCCGGATACCGCTGCAAAGCCGCTGGCGTCTCTTTCAGCATTACCGCGATGAGTATGGTGGGTATTCCCTTAACGGCCGGCTTCATCAGCAAGGTAAGACTGTCTCTTGCCGGCATGGTGTTGCCTGATGCTTACCGCTTTGCCGTCCTTTTCACGCTTGCTATAAGTACGCTGCTGAACGCCGTTTACTTTTTGCACACCGTCGTGTCTGTCTACCGAAAAGCATCCCCGGAGGCACAGCAGGCTGTACCCTGTCCGCTGCATCCCATGACGCTTCAAAGCAAGGTCTCACTGGTGATTCTTGCCCTCTTGACCCTGATTCTGGGTGTTCTTTCCGGTCCGGTCATGCAGTCGATATTTGCCGGCCTGCGTTCATTTTCATAAATAGGAGGAAAAACAAGTGAACGGTTTCTTGATGGTGGTTGCCCTGGTGCTCCCCGTGCTCGCGGGGCTCATGGTCGGATTTGTCCCGCAAATTGGCCTGCACAGAAAAACGCGATCCATTTTTGTGGGGGCTGCACTGGCGCTGCAGTGCCTGATAGTCGTTTTGATTGCACTGGGAGGCGAAAAAACCGTTGTGATCCTGCATCTGAGCGAAAATCTGCCCATCGCGCTGAGAAGCGATACCCTGGGCGTCATCTTTTCGCTGATCATGACCGCCATGTGGACGGCCAGCGCGTTTTTCGCCTTCTCCTATATGACCCATGAGAAGAACGAGAAAACCTATTACGCGTTCTTCATGATGACGCTGGGCGTGTTGATGGCGCTTTGCTTTGCAGCCACACTGG
Organism: Clostridiales bacterium DTU024; assembly: GCA_001513425.1. Lineage (GTDB taxonomy): Bacteria > Bacillota > Clostridia > Christensenellales > Aristaeellaceae > DTU024. The sequence goes on from LFTR01000033.1 coordinate 26,141, forward strand.
TCACCATGTACTTGTTTTTTGAAGCGGTCACGCTGCTTTCCCTGGAGCTGGTGCTGCACGAGCGCACAAAAGAATCCATCGCGGCATCGATCAAATACCTTATTTATTCTGTTGCCGGCGCAACAATGGGTCTGCTTGGAATTTTCTTCCTTGTCCCCAACACGACAAGCTCCTACTTTGTTTTGGGGGGTTCGCTGAATGTTGAAGCGCTGACGGTTGCGCCAAGCGCGCTGCTGGGCGTGTTGTTCCTGACTATCGTGGGTTTTTCTACCAAGGCAGGCATGTTCCCCATGCACGGCTGGCTGCCCACAGCCCACCCCGTGGCCCCCTCCCCCGCCAGTGCGGTATTGTCCGGCGTTATTACCAAAGCAGGCGTTATTTGTGTTATCCGCGTCATATACTACAGCGTCGGCGTTGAATTTCTGCGCGGCACATGGGTGCAAATGGCGCTTTTGACCCTGGCAACTGTCACTGTTTTTATGGGTTCCATGATGGCGCTCAACGAAAGCCTGCTGAAGAAACGGCTTGCTTTTTCCTCGGTGTCCCAAGTTTCCTACATATTGTGCGGCCTGTTCCTGTTTGATCGCACGGCCCTTACGGGCGCACTGCTGCATGTGATTTTCCACGCGCTCATCAAGGACGGCCTCTTCCTCTTTGCCGGTGCTGTCATCTTCAAAACCGGCTACACCTATGTGGATCAGTTGAAAGGGCTGGGCAGAAAGATGCCTGTCGTATTTCTTTGCTTCACCATCCTCTCCCTGGGACTCATCGGTATCCCGCCGACAGGCGGCTTCATAAGCAAGTGGTATATTGCGGAAGGCGCGATCGCAGGCTTGAGTCATTTCCCTGTGCCGGTCTTTACATGGCTGGTGCCTGCCATTCTTCTGATCTCAGCGCTGCTGACAGCCGGGTACCTCCTGCCCGTAAGCATCACAGGTTTCTTTTCACAGCCCGATGAAGAAGCTTCGCAGGCAAAATTGAACGAAGTCTGCGAACCCTGCAGACTAATGACCGTGCCTCTGATCATTTTGACTTTGGCGGTTGTGTTTCTGGGCGTTTTCCCCAACTTGATGATCGATATATTTGATTCGCTCGCCGCGCTTCTCGTTTGAGGGAGATTGCAATGCTGATTTTTGCCGTTCTGTTCCCCATGGCTGCAGGCGCTCTGTTTCCCCTTTTTAGGTTTAAGGAGGACAAGAGCCGCGGCCTGTATGTAATGGCTGTGGTGTTGATAACCTCAGCCGTAGCCTTGCCTCAGATCATTTTGGGTACAGCGGCACGAGAGATACTGTTTCAAATCACCGAAACGCTGCCCATCGCCTTTCGCCTGGACGGCGTCGGTCGGATTTTTGCGGGCATCGTGGCAGTCCTATGGCCTCTTTCGTCGCTCTACGCGCTGGAATATATGCAGCATGAGAAGAATCTCGACGCGTTTTTTAGCTTTTATACCATCTGTTTTGGAGTAACGCTGGGTATCGCCTGCGCTTCCAACCTAATGACGCTGTACCTGTTCTACGAGCTCATGACGCTCATTACGCTCCCTCTGGTGATGCACGGCGGAAGCCAGCGCTCTGTTCGCGCAGGGCTGAAATATCTGTACTACTCGATTGGCGGTGCCGCCCTGGCCTTCATTGGGCTTGTCTACGTGATCTACTACGGCGGGACGACAGAGTTTGCCTACGGTGGCGTCAGTGTTTTTACTGCAGGTCAAACAGAACACAACATGCGCATCGGCTATCTGATCTGCTTTTTTGGCTTTGGCGTTAAGGCTGCCGTATTCCCTCTGCATGACTGGCTACCCGATGCGTCGGTTGCCCCGACACCTGTTACCGCGCTTTTGCATGCCGTTGCGGTTGTCAAATCAGGCGTTTTTGCCATAATCCGCATTACATGGTTTACGTTCGCCCCGGCACTTTTAGCGGGCACCTTTGCCCAATACATTCCGCTTGCGCTGTGTGTCTTTACCATAGTCTACGGCTGTACAATGGCGCTTAAGGAACAAAATTTGAAGCGTCGCCTCGCCTATTCAACTGTCAGCAACTTGAGCTATATCCTCTTTGGCGCGTTGCTGATGACCTCCCAAGGGCTGCGCGGCGGGCTGATGCACATGGTTTACCATGCGGTAATGAAGATCACCCTCTTCCTTTGCGCCGGCGTCTATCTGCAAAAGGGTGTTGAGTATGTACAGGATATGCGCGGACTCCATCGCGCGATGCCGGTGGCAACAGCTGTGTTTGCTCTTGGCTCTTTGGCCATGACGGGGATCCCGCCGCTGCTTGGCTTTGGCAGCAAGTGGGCACTGGCTGAGGCCGCGGTATTCGAGGGGGGGCTTCTGCCCGTTGCCGGAATCGTCGCGCTTGTCATCAGCGCCACATTGACAGCCTTTTATCTGATCATTCCGTCAGTTTCGACCTATGTATCCCGCGGCGTAAAAGCATACGCCCCAGGCGAACTTTCTTCCGGCTGGAAAGCCTTGTCGCCGCTCCTGATAATCAGTCTAGTGATGATGTTTTTCAGCTTCTGGCCAATGCTCTTGACCGATTTCATCACATATGCTGCCGCCGGCGGCCTGTAAGGAGGTGCGTACGTGCCAACGATCCTGCTGATATTTCTGCCCCTTGTGCCCATGATGGCATCCGTGCCGGGGTACTTGCTGGCAAAGAAGAGCAAAAGCGCGGCCTATGCGGTGCTGATATCAATCTGCCTTGCCGCAACGCTTCTTTCGGGCTTTCTGTTCCTGCGTGCGCTGAACTACAGGTTCCTGACACAGGAAAGCCCGGGGATATGCGCGCTTGGCTTGTCCTTGCGCGCGGACGGTTTCCGCTCACTTTACCTTTTTGTCGCCTCCTTTATGTGGCTGATGACATCGCTCTTTACCCCTGAATACCTGGCCCACGGCCACAGGCACGGGCGTTACATTTTCTTCACGCTCTTCACCTTTGGCGCGACGCTGGGTGTTTTCCTGTCGGATGACCTAATTACTGCCTTCGTGTTCTTTGAAATCATGTCCTTCACCAGCTACCCTTGGGTGGCGCACGAAGAAAACCCGGCCGCCATGCGCGCTGCCGCCACTTATCTGGCCATCGCCATCCTTGGCGGCATGGCCATGCTGATGGGACTTATGATGCTCAGGCCCATGCTGGGCACGCTTTCATTTGAAAGGCTCTTGTCCGCCGCGCAAGAAATGCCCGATAAGGGTCAATTGTATGTGCCAAGCCTGCTGATCCTTGCGGGCTTTGGCGCAAAAGCCGGTATGTTTCCCCTGCATGTGTGGCTGCCCAAGGCGCATCCTGTCGCCCCGGCCCCGGCCAGCGCTCTTCTGTCGGGCATACTCACTAAGGTGGGTGTTTTCGGCATTCTGGTTATTTCCTGCCGCGTGCTCCTGCACGACGCTGCCTGGGGCAATCTGCTGCTGATCCTTGGGCTTATTACTATGTTTGCGGGCGCTTTCCTCGCTCTTTTATCAGTTGATTTGAAGCGCACGCTGGCCTGCTCCTCCATGAGCCAGATCGGCTTCATTCTGGTTGGCATTGGCATGCAGGGCTTGCTGGGCGAACACAACGCGTTGGCTGCTCAGGGCACCATATTGCATATGCTCAACCACAGCCTGATAAAGCTCACACTGTTTATGGCGGCCGGCGCTGTGTACATCGGCGTGCACAAACTTGACCTGAACGAGATCCGCGGGTATGGCCGCAAGAAACCATTTCTGCACCTGTGCTTCCTCATCGGCGCGGCCTCCATCAGCGGTATACCGCTGTTTTCCGGCTACGTCAGTAAGACACTGTTGCACGAAAGCATTGTCGAATACGTTGTACACCTGCAGCATCTGGGCGAAAATGCTTTCTGGTACCAGACGGCCGAGTGGGTGTTCGTCATTACCGGCGGGATGACCTTTGCATATATGTTGAAACTGTACTTTGCCCTATTCTGGGAAAAGAATAACCGTAGGCAGACCGATATGGACAGCTTATGCCGGTATCTGAAGCCCCTGTCGCGTTTCGCCTTGGGGGGCGCCGCGCTGGTGCTCTTTATTCTTGGTATCCGGCCGCAGCTGAGCATGACGCCGCTTGCCAACGCCGCGCTGCCTTTCATGAATGCCCATGCCCCGGAGCATGCTGTGGACTATTTTTCCGCGGTCAACCTTCTTGGCACGGGCAAATCCCTGCTGATCGGCCTTCTTCTATACCTCACGCTGGTGCGCCTGTGGCTCGTTCAAAAGCAAGCCGACGGGAAGAGCCATTATGTTGACCGCAAACCCATATGGCTTGATTTGGAAGACAGTGTGTACCGCCCGCTGCTGCATCTGGTAGTAGCCATCGGCGGTGCTTTCGCCACGCTTTGCCACCGTCTGCCGGAGTTTGATCCTCTGCGCCATATGGTCGTCATTCCCGCCAAGGGAGTCGCTGTGCTGCTAAACGGCCTGCCGGATCTTCTTTTCTTTGGCATGCGATATCTGGGCAAGCTGTTTGCCCGGGTCTTTTCAGGGCTTCTTGACTGCATTGCCGCGTTGATGGGCCGTACGGTGTTTGCCCCGCCAAAGCCACAGCAGCCGGTGCCTATCGGCAATCGTTTCACCTATACACTGGGACGTATCTTCAATTTCCTGGCAGGGATATTCAAGCGCATGCGCCGCCATTCACAACCCGTTGTGCGCAAATACACCTACCTGTTTGCCGCGCTGTGGGAGGAAATCAAAACCAACTTCAACAAGGTTTCGCAAAGCCTTTCTTTCAGCCTGATGTTGTTTTCCATTGGTCTTTTGATCACCCTTGTCTACCTTATGGCGCGGTAAGAAATAAAAATGGCTGCCGCGCTGTGCACGGCAACCCATGATCGGGATATTGTCAATAGTCCAGCGTTTCTCCGGAAATGCTCTTCCACACGCTGCGGATAGTATTTTGGTTGGTGACGCCAAAGTTGGGGTCGTTGCGCTGCGTTTCGTCCATGTCGCGCAGGAAATGGATACACAGATGTCCGCCAAAGCCGTTGTTATTGATGCTTCCGGTCAGATGCGGTCTGTTATGCATGGAAGCGACCGTCCACACGCCGTTGGGAAGTTTGACGTACACGGCGTTGGTATTCCAGGAGGGTTCCCCAAACGCACGGTTCATCAATTGCGTATCGCGCCAGGTAAGCGGCTCACTGTCCGCGTGTGCGCCCATGGAATAAAAGCGAATAGTGAAAGAGATGCCGCTGCCGGGATGATAGATAGTGGCGGTTTGCCCGGAACCGACGGAGGGCTTGATATCCTTGTACCAGTGCAGCAGCTTAACGCTGCCGGAAGACACACCGCCCCCCTTGCCGGCGTCACTTGGCAGGCTTTCCACCGGAGTGTCATGCCCCTTCGCGCCATCACCGTACAGCACCTGCTGCATGGCGGGGCTGGCGATGCCGGAAACGGT
>LFTR01000033.1:31642-39799 GCA_001513425.1 Clostridiales bacterium DTU024
GTAATGTAACTCAGCGGCGTGCTGCCCTTGGGCCGTGCTGATTGGGAATTGAGCATAGTGTACGTTTGGTCGCCGCAGATGCCGTCAGCGGTCAAACCGTTGAGGGATTGGAACAGGCGAACGGCCGACTGCGTTCCGGAATCATAAGTACCTGTCACGCTGCAATCATAATTAAGTGCTTTCAGCCTTGTTTGCACAGCCTTGACGTCATCACCCTGCATATCGGGGCGCAAAATGCGCCCGGTGGCAGGCGGCGGCACCTCATCCTGCGCAGGCGGTGTGGCGGCGGGTGTTTCGCCCACGGGCGCTACACTCAAAAACTTGGTCATAACGTAGCCCGTACGTCCCTGATAGAGTACCTGGCACCAGTCGGCGCTGAAGGCATATACGGGCAATTGCGTCCCATGGGGGATCGCCGCCAAAAACGTGGCGCTTTTTTGCACGGGCTGTGAGCGGAAATTGAGTGTACGGTTGTCATCCGTCGCGACCAGCGCCGTATGCGTCACCGTGCCGCTTTGACCGGATACAGGGGTGGGCGCCGGTGCGGGCACGGTACCGTCGGAAAAACGCAGGAACTGCGTCATTACATATGCCGTGATACCGGCATACTCGATGCGGCACCAATCAGCCGCCTTTTGCAGCAAATTGAGTTCCGCGCCATAAGGCAAAGTGCTGACAACATTGCGGCTGCCGAGGTTCTGCGGCGAGGATCGGGCGTTGAGGCTGCCGCGGTTGGCCGTGTAGACGGTGGCTTTGCCAACAGCCTGCGAGGGCGGCGCAGTCTCAACAGGAGATGTTGGTGCTTCTGCCGGTGGCGTGACGACAGGCGCGCTGGATGCCGGCGCGGCGGAAGAAGAAAACAATTTGGCCATGGTACCCTGCCCGGCGATACCGTCCGCCGTGAGGCCGTTGGCGCCCTGAAACAGCTTTACCGCATCCTGCGTGCCGCGGCCATACACTGCGTCCGCTTTCCCCACGGGATAGCCCAGCTCCATCAGCCTCTGCTGGATGAGCCTTACGCCGTTAGCCTCATCCCCCAGACGGTACTTGCCACCGGGGATGCCTAAGATCCGCTCAGTGACTTCAACAGGAGGGTTAGTGGCGGCAGCGCCTGCCGGCGTACCGGCGTAATCAAACTGCGGCGCCAATCGGAACAGTGCCGTCAGAGTCATTCTGCCTGCAAGGCCGTCAGCGGTAAGGCGCTGCTGCTCCTGAAAGGCTTTCACCGCCGACTCGGTAATGTTGCCATATTTGCCGTCAACAGTGATAGGGAAGCGCAAATACTCCAATGCCTGCTGCATCTTTTTGATTTCTGCGCTGTTTTCGCCGGGCCTGAGCGTGCGATATTCCGCGGCAAATGCCGTGGATGTGACGAGCAGCAAAGCTAAAGCCAGCGTAACGTAACGCCGGACGGATTTCTTCTTCATGGTTGATTTCACCGCCGTTTCATCGTATAATCTCACTCGAAACGAATGGTATCATAATATTTCCAATTTGTAAAGAGTTGTTACGAAAATATTACGAATATGGCAGCTTCCTTGACTTCCGGGGAGGCCGTCTTTATAATCGGACATGTTTCACCATCCCGGGAGAGTTAAGGAGATACCATGAAGAAACAATTTCTTGTCATAATAACACTGGTAATGCTGTCAGTTTTCTCGGCAGCGCACGCGTCGCCTGTTATCACCACGGAAATGCTGACAAATGGCATGGCGGGTGTTTTTTACTCAGCGAAGATAACCGCGGATGGCCAGCAGCCGATTTCCTTTGAGCTGGCCTACAACAATGACGGCACCAGCGGTCTGCCCGGAGGCCTCAAGCTCGCCAAAAACGGTACCATCTATGGCAATCCCGGCAGCACGGGTACCTATACGTTTTCCGTGTATGCAATTAGCGCCAAAGGTGAAGCGGCCAAGGCGTTCACCCTCAGCGTGCGGCCGTTTGACGAAAACCAGCTGCGAAAGGGCGGCGACAACGCGTCTATCCTTGGCGAGGGAGCGGACAGCGTCGTGGGCATCGCCAATGCCCTCAGCGGCGGCCGCGTCACGCTGCAGGGCGACACCGTCTATTTCATCGACAAAAAGGGCTATCTGAACGAATCCCCCCCGCCCTACACAAGGTCCTCCAAGCGCTTTAAGGCAACCAAGTATGAAAGCATGGACAGCGCCGGCGACAACCTCTACTACTACCAAAGGTATCTGGACACCAAGGGCACCGCGCCCGATGGCAGCGATAACACCTTTGTCACACGCATTGCCCGTGACCCTTTGGGGGATAAGGGACGTTCCACACTGATAAATCTTACGCAAAAAGAGATGACCACGCTATCGGTGACCAATGAGATCATCCTGTTTGTCAAGGGCGAAAAACCGGGTACCATGGTCCGGCTGCCGCTGGACGGCGGCGGGGACAGAGTAGTGCACGCCTACAACGCGGGGCGTGAGCTGGATGTTTTGGGCGCGATCCCCTACAACGGGTATGCCTACTTCCAGGCTGCGCAGGACGGAAGCCTTTACCGGATGTATCTTGACGGTGAAATAGCGCAGCGGCTCACGAACGAAAGGATCGGAACCTTCACCATCGCCCGCAGGGAGGGCGAGGACGTCCTGTGCTATACAAATGAAACCGGCACTTTGGTAACGAGCGACCTGGACGGATCAAACGCCCTGCCGTTTCCGGATTACCGCGCCGCGCACCTTAACGCCGATGAAGAGTATCTGTATTTCACAGATGCCGCAAACAAAAACCGTGTGGTACGCGTCAACCTGGCGACGCCCCGGGAAGCAGAGATATTGGCGGATCTTTCCGCCGACCAACTCTACATTTTTGATGAATCCGTGGTGCTGCGCAAAAAGGGCAGCGAAGAGTTCTATATCCTGAGCAAAAAGGCCGGCAGCGAACCCGTCCGTCTTAACAAAGAGAACAAATACTAAGGGGTACAAGATGAGCGCATCCAGAGTCTATTTTACCAACTTCCGTTCCTACAACTCCGAAAGCATGCCGCAGAAGCTTCACCGTCTGTGCAGAACCGCAGGCATTGAGGGAATCGACTTTCAAGAAAAATATGCTGCCATCAAGATGCACTTTGGTGAAGTGGGCAATCTGGCATTCCTGCGCCCAAACTACGCGCGCGTTGTTGCTGATTACGTAAAGCGCCTGGGCGGCAAGCCATATCTCACCGACTGCAACACCCTTTACGTGGGCATGCGCTCCAATGCTCTGGATCACCTGGACGCCGCGGCGCTCAACGGCTTCACGCCGCAAACCGTCGGCTGCCACGTGATAATCGGAGATGGCGTCAAGGGAATGGACGAAGTGCATGTGAGCGTGGAGGGCGATTATGTGCGAAGCGCAAAAATCGGTCGCGCGGTGATGGATGCCGACGTTTTCATTTCCCTCACACACTTCAAGGGCCATGAATCGACCGGCTTTGGCGGAACGCTCAAAAACATCGGCATGGGCTGCGGTTCCTACGAAGGAAAGAAAGAGATGCACTCATCCGAAAAACCCGCGGTCGACCGCGACGGATGCATCGGCTGCGGCATTTGCCGGGACAACTGCGCCCATAACGCCATCACGATTTGGGACGGCATCGCCAATATTGACACCAGTAAATGTACCGGTTGCGGCCGCTGCATCAGCGCTTGCCCGCAAAAAACCATCCACCCGATGGACAGCCGCGCAAACGAAATTCTGGTCAAGAAGATCGCGGAATATTCCCTGGCAGTAACGCAAAATCGCCCATGCTTTCACGTTTCGCTCATTATGGACGTGTCGCCCTATTGCGACTGCCACGCAGAAAATGATGCGCCCATTATCCCGGACATCGGCATGCTGGCGTCCTTTGACCCCGTGGCGCTGGATCAGGCATGCGCGGACCTCGTCAACCGGGAGATCCCCATCCGCTCAAGCCTGCTGGCGGAACAGACGCACTTGGATCCCAAGGATCATTTCCATGCCATTTTTGGAGACACCGACTGGCAAGTCGGGCTGGCTCACGCGGAGAAACTGGGCTTGGGGACAAGACAATACGAACTTGTCACCATGAAATAACAGGGTACCAAAATGGACGCCACCGGCGTCCTTTTATTATTGTGACTGCAAAATCCCGGACAAATCAAGAAACTGCGAAATTTGCATCTCTTCCGCACGTACGTTCAGGGGAAGACCGCACGCCTTAAGCACCGCTTCCGCCGCGCCACGCTCCAAGCGAAAAAAAGGCATCACGTTGTTCAGCAGCGTCTTTCTCCGCTGCGAAAACGCCGCGCGCACGGTTTTTAGGAAAAACGTCTGTTCCTCTTGCGGCACAGGAGGCGTACTCCGCATGGGCATGTGCAGAAACATGCTGTCCACTTTGGGCGGGGGATTAAAATAACGCGCGGGCACATCCAGCGCCTTTTGCGGCGTTGCCTTCACTTGGCAAAGAATGCTGAGCGGACCGTAGCCTTCTTCACCCGGCCCCGCCAGCACGCGCTGCCCCGCCTCTTTTTGCACCATGACGCTGACGGACTTTACGGGCTGAGGCAGCAGCATGAACATTTCGATAAGCTCGGTGGTCAGATAATACGGCAAATTGGCAACGATTTTGAAGGGGCCCAGAGGCTCAAGTATCTCCGCCAAATGAAGGCGCCGTATGTCACCGTGAATAACGCGCACATTGTCAAAGCTCTCCAGCCTGAGGCGCGCGAAGGGCAGGATATGGTCATCCACTTCCACCGTGACAAGCTGTGCGCACTTTTGTGCAAGGATCGCGGACAGATCCCCCATGCCGGCGCCTACCTCAAACACGGTATCCTGCGGTGTGATGTTTGCGCTTGTTACAATGCTTTGAAGGATATCCTCATCCGTCAGAAAGTTTTGCCCCAGGCTTTTGCCGCGTGTGTCCCTGGCAGGTTTCCGTCCCCTTTTCATGGCACCAACCGCTGGCAAGCGCGTATCACTTGGGCAGGATCATCGGCCCTGAAGACTGCCGTGCCCATCACAAGGCGCGTCGCGCCCATTGTGACTGCCTGCGGCGCACTTTCCGCCGTGATGCCGCCGTCCACAGACAAAACGCCCTTAAACCCGCCTGCACGCAGCGCTGCCAGTTTTTTTAGCGTTTCCGGAATCATCATTTGGCCGCCAAAGCCCGGCTCTACCGACATAATTAGTACCAGACCTATTTCATCCATGTAAGGCATCAGGGCGTCCACGGGAGTATTGGGTTTGAGCGACAAACCGGCCATCAAGTTGCGGCCGCGGATGTCGCACAGCACGGCGTGGACATCCGCGGCAATCTCGGTATGTACGGTGATGGCGTCCGCGCCCGCATCGGCAAAAGGCGCAACATAGTCGCCGGGATGTGTCATCATCAGATGCACATCCAGATGCGCGTGTTCAAAAACGTCCCTGATCGCGCGTACAACGTGCGGACCGTAGGACAAATTGGGCACAAAATGCGCGTCCATAACGTCCACATGCAGCACGTCTGCGCCCGCGTCCAACACCGTTTTGATATCCCTGCCCATATTGAGGACATCTGCCGCTAAAATGGATGGCGCGACTTCAATCATACCTTTCCCTCCAGTTTTTCTTGATTTCGCCCAGCAGGTCGCGGTAGCGCAAGAGGCGTGTACCGCTGATGTCGCCCCGCGCCGCCGCTTCACTGACGGCGCAGCCGGGCTCGGAATCATGATAGCAGGGCGCGAAACGGCAATCGCCAAAGTACGGCACAAACTCCGGATAGTAGTCCTGGACTAATACGGGATCCATGTGTTCCGGTGCGTCCAGAAGACTGAACCCGGGTGTATCCAGCGCCATCAGGCCATTTCCCCTGAGAATGGACGTGTGCCGCGTGGTCTGCTTGCCGCGCGAGATCCTAAGGCTCATCCCGCCCGTTTCGACGGTGATTCCAAGCAGCCGCGCGATGAGCGTACTCTTGCCCACCCCCGACTGCCCGGTAAAACAGCACAAGCGGCCCGTGAGCTTCTCGCCCAGTTCCTGCATCCCTTGCCCTGTAACGGCGGAAACATGAAGCGTTTCGGCGTCCGACTTGGAATAACTCTCCTGTGCTTCTTTATGAGTCTCCTCATCCAGATCGCTCTTGTTGATGATAATCATCGGCTTGATCTTCTGCATACGGCTGGACAAGAGCAGCTTGTCCACCAAATGCCAGTCAGGCTGAGGCGCGGGAGAAACGACGATACAAAGAAGCCCTATATTGGCGACGGGCGGCCGCAAAAAGAGGCTGTCACGCGGCAGTATTTCCTCCAGCCATCCGTGTTCTTCCTTGTCACCGGGTGAAAACAATACTCTGTCGCCCACCAGCGGCGTCATCTGTTGACGGCGGAATCTCTTCTTGGCACGCAAAACATACGCGCGCTGCGCACTATCCACCACGGTGTAAATGCCGCCGCGCCCTTCCACGATCTGCCCTTTCAACATCACTTGGACCCTTGCCGGTCATGCGCTACATAAACAGCCAGTACTATTTCCAAAGAAGAGTCTGTCGGCATCACGATGCTGCCACCGGCGGGCAACTGGTCGGCTACGCGGTCAAATTGCGTCGTATCCGCCACCGGCACTTCCGTCACGACAATCTTTGCCGGAGGAATGCCGGCTTCCTGCATCAGTCGTATGGCTTCGTCCTTGAGGAAGCCCTCTACTTCGGGAACAGTCACCTGACCACCCGAAATCACCACCTGCACAATGCCGCCGTGGGCAATTTCAACGCCGGCTTCGGGTCCCTGCCTCAATATCTGCCCGGCGGGCGCGGTATTCATGGTGCGCTCCACAACCAGAAGGTTCAGGCCGATCCGCTCCAGCATATTTTCAGCTTCTGTCTGATCAAAGCCAATCATATCGGGCGTCAACTGATCAAGCGGCCCGGTGCTGACGGTCAGCAGGATGATATCATCCCTTTTCATCCGATAACCAAAGTCGTGCGATTGGAGGATGACTGTGCCCGCCGCCTCATCACTGGCCTGCCTGACGATTTGGGGCCTCAACCACGCGTTGATGGCCAGACGGACGGCATCCTCCTGGTTTTCTCCCACCAGATAGGGCGCATGGGTGGTATTGACCACGGCGTCATAGATAGCAAGGCTGCCTGCCGTCAACACGACCAGCACGACCACCGCCGCGAACATAGCCAGCATACGCTGCCTTGTGACACGCCTGCGCTGCTTGATGCCGTTTGATTTTTCCATCGCCGGCGCCAGCACGGGCGTATCCTTTGTTGCCTCTTTTTCCGGGAACTGCAGCGCCAATCTGATAGCTTGTGCCATTTCCAGCGCAGTGCGGTAGCGCTCACGAGGCGCCTTTTCCAGCGCCTTCATGACGACGCTTTCCACGGCGGGGGAAATGGCGGCATTAAGCTCGCGTATGGGCCGCGGCGTTTGCTGGATGTGCTGCATAGCGATAGCAATAGGCGTGTCCCCTTCGAAAGGCACTTTTCCCGTCAGCAGTTCATACAGGACGATACCGGCGGAGTACAGATCGCTGGCGGCCGTAGCGGTTTCGCCCCGCGCTTGCTCCGGCGAAAAATAGTGGACGGTGCCCATGACGGTTTTGTCCGGCTCCGTCTGTATCTCCGTGCGCGTGCCCACCATGCGGGCGATGCCAAAGTCAGACACTTTGATATAGCCCTGCTTATCGACCAATATGTTCTGGGGTTTGATGTCTCTGTGAATGATGCCCGCCGCATGCGCGTGCTGCAGCGCCGACAAGATGCGGATGACGATCTGACATGCTACGTCCTGGGGCAGCTTGCCCCTCTCACGTATGATCTCCTTTAGTGTCTTGCCATCGACGTGCTCGATGACGATATAAAGGTTGTGTTCATCATCGCCCACGTCCAAAAGGTTCACGATATTGTGGTGGCTCATTTTGCTCGCTGCCGTCGCCTCGCGATGAAATGAGGAGACAAATTCCGGATTATCATGAAACTCCGGACGCAAAAACTTGACCGCAACATCGTGCCCGGTACGCAAGTCACGCGCGCGGTACACCAAAGCCATGCCGCCTTCGCCGATCTTTTCCAGGATTTCGTAGCGATCCGCCAATCGCTTGCCGATCATGCATCTACCTCCATAAGAATGAAGGTGATATTGTCATGCCCGCCGCCATGGAGCGCTTTCCCTACCATAAGATCAGCAGCTGCGTTCAAATGGGGTTCGC
>LFTR01000033.1:39849-40130 GCA_001513425.1 Clostridiales bacterium DTU024
TGATATCGGCTGTCACCACCCGATCGGTGCCCACAGCGCGGGTGATGACATTGCGATAGGGGTAATCCGCCGCCATGTCCTCGGTAATGACACCGCCGCGCAGAAGCTCCGCCACCAAAGAATGATCGGTCGACGTTTGAGACAGGACGCCGTTTCGCAAAAGGTAACAGCGGCTGTCCCCCACGTGGCCAAGCAGAAACGAATCAGCCTTCTCCCACAGTACACTTAGAGTCGTACCCATGCCGCTCAAATTGGCATCCTGTGCCTGGCGCAAAAAAATA
>LFTR01000033.1:40206-54252 GCA_001513425.1 Clostridiales bacterium DTU024
ACATGCCCGCCGCGATGCCCGCCCATGCCATCCGCTACGGCGTATACGGGAAACTCCCCCTCCAGAATGAGAAAAGAGTCCTGATTGTTACTCATCTGAAGGCCAATTTCGCTTCTAACGACTGTCTTCAAGGCGCTCCTCCTGTTCACCATCGGGACTGTTTAGGTAACTGCGGCGCAACTGCCCGCACGCCCCTTGGATATCATCGCCCATTTCACGGCGGATGGTGGTGGAAATATGCAATTCCTCCAGCGCTTTTTGAAACCGCTCCGCTTTTAGGCGGCTGACGCCCCGCAAGTTGCGCTCCGGAACATCGTTAAGGGGGATGAGATTCACATGGCACTGAAGGCCACGCAGCAGCTTTGCCAGCGCCCGCGCGTGCAAGAGGTCGGCATTGATGCCATCTATCAAGGCATACTCGAATATCACGCGACGACCTGTCGTTTCCACCCAGTAGCGGCAAGCGGCCATTACGTCCTCAATGGGGTAACGTTTGGCGATGGGCATGATTTGAAGGCGCACCTCGTCGCTGGGCGCGTGCAGAGAAACGGAGAGGGTAATGGGCAGCTTTTCTTCCGCCAAACGCCGCATTTCGGGCACCAGGCCGCAGGTACTGACAGAAATATGACGCGGGCTGATGCCCATGCCTTCGGGCAGACTGACTAACCGCAAAAAGCGCACGACCTCGTCATAATTGTCCAAAGGTTCTCCGGAACCCATCAACACGATATTACTGATACGCCCGTCGCCAAGCAAGCGATTGACGGCCAAAACCTGGGAGAGCATCTCCCCCGCCGTCAAGTTGCGCACACAGCCCTCCAGGGTACTGGCGCAAAAAGCGCAGCCCATGCGGCACCCCACCTGGGTGGAAATGCATACGGTGGCACCGTGCTTGTAGCGCATGAGGACGCCTTCCACACGGTTGTTGTCGGGCAAAGAGAAAAGGTATTTTTCTGTGCCGTCCACGTATGATACCTGCGTCTCCACAATTTCCGCAGACTGATCGATGGCTGACTCCTTTAGGTCTCTCAGCAGCGCATTTGGCAGATTGGTCATCTCATCAAAGCGCGCGCCCTTGTGCAGCCAACCAAACAGCTGCTTTGCGCGAAATGGCGGATAACCCCTTTTTTTGATGTCCTGCGCCAGTTCATCCGGATACAGGTCCAGCAGCGTTATTCTTTCAGGCATCCCTGCTCCTTAGCATCCGGGCGATAAAGAACCCCTCCACCTTATCTTCTCCGGGCAGCAGCTGCAGCCCGAAAGGACCCGACTTGTCACGAAACGATTGCGGGATACCCTCTGGCAGCGCATCGATGGTAAATTCAGGGTGGCGCTGAAGAAACGCTTCCACCTGCAGGGCATTTTCTTCCGGCAGGATACTGCATGTGGAATAGACTAACACGCCGCCTTTCTTGACATATTGACTGCAAATATCCAGCATTTCTTTTTGCATTTGCGACACCGAAACCAGTGATTCCGGTGTGATGTGGTACTTAAGGTCCGGCTTGTCCGCGATCACACCGGAACCTGAGCACGGCGCGTCCAGCAGCACGGCGTCCATAGTCTCAACCATCTGTTCCCTGGGGATCAGTGCGTCGCGCACCATGGGGCGCACGTTGTAGAGCTTAAGTCTGTTGGCCATGCCCTGCAAAAGCCTTACGCGGTGTTCATGAACATCCCAAGCTTGTACACGTCCTGTGCCTTGCATTTTTTCCGCCATGTAGGCGGTTTTGCCACCGGGTGCGGCGCAGGCGTCCAGCACGTTCATACCCAGCTTCACTTTGACAGCTTCCGCCGCCAGCATGCTGCTTTCCCCCTGCAGGGAGAAAAGGCCCGCGAGATAATCAGGGTCTTCGGTGATATTGCCCGCGCCCGACACGTACCACGCGTGGGGCAGCGTACCCCTTTCTACGCGCCATTCCTTTTTGCCCAGCAGTTCTTCAAACGCTTTGTCCTGCAAAAGCATCATGTTGGGGCGCACCGTAATATAGCGGTGCTTGTCGCCGCCTTTCATAATGCTTTCTGCGCGTTCCTCACCGTAAACAGAGATGAACTTCTCAACCAGGCTTTCCGGATAGGAGTACGTCACGGACAAAAAACGCACGACGTTTTCTTCACGCTTGGGCCAAGATATACTGTCCTTGGTGCGCAGCAGACTCCGAAGTACGCCGTTGACAAAGCCTGTGAGCGGCTCAAACCCGCGCAGACGGGTCAATTTGACTGCCTCATTGACAACAGCGCTTTCGGGCACGCGATCCATGAAAAACACCTGTGAAGCGCTGAGCCTCAGGAGGTTGCGGATGCTCTTGTCGGTCGTGTCCGTACGTTCAATGCACGTATCCAGCGCATAATCAAGATTTATGAGGTTCTCCACCGTCGTGTAGACGATATTGGTGCACAGTCGCTTATCCCTGGGAGACATGCGTACCTTGTCGAGTTCTTCACCAAGTGACAGCGACGTATAGCCATCTTCCAGTAAAATGCGGTTCAGTACATCCCAGGCCGCTCCCCGTGCGCTGCCGCTTAAGGGATCCAGCGGTTCAGCGGGCACGGCGGGACGCGCGAACGGTGAGGGACGCGCAGGGGCAAAAGGACGCCCGCCGGGCGCCCCGTGCGGCGCACCGCGGGGGAATCTCCCATTGGGCTTTCCCTCACCTTGCGCTCCGGGCCTTCCAAAGCCGGGGCGTCCAAAGGCGCCGCGCTTATCGCCGCCAGACCCGAGCTTCGACTGGGCTGGACGGGCGAAGGAACCGCGCTTGTCACCGTTAAATCCGCTCTTTGCGGGGGCAGGACGGCCGTATTGGCCGCGCTTGTCATTTTCTGAAGCCTGATCTTTTGGTACGGCGCGCGCGAAATCGCCGCTCTTTTTGCCGTCAAACTTGGGTGCGGACGGAGCGGGGCGGCCATAGGGACCGCGTTTGTCTCCCTCTATTTGAGGAATGGAAGGCGCCGGACGCCCATACGGTCCGCGCTTGTCATCGTCCGTGTTTCGGTTGCTCTTAGCGGGACGCCCGAAGGAACCGCGCTTGTCGCCGTCCGTGTCCCGATTGCTCTTGGCGGGACGCCCAAAAGAACCGCGCTTGTTGCCGTCAGTCCCGGGCTTGACAGGTGTGGGGCGACCCAAGGATCCGCGATCATCTCCCTGCGCTTGAGGATTGGAAGGCGCAGGACGGCCATATGGCCCGCGCTTATCACCCTGAGTTCCGGGGCCGGCAAGCGCGGGGCGGCCAAAGGATCCGCGCTTATCGCCAAAGGAAGGCTTACCCTGCTTGCCTGAATATGGTTTGCGCGCAGGTCCGCTGCCCGGGCGACCGCCCGAAGGTTTGTAGCCCTTAAAGTCCTTGTTATTTCGATTTCCCTGTTCTTCAGCCATTGTTGCTCACTCTCATTCAAACCTCATGCCTGTTCCGATCTCATGACCGCACAGATAGTCCTTGGCCGCCATCACTTTGCAGCTGGGCGCCTGCAGCTTCTCCACCCGTACGGCGTCATCCGCCGCCTTGATCAACATGCCCTGCCGCGGGTCGGATTGCAGCACGGTACCGGGCGCTTCATTGCCTTCGTACACTTCCACCCGCGCCCGCATGATCTTGATCGTGCCCAAGGGAGAAAAGGTGTGGGCATAAGGCCAGGGGTTAAGTCCCCTTACAAGATCCACGATCGTCCGCGCGGACTGCTGCCAGTCGATCTTCCCTGTTTCCTTGGTGAGGTAAGGGTAGTAGGACATGTTCTTTTCGTCCTGCGGGGTACGGGGACAATTGCCATGCGCCATACAATCCAACGTTTTTGTCAACAGCGCCGCCCCTTCTATGGCCAATCGCCGCGTCAGTTCGCCGGCGGTTTCGCCGGGCAGTATTGGAACTTCTTGCTGCAACAGGATATCGCCGGTATCGATGCCCTTATCAGTCAGCATGGTTGTGACCCCGGTAAGAGTCTCGCCCATAATGATCGCCCAGTTGACAGGCGCGCTGCCGCGATACTTGGGCAATAAGGATGCATGAACGTTTACGGTGCCCAAAGACGGAATAGCCAGCAATTCTTCTGATAATATCTGCCCGAATGCCGCGGTTATGCACAAATCAGGCGCGAGGTTTTTCAGATCCTCCACGCCGTCGCGGCGAATACGGTCAGGCTGAAATACAGGAATGCCGTACTTTTGCGCCAGCACTTTGGCTTCCGGCATACTGATTTTGCCTCCGCGCCCCTTGGGTTTGTCGGGTTGCGTGAATACGCCCACCACCTGGTGCCCGGCGTCCAGCAACGCCCGCAGATTGATGGCGGCATATTCCGGGGTACCCATGAAAACGATGCGCTGCTTCATGCTTCCTCTACTTCTTCGTCATCCTCAAAGACTTCATGGTCCATTTTGTCCACATACAGTACGCCGTCCAGATGGTCGATCTCATGCTGCAGGCACCGCGCCAACAGGCCATCGCCTTGGATGGAAAACGATTCGCCCTTGCGATTTTGCGCTTTGACGGTCACTTTTTCGGGTCTCACAACAAACCCGCGGCGGCCCGGTACGCTCAGACATCCCTCCACCATGCCGACTTCACCATCGCTCATGATGATTTCCGGGTTGATCAGTTCCAGCAACCCTTCACCCACGTCGATCACGACGATGCGCCTTTTTATGCCGATTTGTGGCGCGGCCAAGCCGACGCCACCCTCACGGTACATCGTTTCTGCCATGTCCCGCAAAATAAGCGGTAAACGGATATTGTTAAAAACCGTCACGGGGTTGCATTTCCCGCGCAATACGGGTTCCCCTATGGTCATAAGCTTCTTGAACAAGCTGTCCTCCTAAGCCAGGGATGCAGGGTTGATCTCCAGTGTCACGTCACACGGCCAGTCCATCCCGGCCAAAGTGTTCAAATGTGCGATGATCTCATCCGCGTCCTTGTGATTGAGCAGTTTCAAAAACACCTGCGCACGGTACTGCCCCATAATGCGCTTGATGGGCGACTCATCCTGCCTGACAAACAGCACGCGCTTACTAAGTAAAGGATGCAGCGCCATTTCCTGTTTGATAAGTTCATAGAGTTTTACGCTTACCTCCACCGCGGTTTGCGCCTCTTTTGCCTGGCACAAAAGGCGCACCAGCAGGGTAAAGGGCGGATACAGGTCGCGGCGGCGGCGGGCAAACTCAGTCCTGAAAAAGGAACGGTAGTCCTGCGTGGCAGAAGCGGCAATGGCGTAATGTTCGGGCTTGTAGGTTTGAATGATCACTTCACCGGGTGCATCGGCGCGGCCCGCGCGGCCCGCGAGCTGGGTCAGCAACTGGAAAGTGCGTTCGGGCGCGCGGAAATCCGGCATATTGACAGACAAGTCAGCCAGTATCGCGGCTACCAGGGTGACTTGCGGAAAATCCAGCCCTTTTGCGATCATCTGCGTCCCCACCATGATACGTGCCTCGCCTGTGCGGAAACGCGACAGGAGCGTACGATGCGCGTCCTTGCCGCTTGTCGTGTCCACGTCCATGCGCACGACACCCACATTGGGGTAGAGCCGCTTTACTTCCTCTTCCACGCGCTGGGTGCCAACGCCCAAAGCTTTCAAGTACCCGCCGCCGCACTCGGGGCATCCGTCCGGCATCGGGACGTTGACGCGGCAATAGTGACAGTGCAGGCGCTTGTCCATCTGATGCCAGGTATACGCCACATCGCACTGTGCGCAGTGCAGAACGTGTCCGCACTTGCGGCATACTACGCTTGGCGCATACCCGCGGCGGTTGACAAACAGCATCGCCTGCTGCCCGCTTCGCATGCACTCTTCCAGTCCCGTGAGCAGCTGATGCGAAAACATGCTTTTGTTGCCAAGACGCAGCTCTTCGCGCATGTCCACTACCGTTACATTGGGCAGCGCACGCCCGTTAACACGGTCCGGCATTTCCAGCAACATCATATCGCCCTTTTCCGCCATAGCAAAGGACAAAATGCTGGGCGTCGCGCTCGCCAGCAGCAGTACGGCATTTTCGCGCTGAGCACGGGACTGCGCCACTCGTCTCGCGTCATACTGAGGCGTACGCTCAGAGAGGTACGATTGCTCGTGCTCCTCGTCCACAATGATGATACCCGGTTTTTGCACCGGCGCAAACACGGCGGAGCGCGCGCCGATAACAACTTTGGCGTCCCCGCGCCGTATGCGGCGCCACTCATCGTACTGTTCGCCCGCGGAAAGTCTTGAATGCAGCACCGCAGCCACGTTGCCAAAGCGCCCCCTGAACCAGGAGATCATTTGTGGGGTGAGGACGATTTCGGGCACAAGAACAATGGCGGTCTTTCCCATCTTCAGGCACTCCCGCACCGCACGGATATAGACCTCGGTTTTGCCGCTGCCAGTCACGCCATGCAGGAGAAACGCGCCGCTGCCTTTTTGCAGTGCCGGCCCTATTTCGCCCAGCACTTCGTCCTGCCCGAAAGTCAGGACGGGGTCCTTTTCGCTGTGGTCCATCCCCGCATAGGGGGAACGCAGCACTTCCAGATCCTTAAGCTCCGCGATACCCGTCTCGACCAGTTTGTTAAGCGCAGGCAAGGGTGAACGCACCAGCTTTTTCAGCTCGCTCAGCGGGTGCAGATCGCCATCGCTCAGTAAATCGATCAGCAGGCGGCGCTTGGGGGATCTTGTCTCCTTTTCGCGTGCCTCCAAAAGAGTGTCCCCTGAAATGAGCAGGCGCGCTGCCTTTTCTGTTTTGGCACGGATGCGTCCGCCGCGCATTTGCGAAGGCAGCATCAGCCGCAGTGTTGCCGCCAGGGGGCAGTGTGCCTGCGCGGCCATGTCCCGCGCCAACAGGATGATTTCGGGCAGCAGCGCAGGATAATCATCCAGCGGTTGCTTAATGGAACGTACGCGGGCAATCTCCATCCCAGCTTCTTCCTTGAAAGACAGCACAATACCTTCGATGGATCTGGGGCCAAAGGGCACCAGCACGCGCATACCGATTTGAAGAAGCATCCCTTCGGGCACCCGATAAGTAAACAGGCGGTCAACATTCGCGTTGGCGATATCGACGATGACCTCACAAAACGGCATCACGCTTGCTTATTTCCCCGATCCATACAGGACATCGCTCTTGTCAGAATGTGATCGGCGACGTCCAGTTTGGGCATCAAAGGCAAGACCTCAAACCCGTCGCGCCTGACAAACGTAACAATATTGGTGTCCACTTGAAAGCCTGCACCGGGCGCAGTGATATCATTGGCAACAATAAAATCAAGGTTCTTGGCATCCAGTTTTTTGCGGGCGTTCTCCAAAACATTGTCTGTTTCGGCCGCAAAACCCACCAGTACCTGCCCGGGACGCTTTGTTTCGCCCACAGCGCGGGCAACATCAGGCGTGGCGGCCAATTCCAGCGTTATAAAGTCATCGCCGTTTTTCTTGATTTTGCCGCTTTTTATTTCCGAAGGCCTGTAATCCGCGGGCGCAGCAGCTTGAATGATAATGTCCTGCTGTGCGGCACGGGACATGACTTCGCGCAAGAGATCCTCGGTCGTTTCCACATTTACCACGTTTTCAAGGGGAGTAGTGATATGGACAGGTCCGGAAACCAGGGTGACATTGGCCCCGCGCATAAAGGCTGCCTGAGCGATGGCGTAACCCATGCGGCCGGACGATCGGTTGGTGATATAGCGCACCGGGTCTATCTTTTCGCGTGTGGGACCGGCGGTCACCAGGACATTGAGCCCCTCCAGGTCCCGCGGCGCTTTGAGGATCTTGACACAGGCCGCGACGATATCGTCGGGCTGACTCATGCGCCCCGCGCCGACATCCCCGCAGGCCAGCACCCCGCCTTCCGGCCCCACGACCAGTACGCCGCGGCTCTGCAGTGTACGCAGATTGTTTTGCGTTACGATGTTTTCAAACATCACGGTATTCATGGCGGGAGCGACCAGCACGGGAGCCTTGGTTGCCAGCCACGTGGTAGACAGCATGTCATCGGCAATGCCCGCGGCCATCTTGGCCAGTATGTTGGCGGTTGCCGGGGCAATTAACAACAAATCGGCCTTTTTTGCCAGCACGATATGCTCCACTTCCCAGTTTTCACTCTCGGCGAAAGTATCCACCACCACGGGGCGATGGCTGAGCGTGCGAAAAGTAAGCGGCTGCACAAATTGGCAGGCGCTCCTGGTCATAATGACGTCCACCTCGGCGCCCAGTTTTTTGAGGCGTGAGACAACGTCACAGCTCTTGTATGCCGCGATGCCGCCCGTCACGCCCAGCACGATGCTTTTGCCTTTTAGATCTGACATGTCAGCTTTCCACGTCCAGCTTCCGGTGAATGGTAATCATGCCACTGTCTATTTCGTCAATGGCGATGCCTATGGATTTCTTTTCGGTCGGGTCAACCAGCGGCTGTGCGCCGTCTACCAATTCACGGGTGCGCTTGGACACGGCTGCTACCAGCGTATACGCGCTGGCGTTCTTATCCTTCAATTTTTCTAAGCTTGGATCATTAATTGCCATGGGATCCTCCTTAAAGGTCTTCGATTACGGGAAAATAGCGGCAGGTTTTTTGCTTTTCAGCCTGCACGATGTGATAGATCTGCTCGTAGGCCATTTCAAGATCGTCGTTGATAACGACATAGTCGTACAGCTTAAGTTTGGCAACCTCGCCGGGCGCGTTGGCCAGCCTCCTTCGAATCTCCGCCGGGTCATCGGTGTTGCGGGTGTGGAGACGTACGCGCAGGGCGTTGCCGCTTGGAGGCAGAATGAAAATGGATACGCAATCGGGCCGGCGCTTCATGACATTGATGGCGCCTTGTGAGTCAATATCCAACAGAATGTTCTGCCCTTTTTCAATGCCCTCGTCAATGGGTTTGGTTAACGTGCCGTAACGGTGCCCATGCACGGTGGCGTGCTCCAGAAACGCGTCTTGCTTCAGAAGTTCATCAAACCTCTCGTCTGACATGAAATGATAGTGGATACCATCGATTTCACCTTCCCTCTGGCTCCTGGTCGTGGCGCTGACCGAGAAGCGGACGCTGGTATCATTGGCCAGCAGCTTCTCGCACAGCGTTCCTTTCCCGGTCCCGGATGGGCCGGACACCACGATGAGCATTCCCTTGCGCGTTTCCTTCATCAAGTCTTGTCCCCTTCCCTCACACGCGCTGCCACTGTCTCAGGCTGCAAGGCCGACAGGATGATGCTGCCGGAATCAGTGATGATCACCGCGCGCATGCGGCGTCCCGCCGTAGCGTCCACCAATGTCTTTGATTCCCTTGCGTCCTGCACCATGCGGCGGATAGGCGCGGAATCGGGGTTGATAACGGCGATGATTCTCCCCTCCGACACCATGTTGCCAAAGCCAATGTTGATCATTCTCATGCGATCACTCCACGTTCTGTATCTGCTCGCGCAGTTTCTCGATGTCCGATTTGATGTCTACCGCCAAGGTGACCACGTGGGCGTCTGTCGCTTTTGAAGAAATGGTGTTGATTTCGCGGTTCAGCTCCTGCACCAAAAAATCAAGGCGCCTTCCCGTCTCTCCCTCACTATGAAACGCTTCGCGCATCTGAGCGATGTGGGAATCAAGCCGCGTGAGCTCCTCCGTTATGTCGCAGCGATCGGCCAAAAATGCGGCTTCCTGCGCCAAACGGCCTTCGTCCACGTTTTCCAGAGCCAGGGCCTTAAGCCGCTGAACCAACGTTTCGCGGCATCTGAGCGGCATGGTATCGGCAATGCGCTCAATGCCCTTCACCTTTTCTTCCACGCGCCCAAGGATCTCCTGGAGATTGGACAGCAGCCGCTTCCCTTCTGTTTCCCGCATCCGCAAAACGCCTTCCAGCGCGGTTCCAAGGGACGAAAGGGCCAGGCGGGACAGCGTTTCTTCATCTTCGACGCTTTGTTCCAGCGTTACCACATCAGACAAAGCAATAAGGTGCGACACACCCAAGTCGTCCTTGATGCCTATTTCGTGGGGCAACAGTTTCAGCGCTTCCGCGTAATGATGCGCAAGCGGCACATTAACGCGCACGGTGTGCGCATCGCTCCTCATGTTGCGGTAAGTAAACGTGATGTCCATGTGGCCGCGCTTAAAACGCTCGCTCACCTTGCCGCGAACGTCCTTTTCAAGAAAGGTGAGTGCGCCGGGCAACCGGAGATTGATATCCAAAAAACGGTGGTTGACGCTGCGGATCTCCACGCTGATCTCCCGCCCGTCCTGCGCCATGCCGGCGCGGCCGAAACCTGACATTGAATACAAAGACATCCCCCCTTTCACGGATAATGATTATATCACAAAGGGGGATGTCTGGAAAGGTTGACGGTGACATAAGTCTCAAGAGCGCCATGGATGAGAAGCATTTCTGAGCAGCTCCAAACCCAAGGAGCTAATGCTTAAACGATTCCCGTCTTCAAGGGCGTGTGCCGATATACAGCGCAAATATCAGCGCCAGCACCGCGAGCGCTATAAAAACGTCGATAGCCCACAGGGGCAGTTTCACTTTGTCATAAAGCCGCTCTTTGTAGCCTTTGACGGCAGGGGTTTCCGCGTCTTTGCCTATAGTATCCATCCGTTTCTTTTCGTTTTGAATCATTTCTTAGCCAAGTACTTGCGAAGGTCCAGAGCGACCGCGATGATGATGACCAGGCCCTGAACGATATAGGTGAACTCGCTTTTGAGCCCCATAAACTGCATGGCGATTTTGAGTACTTCAAATACCAGCACGCCGATGAGGATACCGGAAATGCGTCCGACACCGCCGTTGACGGAAACACCGCCGATGGTGCAGCCCGCGATCGCTTCAAGCTCGTAGCCCTGGGCGGTGTTCACCGAAGCGCCGCCGGAACGGGAGGCGATGAGGAAGCCGCACAATCCGTAGAGGCATGCGGCCAGCATATAGACCCGCACTTTGGTCATGTTCACACTGACACCCGCTACTTCCGCGGCGCTCTCGTTGCCGCCGATGGCGTACATGTACTTGCCGTGGCGCATCTTGTTATAAAGAAACCACATGTACAGTCCCACAGCCAGCGCGATAAGTGCGGGGTAGCTGACGATGGGGTTCAGAACGAATCCCCGCGCCAGGACGGTGAATCGCGGGTCCAGGTTGCCCAATGGCTGCGCACCGGTATACACAAGGCAGATGCCGTACACCAGCGTCTGCATGCCCAAGGTGGCGATGAAAGGTGGCACCTTAAAATATGCGATAACTGTACCGTTTACGATGCCGATGACGGCGCAGATCGCCAGCACGATAAGCAACACCAGGATAACCGGCAGCTGCCCCATTTCGGGATAGAAGTTGCCGCTGACGTTTTTTTCGCGGTTCTGCAGCAGGATAGCGGAAATGCAGGCAGCAAAGCCTGCTACGCGGCCGGCGGACAAGTCGGTGCCCCTTGTGATCAGGGCCCCGGAAACGCCCGCGGCGATGATGAAGCGTACTGCGGTATTGCCCAGCAAGTTCCTAATGTTGGACTCTCCAAGGAAATTGGGGCGCAAAAAAGAAACAACCACGGCCAGAATGATTATGCCGACAATGATAATATTATCTTTGAGCAGCCCGACGATTTTCCGCGGCCAATTGGCCTGGTTCGTGGCTCGTTGCATGTTAGGTCCTCCGCTTCACTCAAATGACGTGGCCAGGGCCATGATATTCTCTTGGGTGGCCGTTTCCTGCTTCACTTCGCCGGTAAGACGCCCGTCGCACATGACAAGGATACGGTCGCTCATGCCGATGAGTTCGCCCAGCTCGCTGGAAATTAGGATAATACTTTTGCCTAAGCGCGCAAGGTCGGCGATGATGCAGTAGATCTCGTATTTGGCGCCGACGTCAATGCCGCGGGTGGGATCGTCCAGGATGAGGATGTCCGGGTCATTGGCCAGCCAGCGCGAAATAAGCACTTTTTGCTGATTGCCTCCGGAAAGAGATTTGATCAGCGTCTTGTTGGAGGGGGTCTTGATGGACAGCTTGGCGATGTTGTCCTGGACAAGGCTATTGATTTTGCCGTTGTTTAGCACAAAACCCAGGTCGAGATATTTATCCAGACTGGCGATGGAGACATTGTCTTCGACCGACAGCACAGGGAAAATGCCGGTCGCCCGCCTGTCTTCTGTCAACATGGCGATCGAGCGTCGGATGGCATCCCGCGGCCTGCTTATTTTCAGCGTCTTTCCCATATACTCGATCGTGCCATGACTGGAGGATCGAATACCGAAAATGCCCTCCATCAACTCTGTTCGCTGCGCTCCGACCAGTCCCCCGATGCCCAGGATCTCCCCTTTGCGCAGTGTCATGTTGATATCACGGAAAGAACGGGGATTGATGGAAGTAAATTTCTTCAGTTCAAAAATGACGTCACCGGGCACATTGTCCCGCGGCGGATATAGGTTAGTCAGCTCGCGGCCCACCATCTGGGTAATGATGAAGTTGGTGTCAAGCTCCTTCGAATCCCAAGTGCCGATGTACTTGCCGTCCCGCATAATGGTGACCTCATCGGATATGCGCAGGATCTCGTCCATCTTGTGGCTGATGTAGACGATGGACACATTCTCGCGTTTCAGATCGGCTATGATGGTGAAAAGTGCCTCCACCTCGCGTTCGGACAATGAGCTGGTGGGCTCGTCCAGGATCAGCACTTTGCAGTCCGCGCTCACCGCCTTAGCGATCTCCACAGACTGCATTTGTGACACGCTCAGACTGCCCAGCTTCTGCCGGGGGTCGAAGTTCATACGCACTTTCTTGAGCAGCTCTTCGGTGTTGCTGTGCATTTTCGCGTGGTCTACCACGGGCAGAAAGCCCAGCAGCTTTTTGATCGGGTAACGGCCGACATAAATATTCTCCGCTACGCTGCGCTCGGTAATGGGCTGCAGCTCCTGATGCACCATCGCGATGCCCAGTTTCAGAGCGCTGAGCGGGTCGGAGATACTGACCTTGCTGCCTTCATAATAGATCTCGCCCTCGTCCATCTTATAGATGCCGAACATGCATTTCATCAGGGTGGACTTGCCCGCCCCATTCTCACCGATCAGAGCGTGCACCGTGCCGGAGCGCAGCTTTAGCTCGGCATTGTCCAGCGCTTTGACACCGGGGAAACTTTTGGATACTCCGCGCATCTCCAGACGGAATTCAGCCATGATGGCCTCCTGTCTCTTTGGGAAAGGGTGCGTGTGGGGAACACACGCACCCTTTTTTCGTTAAGGGGCAATTACTCTACGGTAACCTTGACATAGTCAACGGTGTAGTTCTTTTCCAGCGGCTCGCCGGCGGCAGCAAGCACTGCCACGTCGCCCGCAGTATGGCTCTGACCGATATGATCATTGAGCACAGTACCGGTCATGCGGCCTTCCTTGACCAGGTTGACAGCTTCTTCCAATGCGTCAACGCCCAGCAGGTAGATGTCCTCGCCCACCTTGCGTCCGGCGCCTTCGATGGACTGCACGGCGCCCAGCGCCATGGCGTCGTTGTTACAGAATACGACTTCGATCTCATCACCAAACTGGGCCAATGCGTTGGCTACCAGTTCCTGTCCTTTTTCCTGCGCCCAGTCGCCGCGCTGCGCGAACAGCTCCTTGACTTCCAGGCCGGCGTCGGTCAGCGCCTTGACAGAGAATTCGGTGCGGTACTGCGCGTCCACATTCTCCGGATCGCCGATGATCATGATGTAAGAAACGACGCCATCCCCGTTGATATCCCCCTTATCGGGCAATGCAAGGACGATTTCACCCTGGAAGGTGCCGCTCTGGCGGGCGTCCGCGCCGACATAGGCGATCTTGTCCCACATTTGCATATCGTCGGCCGTGGGCTCACGGTTGATGAACACGGTGGGGATGTTGGCTTCCTTCACCAGCTCGATAACGGCGGAGGCGGCGGTGGACTGCACAAGGTTGATGATGAGCACGTCAACGCCCTCGGCGATGAAGGAGTTGATCTGGTTGGTCTGCTCGGCCTGATCGCCCTTGCCGTCCGTGACGGTAACCTGATGGCCCATGTCCGTCAGGTATTTCTCCAGCTCATTGCGGTAAAGAGTCATGAAGTTGTCGTCAAACTTGTAGATCGTAACACCGATCTTGAGGGGTTTCTGTTCGGCAGATGCGAAAGAAACCAA